>DATHWB010000296.1:0-8697 GCA_035460965.1 Acidimicrobiia bacterium
TAAGGAGCTGGGCGACGAAGCGGATCCCGGCTCGGAGTACCGGGCGAGACTCGCCGAGCGGACTCTCCCCGACAACGTGCTCGAGGCGGTCACGCGGGACGTCGATCGGCTCGAGCGCATGAGCGAGCAGTCACCGGAGCACTCCTGGATCCGCACGTGGCTCGACACGGTTCTCGACATCCCGTGGGAACAGCGCACCGAGGACCGGCTCGGCCTCGACGAGGCATGGGCGGTACTCGACGCCGACCACACCGGCCTCGTCGACGTCAAGGAGCGGATCGTCGAGTACCTGGCAGTGCGCAAGCTGCGCAAGGAGCGCGGCCTGGACAAGGACGACAACCGCGACGGCGCGATCCTCCTGCTGGTCGGGCCTCCCGGTGTCGGCAAGACCTCGCTCGGTGAGTCGGTTGCGCGCGCCCTCGGCAGGTCCTTTGTCCGAGTGGCGCTGGGAGGCGTTCGGGACGAGGCGGAGGTGCGCGGGCACCGCCGCACCTACGTCGGTGCCCGGCCGGGTCGAATCGTGCGCGCCCTCATCGAGGCAGGATCGATGAATCCCGTGTTCCTCCTCGACGAGATGGACAAGGTGGGCAACGACTGGCGAGGGGATCCGTCCTCGGCGCTGCTCGAGGTCCTCGACCCCGCCCAGAACCACACCTTCCGCGACCACTACCTGGAGTTCGACGTCGATCTCTCCGAGGTCGTCTTCGTCGCCACGGCCAACGTCGTCGAGTCGATTCCGGCACCGCTGCTGGACCGTATGGAGGTCATCCGGATCGACGGGTACACGGATGCCGAGAAGGTGGACATCGCCCGTGATCACCTCCTTCCCCGCCAGGTGCGCGGAGCCGGACTGGAACCCGAGGAGATCTCGGTGACGGATTTGGCGCTGGCCGCCGTCGTCGACCGCTACACCCGCGAGGCGGGTGTCCGCAGCCTGGAGCGCCAACTCGGCAAGCTCACCCGGAAGGTCGCCACCGAAGTTGCGAAGTCGGGGAGCGACGGGGTGGTTGTGGTGGACGATCCCGACCTGGTCCGCTACCTGGGCAAGCCCAAGGTCTGGAAGGACGAGGCGAAGGATCGTACCGACGTTCCGGGCGTGGCCACGGGCCTGGCGGTCACCGGGGCAGGTGGTGACGTGCTGTTCGTGGAGGCTTCCGCCACCCCCGGGGAGCGCGGCCTCACCCTGACGGGTCAACTCGGGGACGTGATGAAGGAGTCCGCCCGCATCGCCGTGTCGTACATCGAGTCCAACGCGGATCGCCTGGGGGTGTCCAACGAGGCCCTCGATGGGCGGGTCCATCTGCACGTCCCAGCCGGAGCGGTCCCCAAGGACGGCCCTTCGGCCGGGGTCACGATGACCACCGCCCTGGTGTCGCTGCTGTCCGGCCGCAAGGTGCGGGCGGAGGTGGGCATGACCGGCGAGGTGACACTGCAGGGCAAGGTTCTGCCGATCGGAGGCGTCAAGCAGAAGGTGCTGGCCGCCCATCGGGCGGGTCTCACGGAGGTGATCGTGCCGAGTCGCAACGAGGCCGACCTCGACGACGTGCCCGAGAAGGTGCGGGACGAGATGACGTTCCACGTCGTGTCCACCATCGACGAGGTGCTGGCGGTGGCGCTGGAACCGTGAGACCCTGAGGGGGACGACCGGGAGACGGCATGGACCCGACAGACCTCGTGATGACGGTGGCCCGCGTGTGGGTCGGCGTGGTGATGCTCGCCCACGGGCTCAACCACGCTCGCTCGCTCGACGGCACCGCCTCGTGGTTCGCCAAGAAGGGGTTCCGGTTCGCCCCGGTGCAGGCTCGCGTGTCCGCGTACGGAGAGCTCGCCATCGGGGCGTCGCTGGTGGCGGGGCTGCTCACGGCTGTCGGCGCCATGGGGGTGGTGGCCGTGACGACGGTCGCCTTCTGGTCCATCCACCGTTTCGCCGGGTTCTTCGTGTTTCGACGTCCCGACGAGGGCTACGAGTTCGTCGTCACGCTGGCACTGGCGGCGATCGCGGTGTCCACCCACGGAGCCGGGCCCTGGTCGGTCGATGCCCTGCTGGGACTGGAGGATCGGCTGAACGGTTGGACGGGACTGCTCGTGGCCCTGTCAGGTATCGGGTTGGCTGCGGTTCAGTTGGTGTCGTTCTGGCGTCGACCTTCCGACTGACCGCCCAGGTCACGTATCAGCCCGTCCACCGCGTCCTCCAACAGGTCGTACATGTGCTCGTAGGCGGAGTCCGGCCTTCCCCATGGATCGGGGACCTCGTCGACTCCGGTCGATCCGTACGACATGATGGGCTCGATTCGGGTGGCGTCGGGCGGCGCCAGCCGGCGCACGTTGCGGAGGTTCGACTCGTCCATCGTGAGGATCAGGTCGAACCGCTCGAAGTCTCCCGTGTCGAGCTGGCGGGCACGACCGACCACGGGGTACCCGCGCCGCCGTCCCGCCGCAACGGACTGGGAGTGGGGGGACTCGCCGATGTGATAGGCGCCGGTTCCCGCCGAGTCCACTTCGACATCGAGGCCTGCTGCGGCTGCCTTGGCGCGGATCACCGCTTCGGCGGCGGGCGACCGGCAGATGTTGCCGAGGCACACGGTGAGGATGCGATACGTCATGGACCCACGGTAGGTGGCCGATGCGCGACAGGATGCGATATGCTTGATTCTGCAAGCAGTCTCCCGTCTGCCCGGCACTCGTCGGCTGCCGTGGGCCCGGAGGCCCACGGACGCTGCGGCCCTCAACCAGGAGGTCGGGAATGAACACCAACGCACCTGAGTCGGTGACCGCCCTGCTGCCCGACGGCTCACGGGTGCGGCTGCGACCGGTGACTCCCGAGGACCGACAGCTCATCGAACAGGGCTTCGCCCAACTGTCTCCGCGCGCTCGCTACCACCGGTTCCTGGCCCCCGCCGATCACCTCTCTCCTCGCCAACTGGCCTATCTGTCGGAGGTCGATCACCACGACCACGTGGCCTGGGGAGTGATCGACGGCGACGATGCCGTGGCGGTGGGGCGCTGGGTGCGCTTCGCCGCGGATCCCACGGCCGCCGATGTGGCACTGACGGTGCTCGATTCACACCAGCGGCGAGGGATCGGAAGGCTCTTGATCGGAGTACTGGCGGTGAGCGCCCGGGCCCGGGGCGTGGGCACCCTCCATTTCGACGTCCTCGCCGAGAACACCGCGATGAACGGTCTGCTCCGGTCCTTGCGAGCAGAGCGCAGGTCCGAAGACGAAGTCGTCCACCATGTGTTGGACGTGACCGGCGTGTCGCCGCCCCGGATCGTCGATGGCGACCTCGTGCAGGTCCTCGAACGGGCTCGGCGCGATTACGCCTCCGGATCGAGTTCCAGGCTGAGTGAGTTCACGCAGTAGCGGAGGCCGGTTGGGGCGGGTCCATCCGGGAACAGGTGTCCGAGGTGGCCCCCACATGCGGCGCACACGATCTCCGTTCTGACCATGCCGTGTGAGGTGTCGGTCCGCTCCTCGATCTTCGACGGGTCCAGGGCCTCGTAGAAGCTCGGCCAGCCAGAACGGGAGTCGTACTTGGCGTCGGAGGAGAAGAGCTCCGTTCCGCAGCCGGCGCACCCGTAGGTACCGGTCCGCTTCTCGTCGACGTAGGCCCCGCTGAACGGCCGCTCGGTCGCTCCCTCACGCAGGACGCGGAAGCGATCGGGGTCGAGTCGAACCCGCCATTCGTCCTCACTGCGGGGAATCTCCGTCATGCCCAGACCGTACCCGCGGTTGGAGGCTATCGACCACCGTCGAGCACGCCGATCAGGCGGTCGTGGAATGGCACCTGTGCCGGGTTCAGCAGCCGGGCGGACTCCTGGCGGTCGCACCAGCGAACTTCGTCGATCTCGGGAAACGTGATCCACCTCCCGCGCCACTCGACGGTGATCCGCTCGGCCCGCAGGGCGGAGGGATCGAGTGCTGCTGCTTCGACCGCCCAGGCGCGAACCCGTTTGCCCGCCTTCTGGACCACCTCGCCCACGGGGATCGCATCGTCGGTCGCCAGGTGCCAGCCCGTTTCCTCGAAGAATTCGCGCGCAGCAGTCGTCAGCGGGTCCTCCCCCGGTTCGACCTCGCCCTTGACGATCGACCACGACCCCTCGTGTCGACGCGCCCAGAACGGGCCGCCGGGATGGGCGATGAGGATCTCGATACCCCGAGGAGTCCGGCGATACGGGACCAGCCCGGCACTCTCCATGCTCGGACGGTAGGTCGCCGGCAGCCGATAGCCTGACACCTCATGCAGATCGGACCCACACCCGCCGGGCGGCATCCATGGGGCGACGCCGCCACCCCTTTCGAGGAGTTGGGTGGCGACGATCGTGTGCAACGACTGGCGTGGTCGTTCTACGACGTCGTCGAGGAGACATCTCCGGTCTTGCGAGCGATGCTCCCCCGCGACACCACCGTCTCGCGGGAGAAGCTCTACGAGTTCCTGAGCGGCTGGATGGGAGGGCCGCCGCTCTACTGGGAGCGGCGTGGACATCCGGCGCTGCGCATGCGACACGCCCCCTTCGCCATCGACCAGTTCGCCGCCGACGAATGGGTGCGGTGCATGCGAGAAGCGCTGACCCGGCAGTCCGTCGAGGGAGACGTGCGGATCTTCCTCGAGCGCGAGCTCGGCCGGGTGGCGCAACAGTTGCGCAATCAGGACTGAGCAGGCAGGCGGGCGATACGATCGGTCCGATGCACCCGGTCTCGACCACGTTCCCCGCGACCGAGTCACGTTTCCTCCCATCGGTGCCGATCGGCTTCGCCATCGGGGACCGCGAGCCGCTCGTCTTCGCCCTGCGGCGGGTGGCGGTCGAGCAATGTGATCTGGCGTTGCACGCATTGGCGGAGGGACCGACCGACGCGGCGGTGCACGAGGTGCGCAAGTCGTCGAAGCGGTTGAGGGCGATGCTCCGTCTCGTACGCCGAGAGATCGGACACGACCGCTACTCGATCGAGAACTCGGTCCTCCGCGACGCGGCGCGGGTGTTGTCTCCGCTCCGGGACGCCCATGTCCATGCGGTGTCGCTGGATCTCCTTCGCGATCGATTCTCGGGGCACCTCGACCCCGCCGCGTTCGCCGAGTTGTCCGATCGCCTCCACCAGCGCCGGATCCTCGTGCATGCCGCTGCCCTCGAGTCGGGCGAGTGGCGCAAGGTGGTGTACTCGCTCCGCTCTGCGAGGGCCCGATACGCGGCTTGGCCGGTCGATCCCGAGTCCGCCGCCGCACACGGGATGGCCGTCGTCCGCCATCGTTTCCGATCCGTGGCCGACGGCCTCGCTCGCACCTACGGCCGGGGACGCCAGGAGATGGGAGAGGCGCTGCGTCGCCCCACCGCGGACAACTTCCACGCCTGGCGCAAGCGGGCGAAGTACCTGCGTCACCAGTTGGAGTTGCTCACGCCCATCTTCCCGGACCTGGTCGGTGGCCACGCCATCGCACTCGCCCGTCTCGGTGAACTGCTCGGCGAAGAGCACGACCTGGCGGAGCTCCTTCGACTCCTCGCTGCCCGTCCCGAGCTGTGCTCCGATCCTCTGGAGCGATCGTTGCTGGTGGCGATCGTGCAGCACCGCCGAGTCGAACTGCAGTCGGCGGCCTCGAGCCTCGGGCGGCGGGTGTACGCGGAGCCCGCTGCCCGATTCCTGCAACGGGCAGCCGAATACTGGGAGGAGTGGGACGCTCCGGTTCCCGTCGGGGTCAACCGTCCCTCACTGGAACGAGACGAACACGACGACGGGTTCGACCGCCAGCACCTCGGCGGGGGTGGCCATCGGTGAGTCCTCGTCGTAGAAGTTCTTCCAGCCCCAAGACCAGCCCACCCCTTCCTGACCTGCGGTGATCGCCGAGTAGGTCTCGTACTTGGTGGGGAGCGGTCCCTGTCCGTCCATCTGGATCACCGTGAACAGCTCGGGAGGGGTCTCCAACCCTTCCCGATCGGTGATCATCGAGAGGCGGAACTGGTGGACCAGGAGCAGCTTCTGCGGCAACCGCTCCTGGCGGACGATCCCCGCCAGCCAGGCGGACACCTGGTTGATTTCGGCGGTGTCGACGGTGCCGATCTGGCGGAGATGGACCTGGTTCGGTCCGAGTCGCCACTCCGGGTCGAGCGCCAGCCCGACGTGGGGAAGGCGCAGGAACTCCTCGTACCGCTGTGCCTGGGTGAGGAAGTCGGTTCGGCCCGGCTGCAGGTCGAGGACGACGTAGATCCCGTGTTCGGCGGCGAAGTCGACCCACGGTCTGAGCGTGTCGGCGGACATCTCCTCGGAGTAGTCGCCGTCCGCTCCAGCCTGGGCGGAGGCGATGGTGGCGATGATCTCGAACGTGGGAACTCCCTCGAGACCGTCTGCCGAATACTCCTCCACGATGGGGATCATCCGGTCGAGGGTGGCTGCCGGATCCTGCTCACCCAGCACACCGAGTGCGCGAGTGGTGGGGTTCCCGTAGAACGCCACGAGGCGCTTCCCGTCGAACGTGTACCCGCCTCCGGGGAGTTCCAGGCCTTGCTGCACGACGGCGAGCTGCCAAGCCTGTTCGGAATCGAGGGCGACGGCGATGGCGGGTCGTCCTCGTAGCAGGGAGAGAATGTCGGGGTCCGCAGTGCGGATGTCGTCGAGGCCGGAGAGGTCCACGAAGCCCTCACCGCGAAGGGAGGCCAGCGCCTCGAGCAGGGGGGCGGCGTTGGGGTCGCCTCCGAGTACCCACACCGCATCGGGGTCCGCCGGATGCACCGGGGGAATCGCGGTGACCTCGGCGGGAGTCACCACCGTCGTGTCGACCGCGAACGGCGGGGCGGGATCCGGCCCCACCCATCGCACCGATCCGACACCGAGTCGCACGAGTTCGGCGGTCACCCCGCTGCCCTCGACGAGGACAGGCAGCCCTTCTTCCGCGCCGATGGCCACGCCGGCTCTGATCGCCGGGAGGCTGTCGGCGGTGACGATCGCCTGGTGGGCGCAATCGAAGCGGAGCTCGCTGAGCGTCACGGAGATGTCGCTGACGGGTGCGGCCTCGAGGGTCTCCGGCGCCGGTGAGTCGCGCGGCGAACAGTCGGCCAGCGTGGTGGTGGTCACGGGGGCGGTCGTGGTGGTGGGAGCGAGGGTGGTCGTGGCGGTGGTGACGGGCGACCCTCCGCTCCCCGTGCAGGCGGCCGTCAGCATGCCCAGGAGCAGGCCGAGCGCCAGGCGGCTCACCGCAGCCTCGTTCGGATGCATCGCGCTGCGGGACCAGTCGGTGCTGCCCCGGTTCGGCGAGGGGATCCCGCCGCCGCGGCCGGGCCCACCAACACTCTGACTCTCGATGCGACGGACACGGGCGGGAGTGTACGGAGCGCCGTGAGATGAGCCGGGAGCGGTCAGGACGAAGGGGCGGCGAGAGCGATCAGATCGCCGCGGGCGGTGGCAACGAGCACCAGGTCGTTGGCGACGACCGGCCGGGTCCGGACGGGTGCGCCGAATGCCACCCGCCACAGCTCGCTTCCGTCCGTTCGCGACACCGCCACCAACTCTCCCGACTCGACGGCCACGAGGACCAGGTCGCCCGTGATCAACGGTGGGGCGGTGAACGCCCCGCCCACCGACACGACGAAGCCGATGCTCTGACCCGTGGCCACCTCGAGGGGCAACAGCACCGCATCGGCCACCGCCCAGAGCACGCCGTCGACGACGACGGGAGCGAATGCCACCGGTGTGTCGATCTGGAGCGACCCCACGGCCGAGTCGGAGCATCCTCCGGCTCCGAAGACGCGCACGCTGCGGGCGGACGTACCCACGTACCAGAGTCCGTCCGCCACCACCGGATGGGTCGTGGCACGCGCCGCAGGCGAGAACACCGTGCAGATCTCGGTGAAGGTGGTCTCGTCGATCACGACGACGGCTCCCTCCCCGGTGCGGGCATAGATCACGCCGTCCGCAGCCGCCATCGGGCCCTCGAATCCGCCTTCGACGGTTCCCTCCTCGGGGAAGCGTCGAAGTTCGTTTCCGTCGCTGGGGAGGAACTCGTAGAGAACCCCCTCCTGCGTGGCGACGATCAGGGATGAGGCCCGAACCAATGGCGGTCCCGAGATCGGCGAGCCGAGGTTGCGGGTGAACACCTCGCCCTCGGTGTCGTTGACGTGCCGTACCAACAGGTTGCCGCGGTCGTCGCCGCCGAATGCCAGGACCTTCCCCTGGGCGTCCTGGCCGAAATCGACCTGTTCGACCGTGGGCGACACGTCGATCGCCCCCGACATCCGGCTCTCGAACACGGTGCCGCCACCCTGCAGCACGTCCAGTCCGTAGACCCAGCCCTCCGAGTCGCCCAGGTAGAGGCCACGGCCCCGCAAGACCGGTTCGGAACGTATGAACCCGGTCGTGGTTCCGGACCAGTAGATCCCGGTCGGCTCACCGATCTCGGCCGCGAACACCGCATTGCGGGTGTCCCCGCCCGCGAACGGGGCTTGGCCTCCCAGGTCGGCAGGAGCCTCCACGATCCTCTCGAGCAGCGGCGGGATGGTGGTGGTGGTGACTGCGGTCGTGGTCGGTGCCGCCACCGGCACCTCGACGGGATCGGGGCGGACCGCGATCGCCACGACCGCCGCCACGATGGCGGCGGCGGCGATCCAGGCGATGAACCTGCCCATCGAGAGCACTGCGCTGCCGGAGCGGACCAGGCCGGCCGCTCGTCGTTGAGCCGGGCTCAGGACCGTCTCGGTCCCCGCCAACCCTGCCTC
>DATHWB010000297.1:0-3936 GCA_035460965.1 Acidimicrobiia bacterium
ACGCTGATCGCCCGCTGCGAGGAACTCTCCGGGCAGTCACTGTTCAGCTACACGACCGAGGACTCGGTCTCTTCCATCGGATCGGGCGATGTCAACGACTATCTCGCCGCGGCGATGGGCGGGCGCTTCACCGCCAAGGACTTCCGGACCTGGGGTGCGTCGACGACGGCCACCCACGAGCTGGCGACCAGGACCGGCGAGGACCCGGATCGCATCGTCCTCGAAGCGCTGGACGCCACCGCGGAACGACTGGGCAACTCCCGGGAGGTCTGCCGTGACGCCTACGTCCATCCGACCGTCGTCGATGCTTTCCACGACGGTCGGCTCGGGAGTGCCTGGCGCCGTTCGCGCACGGGCGTGTGGCTGCAGCGGGCGGAGTCGACCATGTCGAAGCTGCGCTCGGAGCCCGCGTGAAGGCCGCCGGTACGTTCTGGTGGGCTCACTCTCGTTTCCCGACCACCAGCGAGGCGACCAGCACCGCACCCACCACTGCCGTGAGCACGATCCCGGAGCCGGCCAGTCCGAGTACCAGTCCGGTAGAACCACCGACCACCGATCCGGCGATGCCTCGTCGGATCGGCTCCTCGTCGAGCCCGAGCCCGGATGCAGTTCCCCCGAAGAAGCCCATCGTCGTCAGGGACGCCACCGGACCCCGCCAATCGGTGAACGCCACCCCGCCTCCCGGAGCTTGCAGCGCCACCCCGATCAGGAAGCCGACGGCGCCGGACAGGATCACGGTGATGGCCCGCATCAGCGGGACCGCGGTTCAATGCTCGTTACGGCTCCGATCACACGGACTGATACCCGATGGTTGGTCGATCCAACCCCGACTGGGCGCCGGCGGGTCGATGGTCACGAGCTTCCGACCTACCAGCGCCAGTTCCTCCAGTGCCCGCTCCACCGCGGCGGCCTTGACCTGGTCGGGGTCGCCGTCGATGTCGAGTTCGACAGTGTGCGTACCTCCGGGATGGGAGACGCCGATGAACACCAGTCCGACCGGCAGGCCTTCCTCGCTGTCCGGTCCGGCGACCCCGGTGGTGGAGATGCCGATCTCGGCTCCCATGAGCGCCCGAACGCCGCCTGCCATGGCCGCCGCGGCCCCGGCCGAGATGACCGGGCCTTCGGGGACCCCGAGGAGCCGGTACTTGGCGGAGGAGTCGTACGCCACCACGCCCCCGACGAACCAGTCACCGCTCCCCGGTGTGGCGGCGAGTTCGGAAGCGAGCAGGCCCCCGGTGCACGATTCCGCCACTGCGACGGTCGGTCGGTCCTCCATCCAGCACTCGTACCCGGCCGCCTCCCCGGTCAAACGCGGGGATCTGCAGCGGACTCAGCGGTCCCTCTCAGAGAGGACCCAGCACAGGCAGAATGGGTGCCCGGCCGGGTCTGCGTACACCTGGAAGTTGTCGAAGGTGGCGTCTGCGGCTGCCTCTTTCAGGACCGTGGCACCGAGTGACGTCACCCGGGCGTGGGCCTCGGCGAAGTCGTCCACCCACAGGTCGAGATGGATCTGTTGCGGCGGCATCCCGTCGGGCCACTGGGGAGGGACGTGATTCGGTGCCAGCTGCACGCCGATGCGCGGTTCCCCGTCGACGATGACCATGTGCCAGCCGTCGTCGACGTCGATGATCCCGTCCAGCACCCCCGCCCAGAAGGCGCTCTCGGCGTCCAGGTCCGCCGCGTCGAACACCACCACCTGATGATTGATGCGCATCGGATCGATCCTTTCCCCTGACCACAACCGACCACCGGACCGTACCCGCGCCCGCCTTCCGACGCGTACCCAGGGTTAGAAGGTACGCCGGCGTACCCAGGAACCCTGGGTACGGGGACCTTCACCCGGTCATACCGTCCGACACGGCAGTGGCGGCGCGGCCACCGGAGCGGTTAGGGCCCACGTCCGGCGGGTATACGGACGTCGGTGCCAGACGAGGACGAGATGACCGACAGCTATCGGAAACTGGCCATCGCCATCGGAATCAACACCGTGGTGATGTTCCTTCTGACCTATGCCCTGATAGACAGCCTCGACCACTTCTACCCGAACATCAACAGGGCCTACATGGCGTTGATGATGTCGGCCCCGATGGTGGTCGTGATGCTGGTCGTGATGCGCTCGATGTATCCCGACCGCCGCCGCAACCTCTACCTGATCGGCGGGTTCATCGGGCTCTTCGTCGTCATCTTCACCATGAGCCGACTGCAGACCGGAGTGGGCGACGATCAGTTCCTCCGCTCGATGATCCCGCATCACTCCAGCGCCATCGTCATGTGCGAGGAGGCGGCCCTGACCAGTCCGGAGATCCTCGACCTCTGCGAAGACATCGTCGCCACCCAGGAACGCGAGATCGCAGAGATGAAGCGACTTCTGGGGCAGATGAACGTCAGCCGCTGAAGGTCCCGACGACCTTGAGTGTGAGGTAGTCGGCGGAGTCGCCGAAGGGCACGTGAAGGTCGAAGTCATGGGGTCCGTCCATTCCCGCATGCATCTGCAGGGGAAAGGCCATGACCGAAGACTCCCCCGGTTCGAGGGTGAAGGCGGACAGGGTGATCGGTCCGGGACAGCATCCCTCGACCACGCTGGCATGTGGCTCGCCCAGTCGCACCACTTCCGACGACGTGTTGGTGATTGTCCATGTCGGCGTCACGGTGACGTCGAGCGGCACCGTCCCGAGATCGACCCGGGCGCCCTCCACGACGAGACCCCCACCTTGCACCACCTCTGAGGCCGTCACGGGGACTGTGATGCCACCCTCGACGTTCGACGTACCACCCGATCCGAGGAACACCCCAGCGACGACAGTGACTCCCGCTACCAGCGCCACCATTGCGTATCCGACATCTCGTCGTCGACGGGGGCGTCCACCCGGCTGCGGATACCGGGTTCGATTCGTGCGTGACATTTCTCACCTGCTCACTGGTATGGGTCGCCCCAACGTGCGACGACGGCTTCTCGAATCGAGTCGGGATCACTGACGCCACCGGCGAGGAGATCTTCGATCTGCTGGGCTTCACCGAGGCATACACCACAGCCGAGGGCATGGGCCTCCCAGCCACCTTCCGGTCGCTGGAAGCAGTCCAGGAGATGCCGGTGGCCCAACATCGCCTCACAGCCGCAGAAGCAGGGAACGGCCTGATAGATCCCGGCATGCTCGAACGCTGCCCGGTACAACACCGCCACCGGCTCGGGGACATCGGATGGATCGATCAGCCCGCCCGGCGCGACCTCCACCATCGCGGCAGCCGCCGAGGGCGCCTCTTCGCCGGGGGATGCGAGGCCGATCACACCGAGCAACACGATGCCGGCCGCGGTGAGCCCACACAGCGCGGCAAACACGCGGAGAGCAGGCGACTCGACCGGAGACCGACCGTCGGGAACGTCCATCCCGGCATTCTCCCGATCCCGACCCTGCCGGGTCGTGGGCCAAGAGTCCCCCAGCCAGGGGTCGAAGGTCCCTTCTTGCCGCCAGCCGTACGACGATGACCTGGACGGTCATCAGAAGGATGCCGCGTTTGGGACGCTCCTCCCCCGCTCACAGTCAACGATCAGAGAGGGGAACGCGGGCGCCATCCCGGACAGTGCCGGACTAGCGTTGCGCCCCGGGGGAAGGTAACGAGGCACGGGGAAACCGAGGAGGATGGTATGAGACGCCGTGTCGGCATCGTGGTTGGCGTTGCGCTTCTGATGAGCGTGTTGGGCAGCGCTGTAGCAACCGCATCCGAGGGTCCTCCCAAGGGCCCGTTCTACGACAACGACCGCACCTGGGCGTGTGAGGCTGAAGCAGGGCTCCCGCCGAATCACTGCATCAACGTGAACTCGAAGGGCAACACGGGCCTGATCAAGGTCTTCTACCCGGATCCCAGATGGCCGCAGGAAGGGATCAGCTTCAACCCGAAGGCTGATGACCGGCCCTGCCCTCACGATCCGGATGCCGA
>DATHWB010000298.1:0-13673 GCA_035460965.1 Acidimicrobiia bacterium
CAGGGCCTGCTCACCGGTGTCCGGCTGGGAGATGAGCAGTTCGTCGATGTCGACCCCGAGTTTGCGGGCGTAGATCGGATCGAGGGCGTGCTCGGCGTCGATGAACGCCGCGATCCCACCGTTGCGCTGCGCTTCCGCCACCACGTGGAGGGCCAGCGTCGTCTTTCCGCTCGACTCCGGTCCGTAGATCTCCACGACCCTGCCACGCGGGACACCGCCGATGCCGAGTGCCAGGTCGAGAGAGAGGGCACCGGTCGAGATCACGTCGACCTTGTGGGCGGCGGCATCTCCCATCTTCATGATCGCGCCCTTGCCGAACTGTCGCTCGATCTGGGACACCGCCATCTCGACGGCCTTGGTGCGCTCGGCAGCGTTCTCCCGTTCCATCTCTTTCGTCCTCTCGTCGTCCCGCTCGTGCCTCGTGAGTCCTGGCTCTGTTCGTACGGTATGTCCGGGGTGCGACAGAAACGTCGATTGTCTCCGTTGCTGTCGATCACACCCCAGCCGTGGGAACGCACCCTAATCGAACGTCTGTTCGTGCACGGCATTTCCGTTCGACACATTCCGGTTCGTTTGGGTAGGGTTCAGTTCGATTTATCGAACCACCACTCCACCACCCACACCGGAGCCCGATGACGGACGACCACCCCGAGACACCGGCCGACCCGACCCGCGAAGGCGTCGCCCGCATCGGCGCCATCATCCGAGAGCGGCGGGCGGGACGCTTCACGGTCAAGCAATTGGCCGCCGCCTCCGGAGTCAGCATCGGGATCCTGAGCGAGGTCGAACGGGGACTCGGCAACCCGTCGTATCGCACCCTCCACAAGATCGCTCAGGCCCTCGACGTGCAGATCGGGGAACTCATCGACGACGCCGGCCGCCACCGCAGCCGCTCCGGCGTGGTGCGGGCCTCCGAACGCACCAGGCTCCAGTTCGGGTCCGAGGGCCTCGTCTACGAGCTCCTCACCCCGGACCTCCACGGTCGCCTGGAGATGCTCCAGACCCGTATCCCTGCCGGATTCGACAACCTCACCAACCCCTTCCGTCACGACGGAGAGGAGTGCGTCCTGGTTCTCACCGGACGACTCCACGTGACCTTGGCGGGCGAAACCCACGAGCTCGCCGACGGCGACGCCATCACGTATGACGCGTCGCAGCCCCATGCGTGGGAGAACCGAACGGCACACGAAGCGCTGATCGTCGGCGCCGTGACGCCACCCTCTTTCTGATGAGGAGATACACGATGAAGAAGACATCCATATGGCGGACCCTCGCCTTGCTGCTGTCACTGGCGATGATCCTCGCCGCCTGCAGCAGCGGCGACAGCGTCGACGTGGGAGACGACACCACCACGACCACGGCTCCGCCGGGCGGTGACACCACCACCACGACCAGCGAGACCACCGAGCCTGGCACCGACGGCGACATGATCCTCGTCGCCGCCCAGGGGGCGGATCCGGACCGTCTCGACCCCCACCTGACCTCGGCATACGCCAGCTTCCAGGTGCTCGAGAACGTGTACGACACGTTGGTCCAGCCCGGGCCCGACCTCCAGATGGAGCCGGCCCTGGCCGAGAGCTGGGAGATCTCCGACGACAACCTCACCTGGACGTTCACGCTCCGCGACGGGGTGACCTTCCACAACGGTCGGGCGCTCACGGCCGACGACGTCGTGTACTCCTACGGCCGGATCATGGATCCGGACGTGGGCGCCGCGAACTCGTTCCGCTTCGCCTCGGTCGAGGAGGTCGTGGCGGTCGACGCGCGTACGGTGGAGATCCACCTCACCCGCCCCACCCCGAACCTCCTCGTGAACATCGGCGGGTTCAAGGGGATGGCGATCATCCCCCAGGAGATCGTGGACGACGGCACGATCGACACGTTCCCCATCGGGACCGGGCCGTTCAAGTTCGTCTCCCAGTCCCCCGACCAGGGGATCGTCCTCGAACGCAACCCCGACTACTGGCGGGCAGACGAGGGGCTCCCCCACCTCGACGGCATCCGCTTCGTCCAGATCCCGGACGCCACGGTCAAGCTGACCAATCTCCGGACCGGTGAAGTCGACTGGATCGACGGGGTCCCACCCCAGGACCTCGACTCGCTCGGAGGCGACGCCGCCGTGGTACTCGAACGGGTTCCAGGTGGCGACTACCACTACTTCGCCCTCAACATGAACCGGGCGCCGTTCGACGATCCCGACGTCCGCCGGGCGATCGCGATGGCGATAGACCGCGACGTGATCACGGAGGCGGCGCAGTTCGGAGCGGCGACATCGAACCAGACGGCGATCCCGGCCTCCAACTTCTGGGCGACCGACTACAGCCCCTTCACCCCCGGAGACACCGACGGCGCCGCGGCGTTGCTCGAGTCCGCCGGCGTGACCGACCTCACCATCGAGTTCATGGTGAGTTCCGACTTCCCGGAGACCGTCACCCAGGCTCAGGTCATCGCCAGCCAGCTGGCGGCGATCGGAGTCACCGTCGAGATCTCCGACGTCGACTTCGGCACCTGGCTCGACCGTCAGGGGCAGGGGGACTTCGACGCCTTCATGCTGAGCTGGATCGGGAACATCGATCCCGACGACTTCTACTATGCCCAGCACCACTCCGAAGGCACGTTCAACTTCCAGGGATACTCCAACCCCGATGTGGACGCGCTGTTGGACGAGGCACGAGTCGAGACCGACCAGGACGCCCGCAAGGGGCTGTACGACGAGGCCGCCAGGCTCATCGTCGACGACGCCTCGTACATCTACCTCTACAACCCCGAGAACGTGCAGGCGTGGGGTCCGCAGGTCGAGGGATACGAGGTGCGCGGCGACAACGCCATCCGCTTCGTCGAGACCCGGATCGCCGGGTGAGCCGATGAGGCTCGACCGAACCCGGTCACGGAGTGCCGCTCCGTGACCGGGTTCGTGGCCAGGCGCATCGGCCAGATGGCCATCGCCCTCTTCGGGGTGTCCATCGTGGTGTTCGCCCTGATCCACTTCGTCCCGGGCGATCCGGTCAGGATCGCCCTCGGGACGAGGTTCGACCCCGAGATCTATGCCGCGCTGCGGGAGCGCGCCGGCCTCAACGATCCGATCCTCGTCCAGTACGGGAACTGGCTGCTGGGAGCCTTGCGCGGAGATCTCGGGGTCAGCTTCCGCTCCGGGCAGCCCGTCACCGAAATCGTGCTGCAACGGCTGCCGGCCACGATGACACTCGCCGGCGCCGCACTCTTCATCGCCCTCGCCGTGAGCCTGCCGCTGGGGATCATCTCCGCGCTCCGGTCCGGATCGAAGCTCGACTACTTCGCCACCACCGCCAGCCAGGTGGGGGTCTCGGTCCCCGACTTCTGGGCCGGGATCATGTACATCCTCCTCTTCTCCCTCACGCTGTCGTGGCTCCCCCCGTCCGGCTACACACCGCTCTCCGAGTCGTTCCTCGGCTGGCTCAGCCACCTGATCCTTCCCGCCATGACGGTCGGACTCATCTCCGGGTCGATCCTCTTCCGGTTCGTGCGGTCGGCGGTGCTCGAGGCGCTCAACCAGGACTACGTCCGCACAGCCCGCGCCAAGGGCCTGTCCCGCATGCGCGTCGTCCGCGACCACGTCCTCCCCAACGCCTGGATCCCGATCGTGACCGTGACGGGTCTGCAACTCGGGTTCGTGCTCGGCGGGGTGGTGGTCGTCGAGGTGATATTCGCCTGGCCGGGGCTGGGTCGGTTGGCGCTCCTGGCCGTGCAGGACCGCGACTTCACCGTCCTGCAGGGGACGGTGCTCTACATCGCCTTCGTCTTCCTCCTGATCAACCTCATCGTCGACCTCGTGTACGGCTGGCTCGACCCGAGGATTCGGTATGACTGAGATCGCGCACGAGGCGGGTGCCCCTCCTGTGGCGCACCGCTCGCGGCTCCGCACCACCGTGGAGACCGTGCTCCGCAACCGCCTGGCGGTGGTCGGTCTCGGCATCCTCACGTTGCTCGTCATCGTGGCGGTGTTCGCCGACCTGATCGCCCCGGCGACCGTCAACGAGGTGGACATCCCCAATCGGCTCTCCCCGCCCAGTTCGACGAACCTGTTCGGCACCGACGACTTGGGCCGGGATGTCTTCAGCCGGGTGATCATCGCCTCCCGGGTGTCCCTCCAGGTCGGCCTGATCTCGGTCGGCCTGGCGATGGCGGTGGGGGTTCCCATCGGCCTGATCGCCGGCTACTACGGCCGCCTGACCGACTCGATCCTGATGCGGATGATGGACGTGCTGTTCTCGTTCCCGGCGATCCTCTTGGCCATCGCCATCCTCGCCGCACTCGGAGCCGGCATCACCAACGCGATGGTCGCCATCGGCATCGTCTACACGCCGATCTTCGCCCGCATCACCCGCGGGTCGGTCCTCAGTGTGAAGCAGTCCGTGTACGTGACCGCCGCCCGCTCGCTCGGTGCCAGCGACGCCAGGATCATCCGGTCCCACATCCTCCCGAACGTGCTGGCGCCGATCATCGTCCAGACCTCGCTGTCGCTGGCGTTCGCGATCCTCGCCGAAGCAGCGCTGTCGTTCCTCGGTCTCGGAGTCCAGCCGCCCGACCCGGCGTGGGGACGAATGCTGGCCGACGGACGCGGCTTCTTCCAGACCGCCTGGTGGATGGCGGTGTTCCCCGGTCTGGCGATCCTGCTCACGGTGATGTCGTTCAACTTCCTCGGCGACGGCCTCCGCGACGCCCTCGATCCGCAACAGCGCTCGGTCATCGAATCCCGCGGCACGTCGGCATGACCGAACGCGTCCTCACCGTGGATGAGCTCACCGTGTCATTCGGTACCCGCACCGGTGTCGCCAGGGTCGTGAACGGCATCTCGTATCACGTCGACCGCGGCGAGACCCTGGCCATCGTCGGCGAGTCCGGGTCGGGCAAGTCGGTTTCGAGCCTCGCCCTCCTCCAACTCCTACCGACACCGCCGGCCCGCGTGGAGGGCACGGCCACCTTCGGCGGCGCTGACCTGCTGTCGATGAGCGACCGCGACATCCGGCGCGTGCGTGGCAACCAGATCGCCATGATCTTCCAGGATCCGATGACGTCCCTCAATCCCGTCCGAACGGTGGGTCACCAGATCATCGAACCCATCGAACTCCACCTCGGACTCCACGGCAAAGCAGCCAGGAAACGCGCCATCGACCTGCTCGAGACCGTCGGCATCCCCGCACCGGAGCGTCGGATCGACGACTACCCCCACCAGTTCTCCGGCGGCATGCGTCAGCGGGTGATGATCGCCATCGGGATCTCGTGCGAGCCGGACGTCCTCATCGCCGACGAGGCCACCACCGCCCTGGACGTGACGACCCAGGCGCAGATCGTCGAGGAGATGGAGTCCCTCCAGGACCGACTGGGAATGGCCCTCATCTGGATCACCCACGACCTGGGGGTGGTGGCGGGCATCGCCGACCGCGTCGTCGTGCTGTACGGCGGGCGAATCATGGAGGAAGCGGCTGTCGACGAGCTGTATCGGCAGCGACGCCATCCCTACACGAGAGGCCTGTTGGAGAGCCTGCCGACACCTGGGATCGACCGACCGGAACGTCTCCATGCCATACCCGGGCTGCCGCCCGATCCCGCCCGCCTGCCGCCCGGGTGTCCCTTCCAACCGCGGTGCGAACACGCCGTCGAACGGTGCTCCGAAGAACGGCCCGAGTACCGGGAGCCGTTGCCCGGTCACCGGGTCGCCTGTCATTTCGAACCTGCAGAACTGTATGGAGACTCAGATGTCTGAACCTCTCGTACAGGTTGAGGGTTTGGAGGTCCACTTCCCCGTCTTCGGGTCGGGGCTACTGCGTCGTCAGACCGGGACCGTTCGAGCGGTGGACGGAGTCGACTTCGAGATCGGACGAGGCGAGACCCTCGGGCTGGTCGGAGAATCCGGGTGCGGCAAGAGCACGACCGGTCTGTCCCTGCTGCGACTGGTGGAGCCGACCGGAGGATCGATCCGATTCGACGGCACCGACGTCCGGGCGCTCGGGAAAGGCGATCTGCGAGCACTGCGACGGCGGATCGCCATGATCTTCCAGGACCCATTCGCCTCACTCGACCCTCGCATGTCGGTCTCGGACATCGTCGCCGAGCCGATCACGATCCATGGACTGGCCGACTCCCGGACCTCCAGGGACAGCCGGGTGGGAGAACTCCTCGAGATGGTCGGCCTCAACCCCGACTATCGGAATCGCTACCCCCACGAGTTCTCGGGCGGACAGCGCCAGCGGGTGGGCATCGCCCGAGCCCTCGCCACCGAACCGGACTTCATCGTCTGCGACGAGCCGATCGCCGCACTCGACGTCTCGATTCAGGCCCAGATCATGAACCTCATGGAAGACCTCCAGGACGAGCTCGGCCTGACCTACCTGTTCATCGCCCACGATCTCGCGGCCGTCGAGCACTTCTCGGACCGGATCGCCGTGATGTACCTCGGCAAGATCGTGGAAACCGCCGACCGCAGGTCCCTGTCCCTCCAGCCCCGCCATCCCTACTCCGAGGCACTCCTGTCGGCGGTTCCCGTCCCCGACCCCGAGACGGAACGATCCCGCACCCGCATCCTGTTGGCAGGGGATGTTCCCTCCCCGCTCGACCCACCCCCCGGGTGCCGATTCCACACCCGGTGCCGGTACGCGTTCGAGCCCTGTCCCGTGGACGTGCCGCCACTCCTCGACGCCACCCCGACCCACCGGGTGGCGTGCCACCTCGACGGCGGCGGCGGACTCGGGACCGGCGGGGCCTGACGGACCCTACGCTCCCACGCCGATGACGTATTCGGTCCTGGTCCGCGATCCCGCCTCGGGTGCCTACGGCGTGGCCGTGCAATCGCACTGGTTCAACGTGAGCCGCACGGCGCCGTGGGTGCGATTCGGCGTCGGTGCCGTGGCGACCCAAGCCCTCACCGATCCCTCGTACGGCTGGCGCGGCCTCGACGTGCTCAGCGAGGGCCTCGCCCCCGACGTCGCGCTCGAACAGCTCCTCTCCACCGATTCGGACGCCGACCATCGGCAGGTCGGTCTGCTGGCGGCGGACGGCCGCATCGCGGTCCACACCGGCGCCGAGTGCATCCGAGAGGCGGCGCACATCGTGGGAGAGGGTTGGGCGGTCTTGGGGAACCTCCTCGCCAACGACCGGGTTGTGCCTGCCATGGCCGAGGCCCTGCTCGGATCCAACGGCACGCTGGCGGAACGGATGATCACCGCCCTGGAGGCCGGGGAATTGGCCGGGGGCGACCTGCGCGGCCGCCAGTCGGCCGCGATCCGGATCGTCCCCTCGCACCGAGAACTCGCCGAAGGTTACGAAGCCGGTATCGACATCAGCGTGCCCGACCATCCGGAGCCGATCGCCGAACTCCGGCGCCTCGTCGAGGTCGATCGTGCGTACCGGGCCCTGCGGCGCGCCCAGACGGCGCTCGAGGCGGGAGACCAGCAGGCGGCCCGTATGCAACTGCGACTGGCCGGCTCCCTCCGGCACGGCGTCGAGGTCGACTTCTGGGCCGCGATCGAATGGGAAAAGCTCGGGGAGTCGAGTCGGGCGGACAGGCTCATGTGGGCGGCGGTCGAACGACAGCCCTCGTTCGGGGAGCTGCTCGACCGGCTGGGAGATCCGGTCAGCCTGGCCATCCGCAGGCGACTCGGAACCCTCTGAGAGTCAATGCGAGTGTCGAGGAATGGAAACACCCACCCGCTGATAGCGGGTGGCCGCCTCCAAACAGCCTCCCGTCGACAGCTGGCCGACCATGCTGCGGTAGATCTCCTGCCACGGGGTCTGATGCTCGAGCACCGGAGGCGTGTAGGCGTTCCACCGCTCCTCCATCTCGGCCTCGTCGATCAGCACGTCGACCCGCCGGCTGGTGATGTCGATGCGCACCGTGTCCCCCGTCCGGAGAATCGCCAGTCCCGAGCCCGTCACCGCCTCCGGTGAGGCGTTCAGGATCGACGGGCTGCCGGATGTTCCGCTCTGTCGGCCGTCGCCGATCGTCGGGAGCTCGACGATCCCCTCCCGGATGAGGGCGTCCGGCGGCTGCATGTTGACCACCTCGGCCGAACCCGGATATCCGATCGGTCCACAGTTGCGGATGAACAGCAGGCAGCTGTCGTCGATCTCCAATGCGGGATCGTTGATACGGTCGTGGTAGTCCTCGGGCCCTTCGAACACGATCGCCCGACCTTCGAACACGTTCTCGTTCCCCGGCTCCGACAGGTACCGCTTGCGAAACGCCGGAGAGATGACCGATGTCTTCATGATGGCGGCATCGAAGAGGTTCCCGCCCAGGACCACGAAACCGGCCGCGTCCATGAGAGGCTCGTCGTAGGGTCGGATGACCCGCCGGTCCGACGCCACGCGCTCGTTGTGCATCTCGCCCATCGTCGCGCCGCTCACGGTGAGCGCATCGGCGTGGATCCTGCCCGCCCTGATCAACTCGCCCATCACGGCCGGTAGGCCGCCTGCGCGGTGGAATCCCTCCGCCAGGTACTCCCCCGCCGGCTGGCAGGCGACGATCAACGGCACGTCGTGACCGTGGGTCTGCCAATCCTCGATGTCGAGGTCGACACCGACGTGACGGGCGATCGCAGTGATGTGGACCGGGCAGTTGGTCGAGCCGCCGATGGCGGAGTTCACCACGATGGCGTTCTCGAACGCCTCCCGGGTCATCACCTTCGACGGTCTCAGGTCCTCCTCGACCATGGCAACGATGCGACGCCCGGTGGCATAGGCCATCTGTCCTCGCTCCCGATACGGGGCGGGAATCGAGGCGCTGCCGGGCAGCATCATTCCGAGTGCCTCGGCCAGCACGTTCATCGAGAGCGCCGTGCCCATCGTGTTGCAGTGTCCGGCGCTGGGGGCGGAGGCGGCCGCCATCGCCAGGAACTCGTCGTAGTCGATCTCGCCGGCGGCGTGCAGGCGTCGCGCCTCCCACAGCACCGTTCCCGCCCCGACCAGCTCGCCGTTCCAGTGACCGTCCAGCATCGGACCGCCGTTCATGGCGATGGCGGGGATGTCGAGCGTCGCCGCCGCCATCAGGCCCGCAGGGGTGGTCTTGTCACAGCCGGTGGTGAGGATGACCCCGTCGATCGGATACCCGTGCAGGATCTCGACCAGACCCAGGTACGCCAGGTTCCTGTCCAGGGCGGCGGTGGGACGACGGCCGGTCTCCTGAATCGGGTGGACGGGGAACTCGAACGCCACCCCCCCGGCGTCACGGATGCCCTCCCGCATCCGCGCCGCCAGATCCACGTGGATCCGATTGCACGGTGCGAGGTCGCTTCCGGTCTGTGCGATCCCGATGATCGGACGTCCGGACACGAGCTCGTCGGGCGTGAGTCCGTAGTTCATGTACCGCTCGAGATAGAGCGCGGTCATCCCCGGATTCTCCGGATCGTTGAACCACGCCTGACTGCGCAAGCGGCGCCCCTGGCTCCCGTCACTCACGGCCACATCCCTTCGTCTTCGTTCGTGCAGCATCGGGCGCGTGACCGCCCGAGACCTCGGCCGGCCCGGTGCGGGTTCTCCTCCCCACCCGCGCCGGGCCGCCGTGAGTTGACCGCAGGATACGGCGTTCGACACCCATGGCCGCCGCGCTCACAGCGGCACCGAATCGAGCGGTCGGTACCGGGTGGAGCCGGCCTCCTGCCGGGATTCCAGTACCACGACCGCCTCCACGGGCGTGCGGATGTCCAGTGGTGCGGTCGACTCCACCAACCGCAACAGGTCGCGGGGAGGGCGAATCAGAGCAACCGTCAGGTGAGGTCGGAACGGCCGCTCCTCGACCCCGAGGCCGGCCGCGTCACAGGCGAGCTCGACCTCGGCGTGGACATCGACGAGGGCGCCCGATGAGTCGATCACCTCGATCCATGCCACCGTGGCTCGTCGCGGATTCGGGAATGCGCCGAGCCCGCCCAGCCGCAACTCGAACCGCTCGGGGAAGTCGGCCTGATCGAGAGCCCCGAGCAGACGGTCGATGGACACCGGGTCGAGGTCTCCCAGGAACCGCAACGTGATGTGCCAGTTCTCGGGAGGGACCACAGACCCGGGAAGCTCCACGGACCGCAGGCGTTCGGCGATGGCCATCCGCACCTCGGGCGGGAACCCGATCGCCACGAACGTGCGGGTCAGTCGCTCCACCATCGCCCGGTGACGCCGAGCCGCGCCAGGTGGAGAGTCGCCGTTGCGCCGTAGGTTCGCACCCGCTCGCGATCGCCGGGGAAGCGGAGGGTGCGCACGCCCTGCCCGTCGGGAGTGACCACCGCCACGATCAGGGTCCCGACGTCGCGCTCGAGGGGCTGCGGTCCGGCCGATCCTGTCACGCCGACACCGACGTCTGCTCCGAATCGCGCCCGGACGCCCTCGGCCAGCGCCAGCGCGACGTCCTCGGTCACCACACCGTCGCCGATATCGACGCCCAGGATCGAATCCTTCACGTCAGACGCATACGGCACGATCGCCCCCCGAAAGACCTTCGACACCCCGGGAACACCCGTGAAACGGCCGGCGACGGCGCCGCCCGTCGCCGACTCCGCGAACGCCACCGTCCAGCCGGCCTCCTCCAGGACACGGGCGAGAACCCGCTCGATCGTCTCGTCGTCGGAGCCGAACACGGCCGCGCCCAGCCTGGAACGGACCAGTCCCTCCACGGGTTCGATGAGCGCCTCGGCCGCGGGCTTGTCCTCGGCCTTGGCGGTGATCCGCACCTTGATCTCCCCTCCCGAGGCGAGAAACGCCACCGACGGGTTGGTCGAGCCCGTGAACAGGTCGTCGAGTACCTCGGCGACCGCCGACTCGGACATGCCCCAGGTGCGGACGACCCGGCTGTGCAAGGTGCGGGCGTCGCCGGCGGCGGTGTGCAGCCGCGGCAGGACGTGGTCGGTGAGGAGCAGCTCCATCTCTTCCGGCACCCCGGGCAGGGCGAAGATCCACGTTCCTTCGTGGAAGAGTGCGATGCCGGGGGCGGTGCCCTTCGGGTTCGGGAGCTGTTCCCCTCCCTCCGGGCAGTCCGCCTGCCGATGGTTGTTGGGAGGCATCTGGCGGCCGAGAGCCTCGAATCTGCGTCTCAGCGTCTCGACGTAGGCCTCGTTGCGGACCATCGCCCGACCCGTCAGGGCGCAGATCGCCTCCCGCGTGATGTCGTCCTGAGTTGGGCCGATGCCTCCGGTCACGATCACGGCATCAGCCCTGGCGGTGGCGGTTGCGAGCGCCGTCACCATCCGATCGTGGTTGTCCCCCACCACCTGCTGGTAGTGAGCGTCGAAGCCGTGGAGAGCCAGGGCCGAACCGATCGTCGCAGCGTTGCCGTTCACGATCTGACCCAGCAGGAGCTCGGTGCCGACAGCCACCACTTCGACGATCACGTCACCACCCGAGCCTCGCAGTCCGTGCCGATCACGGAGGTGATCTCGGCTTCAACCCACTCGCCCGGCTCACCAGAGTCGAGCACCACCACTCCGTCGATCTCGGGTGCGTGTCGCTCCGTCCGACCGACCGGCCGATCGTCCTCCACCTGATCGACCAGCACCCGCGCCACCGACCCGACGTGGGAGGCGTTGGCCTCGGCGGTGATCTCCTCCTGGATGGCGTTGAGGTGGCGCAGCCGATCCTCGATCTCGCTCCGGTCGATGCGACCGGCCAGGTCGGCGGCAGCAGTCCCCTCCTCCGCCGAGTACGGGAAGAACCCCGCCCAATCGAGCCGGACGTCCTCCAGGAAGTCGGCGAGCGTGTCGACGTCGTCGTCCGTTTCGCCCGGGAAACCCACGATGAACGACGACCGCAGCGTGGCGGCGGGCGCCGCCGAACGAATGCGATCGACCAGATCACGGTGACGATCGCCGTCGCCGGGCCGCCGCATCGCCCGCAGCAGCGGGCCGGCGGCGTGTTGCAGCGACAGGTCGAAGTACGAGGCCACCCTCGGGTTGGTCACCATCTCCTCGATGAGGGAGTCACGGATCTCCTTCGGATAGAGGTACAGCAAACGCAGACGATCGAGGCCCTCGACGTCGGAGACCGCTCGCAGCAGGTCGACGATCCCCGGTGCCCCGCCATCACCGTTGCCTCCCGTGACACGCCCCAGATCCCGTCCATAGGCGGCGAGGTCCTGGGCGACGAGGATCACCTCCCTGACGCCGGCGGCGGTCAGGTGAGCGATCTCCTGGCGGATCTCCGCCGGGCGACGCGACCGCTGGGCACCGCGGATCAGCGGGATCGCACAGAAGGTGCACGGCTTGTCACAGCCCTCCGCCACCTTCACGTAGGCGTACGGCACGGTCGGGCGAGGACGGCGGACCGAGTCGAGGATGTCCATCACCGGGCGCCGTCGCAGAGAGACCGGGCTCCACCGACCCCCGCCGTCAGGACCGAATCCGGTGAGCCCGTCGAGCGTGTCCACCAACTGCGAGTACCGGTCGAGCCCGACGACCGCATCCACCTCCGGTAGGGCCTGTTCGACCTCGACGCCGAACCGTTGCGCCATGCACCCGATGACGACCATGCGGGCGCTCGCCTTCTTGCGGTCTTGCGCCTCGAGGATGGTCTCGACCGACTCCTGACGGGCTTCTTCGATGAAGGCGCACGTGTTGACCATCACGACATCGGCCGACTCGGGATCGGTGGCGAGGGCGTACCCGGCGTCGCCGAGCATCATCTCCACCTTCTCCGAGTCGACCTGGTTCTTGGCGCAGCCGAGCGTCGTCAACCAGACGGTGGGAACGGACATGGACCCGCCAGTGTACGGACGTACGCCTGATTCCCCGTACCCAGGGTTGCTGGGTACGTATGCGTACCTTCTAGCCCTCGGTACGGGGATTCGGGAGGGGTGTGGGGACCGGTGCGCGGCGGTCGAAACGGAGGTGGGTCGTGTATCCGGCCGCCCGAGCCGCCGCCACCACCTCGTCGTGCCCGTCCGCCGCCTCGGCGGGGACATGGGCGTCCGACGCCAGCGTGATAGGCACGCCGGCTGCATGGAACCGGCGCAGGAACTCGGGCGACGGATAGACCTCGGCGGCGGGTTTGCGCAGGCCCTGGGAGGAGACCTCGACCGCCACCCCGTGGCTCGCCGCCGTCCGCACGACCTCGTCGTAGCGCTCTGTCGGCTCGAACGGGAGGCGCATGCCGTACTTCTTCAGGAGATCGGCATGGGCGAGCACATCGACGGCTCCCGAAGCAGCGAGTTCGACCAGGAGGTCGAAGTAGGCCGACCACGTCCACTCCAGACCCTTGATCTCCCATCCGAAGAGCGAGGTCGACGAGTCGATCGACCAACCGCCGATCCAGTGCACCGACCCGATGAGGAAGTCCCATGGGTACGGCTCCAGCAATTCGACGACGGCGCCGATCGTCTCCGGAAAGAAGTCCACCTCGAGTCCGAGCCTGACCGGTAGCCCCCGATCGCGAGCCGTCGTCACCGCATCGACGTACGACTCGAGCGACAGGTTGCGGTCCGCCGTCACGAATGCCGACGAGTGGTCGGCCAAGGCCGGATGGGGCTCGGCCTCCCAGAACCTGCCGAGCGGACCTTCAGACTCGACGCACCGATACAGGTGCTCGGTGAAGCCCAGTTCGGTCACCCCGCGAGCAGCGGCCGCCTCGACATAGGCCTCGATGTGTCCGGGCGGGTACTTCCCGGGCGGCGGACCCTCCGTCGTCGGCTCGTGGGGGTGTAGGTGGAGGTGGTAGTCGGACAA
>DATHWB010000299.1:0-1729 GCA_035460965.1 Acidimicrobiia bacterium
GACACCCACCAGGTGCGACGGACTTGGGAGGATCTACAGCAATCCCAAAGGCAGGCGGCCTGGCCTATCAACACTGACGGGGAGCAGGTCAGGAATCCGGTTCGACGCCGCGAGCACTGCTTCGGCGACGGACGAGAACGGCGGCCAGGTTGCGTCCGAAAAGCAGAGATAAGTCGGCAATCGCTCAGGAAGCGGATTCTGGGTGACTCGACGAAGGCGATACGTGTGGATTGCTGCAAGCATGAAGTGGGTACGGCCTCGGTGGAACCAGAGCAGGAAGATGGAGCTGAGAGGGGCGACTACCATCGCCGAGTCCGGGCACGGCGTGGTCGGAGACCGGGGCGCCGGAGTGCTCGTCCGGGTCGAGCCGGCAGACCACTTTGCTAACTGCTGGAGTAGCGACCGCTAGGGGAGGTGGTGCCAGGCGCTTTGATGTCCGGTCGTTTGCGGGATCGCTGGCAGGTCCCGCCGACAAATTGGAAGGAGGAAGGATGCGAAGAGCGCTATTCGTCTTGACATTTGCGCTCGTCTTGATCGTCGGCTCCGTGCCGGCGACCGCGGGCAATGACCCGCCAGGGCCGCAGATTCCCGATGGTGCCGAGCTGGGTCTGGACGGCGGCCTCGCCGCGAGCCATCCCGATCAGCACGGTTCTACCTCGGGCCATCTGCCGCCGTCCTCGGAGAACGTCGAGCTGGTCGGCAAGCTGCGCCTGACGAGCCACGAGGGGGACATCTCGGACGTCTCCGCGCTCCAGACCGCGGACGGCCGCTGGTTCGCCTACGTGGGTGACTGGGGCGCGCACTGCCCGACCGGAGGGGTTCATGTCGTCGACATCACCGATCCCGCCAACCCGACCAAGGCCGGCTTCCTGAACAGCGGTGGGTTCGGCTACGTGACCGAGGGGCTCCAGGCGCTGCATGTGGACACGGCGGCATTCACCGGCGACATCCTCGTCGTCAGCAACGAGTGGTGCCGAACGAGCGGCAATCCGAGGAACATGCCGGGCGGGATCACGATCTGGGATAGCACCGAGCCCACCGAGCCGAAGCAGCTCGTGAGGGCGTTCGGGGACTTCGACCTGTTCGGGAACCGGGCGAACGAGTCGCACAGCGCGATTGCCTGGGACGCCGGTGACCACGTTTACGTGGCGGCGATCGACAACGACGAGGCCTTCGACGACGTCGACATCTTCGACATCACAGACCCGCGAAACCCGGTGCTCGTCTCGGAGACGGGGCTCTTCGATCTCAACGTCTCGCCTCCGGTTGCCAGGTGGCCCGCCGAGTTCGACGCCTTCGGGCAGGAGCCCACCGCGCACGACTTCGATGTCATCCAGAAGCCGGACGGCACCTGGCACCTCATGGTGTCCTATTGGGACGCGGGCTGGGTCGACCTCGATGTGACTGATCCGGCGAACCCGACCTTCGTCGAAGATTCGACATACGCCGAGTGCGACCAGGTCGTCCAGGAGGCGACCGGTGAGTGCCTGCAGCCCGAGGGCAATGCTCACCAGGGCGAGTGGAACGCCGACGGGAGCCTGTTCATCGGGACAGACGAGGACTTCAGCCCGACCCGGGCGGACTGCTCCATCGACTCCACGGTCATCGGCTGCACGGAGTTCGGGTGGACGGACCTGGTCCCGCTTACCGAGAGGGACCCGGCCGACTTCACGGGCACGCCGGTGTTCGGAGGCTCCGGATGCGTGGAGGACGTCAACCCGGCCAACGG
>DATHWB010000300.1:0-27721 GCA_035460965.1 Acidimicrobiia bacterium
CTCCTGGGGGGAGAAACCGAAGCTCTGTCCCCCTCGCGACCGAGCCGAAGGCGAGGGAGTGCTGGGGGGACACGCCGGGCGCAGCCCGGCGAGGGGGGGTGGTCCAGGGATCGCTCCTGGGAGAGTGTCTCAGTCGGACCGGCCGGGGGTGGGGTCGAGGAGGAGGTTCTGGGTGGCTCGGCCGACCGGGCCCTTCTGGTCGAACAGTTCGGCGTCGGCCATGCCGATGCCGTTGTCATTCCAGTGGGAGACGACCTTGGCGCCAAGCCACTCGGTCTCTGGTGGGCGGTGGACCGACAGCAGCAAGTCGGGATTCACGAAGAGCACCCGGTCCAGGTACTCGTTGTAGGAGGTGCCGTTCCCGGAGTCGGCCAGCGGGCACAGCCGCTGGAAGCCGGACGGCTCTTCCCCCTCCAGCAATGGAACGACCGAGCGCATCCACATCACCGTGAACCCCCCCATCCCCTGCGACCCCGACGGGTCGTAGCGGACCTCGATCGACGACGGGAAGGCCTGCTCGTCGTGCATCGTGTCGGTGATCGGGAAGGGTCCCGGGAGTGCGGCCGAGAAGTCGGGGAGGTCGTAAGGGGCGGTCCGGGTCGGCAGGTCGATCTCCCGCAGGTGCATCGCCTGGGCGGCGGCGTACACCCGCTCGTCGTCGAGGATGCGGGCGGTGGTGAGCGTCGCCGCCCTTCCCTCCTTGCGCCACTCGGTCTCCACCCGAAAACCACCCATCGGGATCGGGCGGGCGATCTCCACCGACAGGCGCACCAGCGCCTTGTCGGGCACCAGCGCTTCCAACGCCCGCACCATCAGTCCGGTGGGCGGGCCGGCGTGACAGGCGTTCACGTCCCACGGCCCGCGGGTGTATCCCGTACCCCTGAACCAGATCCCGTCGTCGGTGGTGAAGTACGCCTCAGCCATCGGCGGAACCCTATCGACGGGTGCTCACCGTTCGAGGAAGCCAGCCAACTGTGCGAGCGAACTCGCCACAACCCGCGGCGCGGTCGGTGCGCGACATCGGGCCCGATCGTACGGATACCGCCTCAGGGGAGGAAGATCTGGATGTTCAGTTGGGAAGGAGCGAAGGCACCTTCGCGGATGCCGATGTCGCCACGATTGCCGTCGGGGTCGATGAACGAGACCGACTGCGAGACGTACTCGAGGACGTCCTCCGCCGTCTGGGCCGTCCCGCCCGAAGTTATCTCGAAGCCGGCGGCCGGCAGCGCCTCCAGGAAGAATCGGACGGCATCCCCCACCGGGAGATCGGTGTAGGCGTCCTGGCTGGCCCGGTCCGGATACACGTCGCCGAACCCGATGACGGTGCCATCCGGCAGCGGAACCGCCGACAGTTCGTCGATGAGGTCATCCAGCGTGACGATCCCGTCGGGGAGGTCGACGCGCTCTGCCGGGATCAGCGCACTGGCGGCATCGCCGGATGCGGCGATCACGTCCAGCGTCGCCAGCGCCGCCACCAGTTCGGCCGCCAACGCCTCGAGCGGTGCCCGCGGGTCGCCGGTGTAGTTGGGTCCGGCGAACTGGTTGGTGACCCGGAAGCCGATCTGGTCGGTCTCCACCCACACCTCGCCGAGAGCGTTGACGTCGTTGCCCCGCCAGAACGCCATCGTCCCGAGTCCCTCGATCTGTTCGAGGACGACCGATGACCCGGCCTGCCCGGACGCCTCCCACTGGACAGGGACGTCACGGGCGCGCATCGGCTGCCAACCGACGATCGGATCGCCGATGACGGCCGGATCCACCGGCTCGATCATCCAGTTGCAGCCGCTGGATTCCCGAGCGTCCACGACGGTGAAACCGGTGGCAGCGGCAACCTGATCGGCGTCGATGACGGCGCAGGAGTTCTCCCACCCTGCCCGGGCCAACCGGAAAGCGGTGGGATCGCCCTCGTCCCGGGTCTCAGATCCCCCACCGGAGCTCCCGGTCTCGGCACCTGGCATCGTCTCGAGCGACTCATCGATGAGATCACCGATCCCCCCGCATGCTCCCAGCAGCATCACCACCACGATCACTGTCAGAGCCCGCTGCGACATCCGCGTCTCTCCCTCCGACTCGTCGCCTCCGAACGGTACGAGCGGGCGCTGAACAGTCGCTGAACGCGACGGCGCCGTCCCTGTCCGTCGGGCCGCGTACGGGTTGGATACGATCTCGGCGATGGCAGCACCCGCACACGAGCACGGTCCGACCGATGTGGCGCTGCTCGACGACACGATCCCGGCCAACCTCGCCCGCACCGTCGCCCTCCACGGCGAACGGGAGGCATTGGTGGCCCGCCACCAGGACATCCGGTGGACATACACCGAATTCCACGAACGGGTACGCCGGCTGGCGAGCGGGTTGGCGGCGGCCGGGCTCACGAAGGGCGACCGGGTGGGAATCTGGTCACCGAACTACGCCGAGTGGACCCTGGTGCAATTCGCCACCGCCGAGCTCGGCGTGATCCTGGTCAACGTCAATCCGGCGTACCGGACCCATGAGCTGGCATACGTGGTGCGCCAGTCAGGCTGCCGATGGCTGATCGCGGCACCGTCTTTCAAGACGTCGAACTACGTCGAGATGGTCGAGGCGGTCCGGGACGAGTGCCCCGCGCTGGAACGTGCTGTGTTCTTCTGGACCCCCGAATGGGAGGCGCTCGCCAGCGGCGACGGCGGGATCGCGGAGACCCAACTCGACGCGATCCGGGACTCACTCGGACCGGACGAGCCGATCAACATCCAGTACACGTCCGGCACCACGGGTTTCCCGAAGGGCGCCACCCTCACCCACCGCAACATCCTGAACAACGGATACTTCACGGCCGAACTGCAGCAGTTCACCCACGAAGACCGGCTGTGCATCCCCGTGCCCTTCTATCACTGTTTCGGCATGGTCATGGGCAACCTCGGCTGCACGAGCCACGGAGCCACGATGGTCATCCCCGGCGATGCGTTCGACCCGACGGCGGTGCTGGAAGCCGTGCAGGCCGAGCGCTGCACGGCCCTGTACGGGGTGCCGACCATGTTCATCGCCGAGCTCGGCCATCCCGACTTCGAGTCGTACGACCTGTCGTCGTTACGAACCGGCGTCATGGCCGGCTCGCCCTGCCCGGTCGAGGTGATGAAGCAGTGCGTCGACCGGATGCACATGACCGATGTGACCATCTGTTACGGGATGACCGAGACGTCGCCGGTGTCGACCCAGACCCTCCCCGACGACTCCCTCCACCACCGCACCGCCACTGTCGGCCGGGCACACCCGCACGTCGAGATCCGCATCGCCGACCCGGAGACCGGGGCCACGCTCGAGCGGGGCGCCACCGGAGAGTTCTGCACCCGCGGATACTCGGTGATGCAGGGCTACTGGAACGACCCCGACCGCACCGCCGACGCCATCGACGCCGACGGCTGGATGCACACCGGCGACCTCGCCGTGATGTCCGATGACGGCTACTGCAACATCGTCGGTCGTCTCAAGGACATGGTCATACGCGGCGGCGAGAACATCTATCCGCGCGAGATCGAGGAGTTCCTCTACACCCACCCCGACATCGAGGACGTACAGGTGATCGGTGTGCCCGACGCCCGCTACGGCGAGGAGCTGATGGCGTGGGTGAAGCTCCGGCCCGGAGCGGGCGTCGACGAGGACGCCATCCGAGAGTTCTGCCGAGGGAGCATCGCCCACTACAAGGTGCCCAGGTACGTGAAGTTCGTGGACGAGTTCCCCATGACGGTCACCGGCAAGGTTCGCAAAGTCGAGATGCGGGAGATCTCGATCACCGAGCTCGGTCTCGACACCGGGGCCAACGCCGAGACGGCCTGAACTGCACCTCACCCTCGTCGCCGCCCCCTGGCTCGCTGCCACTCCGAACGGTCACCGAGGGAGTGCACGGCTCAGGCCGCGACCCGCCCCTTCGTCACCCGCCGCCAGGCCAGGACCCCGGACGACACCGCCATCGAGACGATCGCCGGCCAGAACGACGCCAGCTTGACCTGAGTGATGGGAGACGCCACCGCCACCAGTCCAGACGGGACGGATGGGTGTGTCGCGAGCATCACCCCGAACAGGAAGTTCTCGATCACGTCGAGCACCGCGAACACCGCAGCGGGGATCCGGCCCCACCTGTGGGCGCCACCGAAGGCGCGGGCCCACAGCAGGATGGCGGCCGCCGCCAGAGCCAAGGGATACACCGTGTCGATCACGAGACCGACCGCATACGCCCGCCGGCCGTCCGGGCCGTAAGACGCGAACAGCGTCGTGACTTCCTCCGTGTCGTACCCGAACCAGAGGTCGGGTTTGGTGGCGTCGGCAGACATCGGCGAGCCCACCGGCTCCCCGGTGATGCTCTCGAGCCACATGTCCGCGGCAGCCAACGCAGCCAGCGAGACCAGGAACGCGGCCACCGCCAGCAGGGTGCGACGAGGTGTGGCCCACGGGGGGACCGAACTGCGGTCTGTCATGTCGGTGGGGCAATGTAGATGACGGGCACCCCAGCTTCCGACCACTGCATTCTCGACGCCGTACCCCGCGCCGGCGCGGGATAAGACCCAGGGTTTCGTTCAGGCCCCGGCCGGGTTCTCCGGCCAATCGTGTTTGGGGTAGCGGCCGGCCATGTCCTTGCGGACCTCCGCCCAGCTTCCCTGCCAGAAGCCGGCGAGGTCGTCGGTGATCTGGATGGGACGGTTGGCGGGTGACAGCAACTCCAGAACCAGCGGACGGCCGCCCACCTGCGGGGTCGTCGTCGAGCCGTAGAACTCCTGCACACGGGCGGCGATGCTGGGACGCTCACCCGAGTAGTCCACCTTCACCTCCCGGCCCGACGGCAGGCTCACCCGCACCGGCGCTTCCCGGTCGGCACGGGTGGCGAGGTCATGGCCCAGCGCCGTCCGCAGCACCGCGAGCAGCTCCACCTCCCGCACCTCGGCCAGGCTCGTCGCACCCGTGATCCACGGCGCCAGCCACTCGTCGACGGACGCGGCGAGCGACTCCACGCTCCAGCCCGGCCAGATGTCAGGGTCGGTCCGGTGCAGGTACGCCACCCGCTCGACGAAGGACAGCGCCGCCTCCGACCATTCGAGCGACCTCGGATCCGAGGCCACCTTCGCCAGCACCATCGCCCGGGACCGGTCGTCGGGACGGGCCCGGCGCTCGAACGACTCGAGCACGATCCCGCCCAGCCGGCGCTCCGTCCGCTCCACGATCCGGTCGTCCACCCACGCCAGTTCGGTGCGCTCGTCGATCTCGGGGGCGAAGGCGAACACGACCTCGTCGGGGTCGATCGCAGCAGCCAGACGGATGCGGGCGTCCTTGCGCTTGCCGTCGAGGTCGGCAGCCACCAAGAACGACTCCGGCGCCAGCGGATCGGTGTTGGGCACCCAGGCGGTGGCACCGAGCCGCAGCTGGAACCGCCCTGGGCTCCCGCGGCGGATGGCCAACCGGTCCGGGAAGGCCAAGGCCAGCAGCGGCCCGACCCGATCGGACCGGATCGGTCCCTCTCCGATCCCGAGTCGCCGGGCCAGGTCCTCGGCCGTGCGACGCACCCGGTCGACCCCGCGCCGATCCGCCCGCCGATCCCCGTCGACCACCGCCCGCACCCGCAGTGCCAGATCCACCGGCCGCTCGTCGAGAGGTCCACCGAACACGTCCCGGTCGTCGAGGAGGGCCGCCACCAGGCACGCCGTCCAGGCGTCAGAGCCGGCGTCGGCCACCATCCGCCCCAGCCGGGGATGGAGCGGGAGTGTCGCCATCCGACGGCCCGTGTCGGTGAGACGGCGATCGTCGTCGACCGCGCCCAGCGACCGCAGCAACTCGACGGCCTCCGACATCGCCCGCTCGGGTGGTGGGTCGAGCCACGACAAAGCCGCCGGGTCGTCCACCCCGAAGTGCAGCAGGTCGAGCAGGAAGCCGGCCAGGTCGACGCTCAGGATCTCCGGTTCGATGTCCGGGCGCCGGGCGGCGTGCTCCATCTTCGACCACAGCCGATACGCCACACCCGGGCCCAGCCGCCCGGCCCGACCCGCACGCTGGTCGGCCGACGCCTTCGAGATGCCGATGGTCGTCAGTCGGGTCATGCCGGTTCGGGCATCGAAGCGCGGCGACCGGGCCAGGCCCGAGTCGACCACGATCGACACTCCCTCCACCGTCAGGCTCGACTCGGCGATGTCTGTAGAGAGCACCACCTTGCGCCGGGACGACGGGGTGACCGCTCGATCCTGTTCGTCGAGCGGCAGGCTGCCGTGGAGGCGGTGGACCTCGGCGTCGACGTCATCCAGTTGGCGGGACACCCGATCGATCTGGGCGATCCCCGGCAGAAAACACAGGACGTCCCCCTCGTCGGCGGCCAGCGCCTGGCGGATCACCGCGGCGGCGTGATCCTCGATCCAGGTGCGCCTGGGTGCCGGCTTCCACCGCACGTCCACCGGGAACGAGCGTGCCTCGGAGCTGATCACCGGACCGCCGATCAGCTCGGCGATGCGGGCGGCGTCGACGGTGGCCGACATCGCCAGCAGTCGCAGGTCGGGGCGGAACAGTCCCCGGGAGTGGAGCGCCAGCGCCAGTCCGAGATCGGTCTGCAGGTTCCGTTCGTGGATCTCGTCGAAGATCACCGCCGCGGTGTCCATCAGCCCTGGATCGGTCTGCAGGCGGCGGGTGAGCACCCCCTCGGTGACCACCTCGATGCCGACGTCGGGGCCGGTCTGGCGGTCGGTGCGAGTGACGTACCCGACCGTTCCGGCCAGGGGTTCTCCGAGCAGCGAGGCCATCCGCCGCGCCGCCGCACGGGTGGCGAGCCGGCGGGGCTCCAGCACCACGATCTTCCGACCCTCCCGCCATGTCTCGCCCAGCAGCCGCAGCGGCACCACCGTGGTCTTCCCGGACCCGGGTGGTGCCACCAGCACGGCAGACCCCTCGGCGGCGAGGGCGGCCCGCACCTCGTCGATGGACGCTTCGACCGGGAGACCGGTGTCGGGGAGGTTCACCGGGAGCAGGGTATGCACCCGCCGTCTCCGGCACCGCTCAGTCGATCTGCGGGCCGATCCCGGTGCCGGGCGAGTCGCCCGAACCCTTCAACTCGACGAAGACGACGTGGGTGTCGGATTCGCCGATGTTCTCGCCTGCATGCTCCTGGGACGGCAACCACGAGGCGAGTCCGGCGGGCAACTCCACGTCCCGCTGTCCTCCACCGGCGTGAAGGCGACGGCGGAAGGCACTCAACGTGTACATCACGCTGTCCGGATGCCAGTGCGGCTGGGTCCGGTCACCCGGCCGGTCCCGATACTCGAGGACTCGGACGCGGTCGTTCTCGAAGATCACGGAGTAGAGCTCCGGGTTGGTTGCGACGGGATCCTTCGTCATGGTCTCCTCACACTCATGTCGGTCCGATTCTGCACAATGACAGGAGGAGGTGTGTCATGGAACAGAGGCTCAGTCTCGTCACCCTGGGAGTGGCGGATCTGGAACGCTCGAGGCGGTTCTACGAGGCGATGGGGTGGGTCGCCACCGGCGACGACGCCGACGTCGCCTTCTTCCAGGCGGGCGGCATGGTGTTGGGGCTGTGGTCGCGAGAGGCCCTCGCCGAGGACTCGGGCGTCACGGACACCGGAGGATGGGGAGGCGTGACGCTCGCTCACAACGTTCGTTCTTCCGAAGCCGTCGACCAGGTGATCGAGGAGGCGAGGGCGGCGGGGGCGACGATCGTGCGGGAAGGAGCCGAGACGTTCTGGGGCGGCTACTCCGGCTGCTTCCTCGACCCCGACGGCCACCCGTGGGAGATCGCCCACAACCCGTTCTGGACCATCACCGACGACGGTCACACCTTTCTGTAACCGGAGTTGAAAGGCCCCGCCTCTCGCGAGGCTGCACTCCCTGTCCCCCGCAACGCCGCAGGCATCGTGTTGGGCGCGCCGGGCGTCCACGCGACGTGTAAAGGATGTTCCCGAACATCTGTCAAGCATGTCCCCGGTCCGCACAACGTCGCTCCGCTCCTGGGGGGAGAAATCCGCACGCCGTGCGCGCCAGATCCTCTGTCCCCCGCGCCGCCGCAGGCGTCGTGTTGGGGGGACACGCCGGGCGTCAGCCCGGCGAGGGGGCCGTCCGAGAACCCGGAACTCTCCGAGCGGGTGTCCGAGATCCCTGTGTGGTGCGTGATCAGGCCGGAGTCAGTTCACGGCGGGGAGCGTCGTTCACGACGGACACCACCGGCTGGCTCCTCCCCCACCACACCCACAGGCCGATGCCCAGCAGGGCAGCCGCCAGACCGCTGACCTGGTTCCAGGTGAAGGCGCCGATCGTGGCGTCGCCAGAGCCGAAGCGGAGGAAGTCGAGCACGAACCGTTGCAGGCCGTACCAGACGATCCAGAAGGCGAACAGCTGGCCGTAGTGGAGGCGGAAGCGTCGTTCCACCTGCACCAGCACGAAGAAGAGGATGACGGCCCCGATCATGTCGTACATGGCGACGTGGTGGTAGACGCCGCACAGCCCGTCGAGGCCCGCCTGCCCCACGGAGCACTCCAGGGCGTCGTGCATCGGTGCTACGTCGTAGCCCGGCTTGATCCCATAGCCCCACGGGAGGGTCGTCGCCGAGCCGAGATGTTCGACGATCGCCAGGTCGCCGATCCGTCCGACGACCGTCCCGATCGCCAGTCCGTAGGAGGCCGAATCGAACGTCGGGAGACGGGCCAGCCCCACCTTCCGCATCCGATACCACCCGACCAGGATGCCCCCGGCGAACCCGCCCATGATCGAGAAGTTCCCCGACACCGGGTTCATGGCGGTGGCGAACGGGACGCCGTCCAGCAACGCCGCCGGTGTCGTGAAGTAGCGGGCACCGAGCAACGAGCCGACCAGCGCCCAGGTCAGGACCGACTGGAACGCCTCACCCGAGAAGCCCCGCCGCTGCAGTACACGGGTGGCGTAGATCCCACCCAGCACGAACCCGAGGGCGGCGAACACGCCATGGAGCGACATGGTGAGCGGGCCCACCTCGAAGAGCGGGATGGGCGGATACGAGATCACGGCGAACACGACGCAGGAGGGTAGAACGCCCGTCGGAACACCCGACAGGCCGAGGAACCCGGCTCTACAGTCGCCGTCGGCGCAGGAGGGAGGCATCGTGAGCTCGATCGAGGACGCACAGCGAGAGTTGCGGGACGCCTACCAGGGAGCCTCCGTCGGCCAGTTCGTCTCCGCAGCGGTCTGGGGGGCATCCGCAGCCACCGCCACCGCCACCGGCCTCGTCGCCGGCATCTGGGTGATGCTGATCGCAGGCTTCTTCATCTACCCGATCACCCAGGCCGTGCTGAAGATGACCGGATCCACCGGGGTCGTCCCGAGGGACAATCCGTTCAGACAACTGTCGGTCACCGTCCCGATCGTCGGTCCGCTCATGATTCCGCTCGTCGGGGCCGTCGCCTATCTCGAGAACGACTGGTTCTACCCGGCGATGCTGCTGGCGATGGGAGCCCACTACCTGCCGTTCTCGACCCTCTACGGCAGGCAGGGCTTCATCCCGCTCGGCATCGTCATGTGCGTGATGGCCGTCGTCGTCGGGCTGTGGGCACCGGCATTCGGCGTCGCTGCCGCCTGGGCCACCGCCGCGATGCTGGTCGGCTTCGGCGTCACCCTCCGACGCAGCTGGAAGGTCGAACAGGTCCGCGCCTGAGAAACGTCGGCCCGCACCATCCGAAGATGCGTTGTCCTGCCGCCCCCGTCCCGACAAGGGGTCGTCCACGAGTTCGCTTCGCTCACTACCCCAACAGAGCTCTCTCCCCCCAGGAGCGGAGCGACGTTGGGGGGAGGGCCTCGCCGCAGGCGAGGCGAGGGGGGCCGTCCGGGCCGAACACCGGCCACCAGCCTTCCCGTCCAACTCGGTCGCGGCGATACAGAGAGGGGGGAACCCGGGCCTTCCCCCCCATCGAGCGAGCTCACTCGGCGAGGGACGTCCCCGGTCACATGCCCGGGGACGTCCCACTTGGCCGACTGGTCATCCACCCGCAAGGGCTGCCTGCCGCCCAGCTTCGTTTCGCTCGAACGAGTCGTCGACCACCGGTGCCAGTCGAGACATCCGCACCGTCTCGGCGGTCTGGTGCGACTGATCGATCGCGACTCCGAGAGCAGTCAGCCGGCTGTGCTCGGCGGTGATGTGGGAGTCGTCGACCGGCGCCAAAGCCGTCTGCCGTCCGAACTCGGCGACATCGTGTGAGCCGTCCACCACCGGCGAACTGGCGACCTGGAATACGAGGATCGCAGTCGCAAGGGCGGCGGCAGCGACCAGGAAGGCGATCGCGGACCGGTTCGGTGCACTCTCGACGACAGGTTGCCCGGTCTCGGGGCGGGTCAGTGTCGTGGTCATTGGTGGCTCCTCTCGCCATCTCGGTCGGTCCGTCCGACCTGGTGGAACCCTCTCTCGGACTCATGACGACTGAGTTGCACCCCGGCCGCCCTGGCCCGAAAAGTCCTGGGTCCAATGCCTCGAAAACTCAATGACGACAGGCGATCTGACGCTGCAACACAACTGCAACCTCCGCCATCGACGCTGTCACCCAGCTAGCTTCGAATACAGGAGGGCGCGACGTGCGTTTCGGTGTGCTCGGACCGGTGGTGATCGACCCGCCCGGCGACTCCGGGCTGGGGGGACCTCGCCAGCGGCGCCTTCTGGCCGCGCTCCTGGCCGAACGCAACCGGATCATGTCCGCGGACCGGCTGGCGGAGATCGTGTTCGTCGGCGAGCCGACCGAGGCGGCCGCCGCGACCCTCCGAACCTACGTCGCACGACTCCGGCGAACACTCGGCGGCCACGACGCTCGGATCGAGACAGCAGCTCCGGGGTACCGCCTCGACGTCGGCTCTGGCTCAGTGGACGCCGACGACTTCGAGGACGCCCTGTTCCGAACTCGCTCACTGCGGTCCGAAGGAAGGATCGCCGAGGCGCTCGATGCGGTCGCGGGCGGTCTCGGACTGTGGCGAGGAGGTGCCTACGCCGAATTCGCCGACGAGGGGTGGATCCAACCGGAAGCCATCCGCCTGAACGAACTCCGGGTCGAAGCCGAAGAAGTCCGCCTCACCTGCCTTCTCGACCTCGGTCGTCACGACGAGGCGATCCCGGCGCTGACTGCGTTCGTGGAGACGCACCCGCTGCGCGAGTCCGCACGTCTGCTGCTCGTCACCGCTCTCTACCGAACAGGCCGGCAGGTCGACGCCCTCCGAGCGGCCGATGCCTATCGAGATGTGCTGACCGACGTCGGGCTGGAGCCCACCGACGAGTTCAATCACCTCGAGGAGCGAGTGGTCGTGCAGGATCCTGACCTCCGACTGGCACCCCCATCTGGCCGTCACCTCCGCGGCTATCGCCTGGTCGACCGGCTCGGGGGTGACGGGCAGGTCGAAGTCCACACGGCCCTCCAGCCGGGGATCGACCGTCTCGTCTCGATCACGTCCTACCCCGCTGCCCTGGCGGACCACCCGACGTTCATCCGAGAGTTCGAAACCAAGGTCCGGGAAGTCGCTCGGCTGGACCATCCCGGACTCGTGGAGATCCTCGACTTCTGGCGTGAGCCGGGCAACGCCCATCTCGTCACCCGACACGCTCGCCGAGGAAGCCTCGTGGACCTCCTCGAGAAGGGTCCTCTTCCGGCAGACACCGTCGCCCGCATCGCCGTCCAAGTCGCTGCGGCTCTCGGCGAGGCCCATGCCCATGGCCTGTGGCACGGGTCTCTTCAGCCAGCCGAGATCCTGTTCGACGAGAACGGTGCAATCAGGGTGGCGGGGGTCGGCACATCCGAAGTCCTCCAGGCCATCTCCCCGGAACACGATGTCCTCGAAGTCGACGGTCCGGGCACTGACCAACTCGACCTGGCCCGGATTGTGCAGTGGGCGCTCACCGGCTTCGACCCCGGCGGTGTGGGCAGCGCTCGGGTGTCGAGTCACCGACCTGAGCTGCTGGCGCTCGACGGTGTTCTCGCCCGTGCTTCCGCCCCCCACCACGCCGACCGGTATACCGACATCGCGGCCTTCGCCCGAAGCCTCGCCGACGCGCTCGGGACAGATGTTCCCGCACCGGTTCCCTGGCCCCGCATCAATCCGTACAAGGGCCTCCGGCCGTTTCGAGAGGCCGACAGCGCCGAGTTCTTCGGTCGGGAGGCGCTGGTCTCCGAGTTGGCGTCCCGCGTTGCGACGGAACGTTTCCTCACCGTGGTCGGAGCCTCGGGCAGCGGCAAGTCGAGTGTGGTGCTGGCCGGCGTGGTCCCTCGCATTCGCTCGCCCCGCACCGGCGTCCCACCCCTCGTGGCCTCGCTGGTCCCGGGGTCGTCTCCGTTCGACGAGTTGACCAGAGCCCTGCGATCGGTGGTCCCGCTCGAACGGGGCGCCGGTCTCGATGCGGCGATCGACGGGGTGCACCGAACGATCGCGAGCGCCGTCGGCACCGCTCCCCTCGTTCTCATCATCGATCAGCTGGAGGAGCTGTGGACGTTGGTCGGGGACGCGACGGAACGGACACGGTTCGTCGCCGGCCTCATGGACGCCGTCGATGACGAGAGTCTCTCCTTGCGTGTCTTGGCCACGCTGCGAGCCGACTTCTTCGACCGGCCGCTGCAACATCACCGGCTGGGCGAGGCCGTGTCTCACGGCTCGGCGGTCATCTCTGCCATGTCGCCTGCAGAGATCGAACGGGCCATCGTCGAGCCGGCGGCCGCAGTCGGCGTCACCGTGGAACGCGCCGTAGTGGCCGAACTGGTCGCCGATGTCGTCGATCAACCGTCCGCTCTGCCGCTGCTGCAGTTCTCGCTCACCGAACTCTTCGAGGCATGCGACGGCATCACCATCTCCCTGGAGGACCACGCGGAGCTCGGCGGGGTGGGCGGCGCGATCGCCCAGCGGGCGGAACGGCTGTTTGGAGACGCCCCGCCGACCGAACGGCGTCTGATCCGCGCCATGCTCCTCCGACTCGTCACCATCGGTGAGGGCGCCGCCGACTTGAGGCGCCGGGCCGATCGGTCCGAGCTGCTGTCGGCTTCGCCCGACCCTGCGGTGATGGAACGGATCATCGATCGGTTTGGTGCAGCTCGCCTGCTCACATTCGACCGCAACCCCCAATCCCGTCAGCCCACCGTTGAGATCGCTCACGAAGCTCTGCTCCGGCACTGGCCGCGACTCCGTTCCTGGGTCGACGAGGCGGGCGAAGACCTGACCGCCCGGGTTCACCTCACCGTGGCGGCAGCCGGATGGGAGGCGACAGGCCGCGAGCGCGGTGAGCTGTACCGGGGAGCTCGCCTCGAAGCCGTGGCCAACTGGGGAGACCGCGCCGATCTCACGGACTCCGAACGCCACTTTCTCAGCGCCTCACTCGCGGCGAGAGCCGAGGAGGAAGACACCGAACGGCACCAACTCGAACTGCAGGTACGTGTCAACCGGCGGCTTCGCCGGTTGCTGGCAACTGTTGGGGTGGTGCTCGTCGTTGCGCTCGTTGCAGGGTTCATCGCCGTTTCTCAGAGAAATCGTGCGCAGACGGAAGCGATCCGAGCCGAAGAGACCCTCGGTAGGCAGCTCGCCACGATCGCCACGGAACGTGTCGCAGACGATCGGAGTCTCGCCCTGCTCCTGGCAGTCGAAGGAAGCAGGCTCGACAGCTCGGATGCAGTCCGGCGTGGACTCCTCGACGCCCTCGGGGGAACTGGTCTTCCGTTCACTCGGACCGTCATTCCGACGCCTGCCGACGACTACGTGGCGCTGGCGGTCTCGCCTGACGGGCAGATCGCAGCCGCCAAACGAGCCGACGGCACCGTCGACATCGTCGACCTGGAAACACGGGACCTGATCGTTGCGGGGCTCCCAGGCCCTGCCTCGCCGTTCCGGGGGATCGACATCTCCCATGACGGGACGCGAATGGTGGTTGCCGGCTCGGATCCTGACGGAACCGGCGCCCTCGTGCGCAGCTTGCCGGACGGCGGCGAGGTGCAGCGGATCGCCGGGCGGACCGCCGGACTCCACCAGGCGGCGTTCGTACCGGGATCACACGAGTTCCTCCTCGGGGATTCCAACGGGACCGTGACGGTTCACGACGCCACCAGCGGACGAGAAGTTCGACGCTTCGACACCGGACAAGGCGCCGAGATCTCTGTTCTCGCCGCCATGGGCTCGATCGTCTACGTCGTCGAGCTTTCACAGCCGGGCGACCTATTTGCCTCCTGGTTGACGGCCTGGGACATCGCTACCGGTGACCGACTCGCGGGGCCGGTCCAAATCGACGGAGATGTGGTCATCCAGGCCACCGTCGCCGGGGACATGGTGCTGACTGCCGGAAGGCACATACGCGCCTTCGACGCCACCACCCTCGAGCAGATCGGTGAGGTCTTCGGGTCGAGCGAGGCGGAGTGGCTCTTCGGACTGGCAGTCGGACCCGGCGGTCTCGTTGCCGCCGGTTCGTTCAACAATCTCGAGCTGTGGGCCGGGATCGGCCACCCGGACGGACCGTTCTTGCTTACTTCCGGTGGCAGCGCCGTGGGCGCCTCCTTCTCCCCGGATGGCGGAACTCTCGTGACGGCCGATCCCGACGGGACGATCTCGACCCGACGGGTCGGCTGGAATGACGAGATTGGAACGGCCTTGGAGCCGGCCGGTCCGGGCAACGTCAACGTCTCGCCGACCGGCGAGGTGGTCGCGGTCTGGGGACGGGGACGGGGCGTGCAGCTCTTCGATGGCGCGTCCCTCGACCACCTCGGTGGACTCGAAGGTCTGGGTCCTGACGACAGCTTCCTCGGCGTCGACTTCTCATCAGACGGCCGGCAGTTTGCGACGCTCACATGCCCTGCGGAGATCGTGGACCAGGACTGTTCGGCCTCGATCGCGGTCTTCGACGTGGCGACACGTCGCCGCACGGCCGGACCTGAGCCGGCAGGTCCCGTGTGGTGGCTGGTCGGCAACGCGCTGGCCTACACGCCCGACGGCGAGGCACTGGCGGTCGGTTCGACCGAGACGGCAATCGGGCTGTTCGAGGCGACCTCACTCCGGCCGGTGGAATCGCTACTGAACCTGGGTGATTTCTTGGACACCGGATCGAAGACGATCGCCATCGCCACCGGAACCAGCGACGGCCGGTCCCTCCTGGCTGCGATCAACGACGTCGGACATGTGGGGGTCTGGGACCTGACCGACGACCCGGAGCCGATCGGTGCGATCCGCGTCCCGACATCGGCCATCACCTTCGGCCCCGACGGCGAATTGTATGTCGGGACGGTGGCAGGATCCGTTCAGGTGTGGGATCCCCTCACCATCGCCCCGCGCGGCGTGCAGTACCGGGCGTCGGAGGGGGCGTGGCGTATTCGACTCGCAGGCGACGTCCTGGTGGTGTCGACAAGCGTTGGTGGCACCGAGTTGTTCGACGTGGAGACCACCCGGCCGCTGTCCGGCACCATCCCGTCGTGGGCGGCGGATGTCGATGTGGACGGGACGCGTCTCTTCCTCGGCGGGATCGGGTTCGACCAGGGAGGAGTCGAGGTGAGGGTCCTGCCACTCGACCTGGATTCCCTGGTCTCCGAGGCATGTCGGCGCGCCGGCCGGAACCTCACCCCCGAGGAGTGGGCCAGATTCATACCCGTCGACGTCGAGCATCGGGCGACCTGCCCCGAATGGCCGCTCCCCGGCGGTTGACCACGCCCGGCGGCCGAGGGTCTACAAGGCGTCGACGAGGAGGGCGGCGAAGAGGATCGTCAGGTAGGCGGTGGAGTAGGTGAACAACTTCATCGCCCGCTCCGGTTTGAACATGACGCGAACCGACTCGAGCATGAGCAGTGCGCCGGTGACCACGGCGGTGATCATGTAGAGCCAGCCGAGATCGGCGAGTGGGACCAGGGCGAGGGAGAAGAGCACCGTCACGCCGGAGTAGAGCGCCATCTGCCGAGTGGTGGACTCGATCGAGGTGACGACCGGCAGCATCGGCACGCCGGCAGCGGCGTAGTCGTCCCTGTACCTCACCGCCAGGGCCCAGAAGTGGGGCGGCGTCCAGGCGAACACGACCGCGAACATCGCCCACGCCGGTGTCGACAGGTCCCCGGTCACCGCCGCCCAGCCGACCAGCACCGGTGCAGCACCGGCGGCCCCGCCGATGACGATGTTCTGGGAAGTGGTCCGCTTCAGTCGCAGCGTGTAGACGTACACGTAGAACAGCAGTGCCCCGGTCGAGATCACCGCCGCCAACAGGTTGGAGGTGAGCCACAGCACCAGGAACCCGGCGACTCCCAGCGCCCAACCGAAGTTGCGGGCGCGAATCGGTTCGATCCGGTTGTTGGGGAGCGGCCGGCGCGACGTCCGTCGCATCACCTGATCGATGTCGCGGTCGTGGTAGTTGTTGAGGGCGTTGGCGCCCCCTGCCGACAGCGTGCCACCGATCAGCGTGGCGACCACCAGCCACGTGCCGGGCCAACCGCGCGCTGCCAGCACCATCGCCGGGACGGTCGTGATGAGCAGCAGTTCGATGATCCGCGGCTTCATCAAGGCCACGTACGGCCCGATGACCGCACGCAGGCCGCGGTCGGCCGCCGGGGTGGTGACTACTGCTCCCATCGGACGGGAAGCCTACCGGCCCCCCTGCCGTCGCCCGCCAGTGGTAAACCCTGGGTTCAGGACCACCTATGCGCGGGTTTCGGCGACGCGGTTCGAAGTGACCCACGTCCGGATCCCAAACCGATGCGAGAAAACCACCGTATAGGTGGTGCCGAACCCAGGGTTTGAGAGGGACGGGCGGGCGGGCGGTACGGGGGTCGGTTGGCAGATAGGCTGCCACGCCATGCCTGACGTCACCGCCAACGGGATCACCCTCTTCTATGAACGGTCCGGATCCCCTGACCACCCAGCGGTGCTGCTCATCCCCGGGCTCGGTGCCCAGTACCACTACTGGGCGGATGGAATCGTCGATCCGATCGTGGCGGCCGGCTTCCAGGTGATCCGGATCGACAACCGGGATGCCGGACACTCCCACCGCTTCGAGGGTGTGCGAGTGAGCGTCGGCCGGGTCGTCGAAACGCTGCTGGCGGGCGGCAGGCCCGACGTTCCCTACCTCCTCGACGACATGGCCGACGACGTCGTGGGGCTGCTCGACGCGCTCGACATCGAGGCCGCCCATGTGGTCGGGGCGTCGCTGGGCGGGATGGTCGCCCAGGTCGTCGCCATTCGACACCCGTCACGCGTGCTCACCCTCACCTCGCTCATGTCGACCACCGGCGATCCCACCGTCGGACAGGCGACTCCCGCGATGAACGAGTCACTGTTCACCGCTCCACCTTCCGAGCGGGAAGCGGCCATCCAGGCAACGGTGGACTACAGCCGGATCGCCTGGGCCGACTACTTCGACGAGGAGCGTGCCCGGGAGACGGCCGCCCGCAACCTGGACCGGGGCGTGTACCAGCAAGGCACCGGTCGCCAGCTCGCCGCTCTTCTCGCATCCGGCGATCGCACCGCCGACCTGCAGGCACTCGATGTTCCCACCCTCGTGGTCCACGGCGAGAAGGATCCCCTGATCGACATCTCCGGGGGTGTCGCCACCGCCCAAGCCGTTCCGGGGGCGGCGTTCCACGTCCTCCGGGGCGCCGGGCACGATCTGCCTCCCGAGCTGCACGGCGAACTCACCGATCTGCTGATCGACCACTTCCGCGCGACCACCGCCTGACCGAGCGGCGCCGAGTTCGAGCCGTGAGGTGCGCGAACTCGAACGCGAAGACCACCGTATAGGTGGTCCTGAACCCAGGGTTTGCCCTTGCCGACGGCGGGGGCGGAGCGGGCACCGACTGCGGTAGGTGCCCGCCCCGCAGCGTCCACCCGAAGGTGGACGCAACCTCGTCACCCGTTCAATCGCCGCAGGTCGCTTCGAGGGTGCCGGGAACCTCTTCGATCTCGTCCGTCCGGTCGTCGTCGAACGTCGCTTCGACGAACACCGTCGACCCGTCGTACTGGATGGTGAACTCAACCGCTCCGAAGAAGCCGCTCTCCGCGTGCCAGCTCACGGACGGGTTCTCGAAGTCCTCGATGTCGTCCAGCGTGACCGAGTGGATCACGCCGTCACCCTCCATCCGTCCCTCGCCACTCGGGTCGTACAACGAGGCGTCCAACTGCACCCGCACGCCGTCGACCTCGCCGAAGGCACCGGAGGAGAACGGGACGTCGTCGTTGAGGGTCTCGTTCGCGCCGCTGGCGCAGTAGTAGTTGTCGAAGGTGTAGACCACGTCACCGATGGTGAGGGTGGCCTCGCCCCCACTGCCGATCCCACCCGACCCCCCGGTGGAGCCGCCGTCCGAGCTCGAGTCGCCCCCGTCGTCGCCTCCGGAATCCCCGGACGACTCCGTCGTCGCGGCTGCCGTCGTCCCCGTCCCCGCGGCCGTCGTCCCTGTCGTGTCGCCGCCGGACTCGGCGGCGGGCTCGGCGGCGCACGCCACCAAAGCCAGCACCAACGCGAGAGCCATCCCCACTTCCCTCATGACCCTGCCCCTTTCCGCAGTCGAGCCGGTTTCGCGCACCGCACGAGCCCACCGGGAACATACGGGAGGGTGCTGAACGATCGCTGAACGTCAGCCGGTGGCCAGTTCCTGCAACACGGGACGCACCACCGCGGCCAGTTCGGCGGAGGCCACCCGCTCCCACGGACCTCCCGGCAGGCGGAAACGCTCGACGCCAGGCATCCGCACACGGATCGGGGCCCATCCGTACTCCTCGAACACCCGATCCATGTGATCGACGACTCGCCCCGCCAGATCGGCTTCACCACACCCGACCAACACCGGCAGCACACCCACGAACACCAGACAGTGATCGATCTCGTGGCGCGACGGAAGCTGTTCGAGCGCCTCCAGCAGTCCCGCAGCCGCTCGGCCGAGGTCGCCCCAACGCGTCTCGACCAGTGCCCGCTGGATCAAGGCCCCACCGATCGCCGGACGGTCATCCGCCTGTCGGGCGAGCCGTTCCGCCGCTTCGACGTGGTGGACCGCCGACTCCCGATCGTCGGCGTACCAGGCACACAGTGACATGTACCTTCGGCAGATCGCCAACGATCGGAGACTTCCACATGCCTCCAGCACGTCGTGCGCCTCGTTCAGCAGACCCATCGCCTCGTCCACCCGCCCCGCTCCCGCCGCGGTGAAGCCCAGGGCGAGGAGGCAGTCCCCCTGCTCCCGTTCCATCCCCGCACCCGCGAACAGCGCCAGTGCTTCCTCCATCAGATCCCGACCACGCTCGGGCCGCCGGGGGAGGTCGATGCGTCCGAGCCCGAACAAGGCTCGGCCGTGAGAACCCCGGTCGCCGATCCGAATCGCCAGATCCCGGCTCTCCTCGTAGCGAGCGGTCGCCGTCGCATAATCGGCTCGGCTGTAGGACGCCCAACCCGCCGTCCAGGATGCCCGGACCCGTACGGCGTCGCTCATCTCGCCGGCCAGCGCCTCCTCCAGCCAGCGGATCGCCTCCCAGCCGAGATAGCGCGCGAACCAGTAGCCCGTGAGCGCGGTCGCCAGATTGGCGGCGCTCTCGTGGTCACCTCGGTCGAGCAGATGACGCATCGCCGCCCGGTGGTCGGCCAGTTCGGCATCCAGTTGCGCCTGCGGACCGGCCGGGTCGGTCTCCTGCCAGAGCACGGCACCCAGCTCGGTGGCCCGGCGCAGAAACCAGCGTGCATGTCGCTCACCGATCTCGTGTGCCAGACCGCGATCCGACAGACGATCACGGGCGTACTCCCGCACCGGCTCCAGCATCCGGTAGCGCATCGATCCGTCCGCATGCCGCTCGGCGACCAGTAGCGACGACTCCACCAGCCGGCTCACGACCCCGGCCGCTTCGGGTCGGGTGGCGTGGGGGGCACACACGGCAGCGAACGCCTCCAGCACGAACGAACCGCGAAACACCGACGCAGCGGAGAGAAGGGCACGGTCCTCCTCCGGCAGCAGCGCGAAGCTCCAGTCGACGGCCGCGTGCAACGACCGATGGTGCGGGTCGTGAGCTGCGGCATCACCCGGGGCAGGCTCACCCGCCACGTCGAGCGCGTCGCGCAGCCCGATCGAGGGAAGCCAACTGGCGGCGAGTTCGATCGCCAACGGAATCCCGTCCGTCCGTCGGCACAGCGTGGCCAGCAGGTGGGGGTCGGTGTCCCGGACCCGGAAGGTTCGATCGGCTGCCTCGGCCCGGTCGGCCAGCAGTCGCACCGAGTCGTTACCGAACACGTCCCCGTCACCGGGTAGCGGCAGGGGTGCCAGACGCCAGACGTGCTCGTCCTCCAGCCCCAAGCGCTGCCGGCTGGTGGCGAGCACCACCAGCTCTCCGTCGGTGGCGAGCATCGCCTCCACGAACGTTCGCACGTGTTCGAGAACGTGTTCGCAGTTGTCGAGGATCAGCAGCTGTGGTCGCGGCGACAGCGTCTCACCGAGGACCGCCAGGTCCGACATGTCGTCGGCCAACCGCATCGCCGCTGCGATCGTGGCCGCCACGTCCGGGGCCGAGGAGGCGCCCACCAGCCGAGCCAGCCACACCCCGCCCGGCATGGCGGGAAGGATGCGGCGGCCCACCTCCACTGCCAGCCTCGTCTTTCCGAGACCGGGTCCACCCGTGACCGTCACGAGGCGATGCGCGCCGACCAGTCCGAGGAGAGCCTCCAGGTCGGACTCGCGCCCGACGAAGCTGGAACCGGGCGCCGGCAGATTGTGAGGCGTGGGAGCCACGGCGTCGTCGCCCAACCGTGGGTCGTGAAGGAGGATTCGCTCCTCGAGATGCCGCAGCCGCGCCCCCGGCTCGATTCCGAGCGCGTCACCGAGCACGTTCCTCACCGTCCGGAACGCCTGGAGTGCCCCGGCGGTGTCACCGAGCCGGTAGCGAGCGAGCATGAGACGCTCCCAGTAGGGCTCGGTGTACGGGTGCTCCACCGCAGCCCGTTCGAGCGTCGGCAGGGCCTGCTCGGCTCGACCGGTGGCGAAAAGCGCGTCCATCCACCGAAACTCCGTCCGCCGCCGCGTCTCGACCAGTGCCTCCACCTCCCCCCGGGCGAAGTCGTCGTCGTCGAGCTCGGGGAACGGGTCCCCCCGCCACAGGTCGAGAGCAGCCGCCGCCAGCTGCACGGTTTCCTCGGCGTCACCTCGGTCCTCTGCAGCTTCCGCCCGTGAGGTCAGGTCGAGGAACTCCGCCAGGTCGCACTCATGCCCGGCGAGGTTCAGTCGATAGCCGTCAGGCACCGACTCGATCGGATCGCCCAACTGTCGGCGCAACCCGGCGACATGGGCTTGGAGGGCGTTGCGTGGATCAGACGGAGACTGATCGCCCCACATTCGATCGACGAGGCGCGGGACCGGGATCACCGTGTCCCGGTCCAGCAGCAAGATCGACAGCAACCGCCGGCGAGCGGGGCGAGTGATCGGGATCTCGGATGAACCGCTCACCCGCAACGTGCCGAGGGCTTCGAAGCGCAACCCGTTCCTATGGCCCACCCGACGACTGTACCGACAGGACCCCGGCGGCACAGTGGCGAAGCGATGCCAACATGCACCAGCGTATGAAGAGGATTGGTCTCGCCGGAGTAGCCCTGGCGCTGGCCGCATGCGGCGGCGGCACCGAAGGACTGGCGGTCGTCGCCAACACCCAGCAGACGCTGACGCCGGGCCCGAACCGCCTCCTGATGGCGATCGCCTCCGCCGAGGACGGGTCGCTGCTCTCCCATCCCGACGTGGCCACCGTCGCCCGCTTCTCCCACGAGGGGGCCGACACGGTCACGGTCGACACGGAATGGGTGTGGGCGATCCCGGGCGTACGCGGGTTCCACGTCGCCTACGTCGATCTTCCCGTTGCCGGCCGCTGGGAGGTGGTCCTGGAGCCGGAGGGGTCGGCGCCCACCCAGCCCACGCCGTTCGGCGTGCAGGCAACCAGCCCGGTGCCGGACATCGGCGATCCGGCCATCCCCGCCGTCACTCGCACACACCCGGAGTTCCCGCTCGAGGAGATCTCGTCCGCCGCGAATCCGGATCCGCGACTCCACGAGCTGTCGCTCGACGAGGCGTTGACCAACGGTCGACCCACCGTCGTCGCATTCGCCACGCCCGCCTTCTGCCAGACCGCGGCGTGCGGACCGACCCTCGACGTCGTCCTCGAGGTCATGGACGGATACCCGCAGGTCGACTGGATCCACGTCGAGATCTACGGAGACCTCGACGCCGCCGCCGGGGGACGACTGGAACCGGTCCCCGCGGTCCAGGCGTGGGGGCTGCCGACCGAGCCGTGGGTCTTCGTCATCGACGAGTCGGGCACGATCACCGCCCGATTCGAAGGAGCGACCGGGCCCGCCGAACTGCGACGAGCCCTCGAAGAACTCGGGTGAAACAGCCCCGAAATGGCCCATCGCGCTTGGCTTGGCCGGAGGCACCGCCGCCACTTACACTCGCCCCCATGGTTCAGGACCCTCGGCGGTTGAGTGGAGTGACGCGCCCCTTCCGTGTGGCAGGCATCGCAGCGCTGGGTCTGCTGCTCTCGTCCTGCTCGCTGGTCGAGATCGACTCGCCGCTCACCACCTGGGAGCCGGCCGGTCCGATCGCCGACCGCATCGACGGATTGTTCTGGCCGGTGTTCTGGATCGCCGCCGCCATCTTCGTGCTGGTCCAGGGAGCGATCATCGTTGTCGCAGTCGTCTTCCGCGACCGCCCCGGTCGCAAGGAGCCCAAGCAGACGCACGGCAACGCCAAGCTCGAGGTGACCTGGACCGTCATCCCCGCCCTCATCCTCGCCGGCATCGCCATCCCCACCGTCCGCGGGGTGTTCGACCTCACAGCCTGTGACCCGGACGCCATGGTGATCGAAGTCATCGGGCACCAGTGGTGGTTCGAGTACCAATACCCCGACTACGGGATCGAGACCGCCAACGTCATGGTCATGCCGGCCGGCGAGCCGGTCTGTGCCGTCATGACCTCCGACGACGTCCTCCACAACTTCTGGATCCCGGCGCTCAACGGCAAGCGCTACCTCGTCCCCGGCCAGGAGACGCTGCTGCCGCTGGAGGCGTATGCACCCGGCGAGTTCTGGGGTCACTGCGCCGAGTTCTGCGGCCTGTCGCATTCGCTCATGCGCGCCCGTGCCGAGGTGCTCGATCGCAGCGACTTCGAGTCGTGGGTGGCGGCCCAGCAGTCCGAGGCCCCCGTCCCCGCCGAGGGCACCCAGGCCTGGGACGGCCTGCAGGTGTTCCTCAACCGCGGCTGCACCCAGTGTCACACCGTCGACTTCGAGGACAACGACCTCGGCATCGACGACAACATCCTCCCCCGCGAGGCGTTCAACGGGCCCAACCTCACCCACTTCGCCAGCCGCGGGGTCTTCGCCGGCGCCTACCTGCCCTACGAGGGGCTCTCCTACCGACAGGCGCTCACCGAATGGCTCGCCAATCCGCCCAAGGTGAAGCCCGGATCGTTCATGCCCGACCTCGGCCTGACCCAGCAAGAGATCGACGACCTGATCGCCTGGATGGAGACCCTCTCGTGACCGCCACCGCCGAACGACCCAGTACGACGCTCTTCCGCCGCCCCGAGTCCACCACGGGGTTCTGGTCGTGGATCACGACCGTGGATCACAAGAAGATCGGCATCATGTACGGGTACGCCGCCTTCGTCTTCTTCATCATCGGAGGCATCGAGGCGCTGCTGCTGCGCATCCAGCTGGCCGGACCCAACGGCGACTTCCTGACCGCCGCCGAGTACAACGCCATGTTCTCCACCCACGGCATCACGATGATCTTCCTGTTCGTGATGCCGGTGTCCGCGGCGTTCATGAACTACCTGCTGCCGCTGATGATCGGCGCCCGCGACGTGGCGTTCCCGAGGATGAACGCACTCTCGTGGTGGATCTTCCTGTTCGGGGCACTGTTCACGTACTCGGTGATCTTCTTCGGCGACGTCACCCCGCCACTCGGCGTCCAGGGCGTGCCCGGCAACATCGACCCGTCCGACCAGACCCTGCTCGGGGGGCTCCCCGACGGCGGCTGGTTCCTCTATCAGCCCAACGCCGGTGCCTCCTTCTCGCCCGGGGCTGCGATCGACTTCGCGATGCTCGGCCTGCAGATCCTGGGCATCGCCTCGCTCATCTCGTCGGTCAACTTCCTCGTCACGGTGTTCAACATGCGGGCGAAGGGGATGCGGCTGTTGCGCATGCCGGTGTTCGTCTGGATGACGATGGTCGTCGCCTTCCTGTTGCTGTTCTCGCTCCCGATCATCGCCGTCGCACTCTTCATGGGAACGTTCGACCGATCGTTCGGAACCCTCTTCTTCCAGGCGGCCGGGGGCGGTGACCCGATCCTGTGGCAGCACCTGTTCTGGCTGTTCGGCCATCCCGAGGTCTACATCCTCATCCTTCCCGCCATGGGAATCGTGTCCGAAGTGCTCCCGGTGTTCAGCCGCAAGCCGCTGTTCGGGTACGCCGCCATCGTCTTCGCCGGAGGCGGCATCGCCTTCCTCGGATTCGGGGTGTGGGCGCACCACATGTTCTCGTCCGCACTCACCCCGGTCGCCCAGGCGGCGTTCGGACTCTCGACGATGACCATCGCCATCCCCACCGGCATCAAGATCTTCAACTGGCTGGGGACGATGTGGGGAGGACGAATACGTTTCACCACCCCGATGCTCTTCTCCATGGGGTTCGTGGCGATGTTCGTGATCGGCGGTCTGTCCGGCGTCACCCACTCGGTGGTGCCGTCCGACTGGCAGCAGACCGACACCTACTACATCGTCGCCCACTTCCACTACGTGTTGTTCGGCGGAGCGATCTTCGGGATCTTCGCAGGGCTGTACTACTGGTTCCCGAAGCTGACCGGTCGGGTCATGAACGAGGCCCTGGGCAAGACCCACTTCTGGATCCAGTTCATCGGATTCAACCTGACCTTCGCCCCGATGCACTGGCTGGGGTTGCAGGGCATGGTCCGGCGAACCTGGCGCTACGCCCCCGAGACGAACTTCGGTCCGTGGAACCTGGCGGTCACCATCGGGGCGTTCACGATCGCCCTGGCCGTACTCATCTTCATGTTCAACTGGACCTGGTCGAAGCGGAAGGGTGAGCCGTCGGGCCTCGACCCCTGGGATGCCCGCACGATCGAGTGGACGATCCCCAACCCCACTCCCGAGTACAACTTCGCCGAGAACCCGAGGGTCACCAGCCTGGACCACTTCTGGCACATGAAGTACTCCGAGGACGAGCAGGGCCGTGCCGTCCGCAAGGACGACGCCGACGACCTCGTCGCCCGCCTCGACCACGAGGGTCGCAACCCGACGGAGCCGATCCACCTCCCGAACCCGTCGTACTTCCCGGTCCTGATGGCGATCGGACTGCCGTTGATCGCCTACGGGATCATCTTCCACGAGGGCGTGGCCGGGAAGTTCCTGATGGTGATCGGGGCGCTCATCACGATCGGGTCGCTGCTCGGTTGGGGCATGGAGCCGCTGGAGGAGGCGCACCACGACGACGGCGGTGAGCACGAGCCCGAACTGGCGGAGGCGCACTGATGGCCGGGACGATCGAAGCCACCGAGACCCACGCCGACGACCACGGCGGTCACGGGGAGCACGAGTCCTTCGGGATCGACAACCGCAAGCTCGGGATGTGGCTGTTCCTCAGCTCCGAGTTCCTCTTCTTCGGCGCCCTCATCACCAACTACCTGGTGTACGGCAACGACAGTTTCGGGGGGACGGTCGTCCCCCGCGAGATCTACGACATCCCGTTCACGTCGATCTCGTCGTTCGTGCTGCTGATGAGCTCGCTGACGATGGTGCTCGCCCACCACTCGCTATCCCGGGGCGACCAGAACGGGACCCGCACGTGGCTGCTCGCCACCGCCCTCCTCGGCTCGCTGTTCCTCGGCGGCCAGGTGTTCGAGTTCTACGAGTTCATCAACGTCTACGGGATGACGCTGACCACCAACCCGGCGTCGTCGGCCTTCTTCATGCTGACCGGGTTCCACGGAGCGCACGTCGCCATCGGCGTGATCATGCTGCTGTCGCTGTTCGGAATGTCCCGCCGCCAGGGCGGTCTGTCAGAGAAGAGCGGCATGAACCTGGAGTTGGTCGGTCTGTACTGGCACTTCGTGGACATCATCTGGATCGTCATCTTCACCATCGTCTACCTGCTGGGAGCGGTCTGATGACCGAAGGCGCCCACCACCCACCGCACCCCACCACGGGGCAGTACGTCAAGATCGCCATCCTGTTGGCGATCGTCACCGCCGTCGAAGTGGCGCTCTTCTACGTCGACGAGGCGGTCGACATGGCCGGCTGGGACGGGCCGATGCTGATCATCCTGTCCTTCTTCAAGTTCGTCGTGGTGATCGGCTGGTTCATGCACCTGCGGTTCGAGAAGCCGATCCTCACCCGGTTCTTCGCCGGGGGTTTCATCCTCGCCTTGGGGCTGTACGGGATCGTGATCGGCTCGTTCCTCGTGGGGTTGATCACCCGCTAGGGCGACATGCCTCCTCTCCCCGACTTCCACCTCCACCTCGACGTCCTCTCGTTGATCGCCGTCCTCGCCATCGGTTGGTGGTGGGCGGAGAACCGCATCCGCCCGTTGGTGGCTCCCGATGCACCGCCCGCCACCCGGGTACAGCGGCGTGCCTGGTACTCGGGGGTCCTGATCCTGCTTCTCGCCTCCGGCTATCCGATGCACGACCTCGCCGAGCAGACGCTGTTCTCGTTCCACATGCTGGAGCACATGCTCATCGGATACGTCGTGCCTCCGTTGCTGATGGTGGGAACCCCCCGCTGGCTGGCCGATCGCACGCTGGGCCACCCGAGGATCGCTCCCGTCATGCGCCACATCGCCACGCCGGTGGTCGGTTTCGTCACCTTCAACACCGCCATCGTCGTCATCCACTGGCCGGCGGCCGTGGCGTGGCAGAACCAGAACGAGTGGGCCCACTTCCTGGTCCACCTGATGTTCTTCGCCACGGCGATCCTGCTGTGGCTGCCCAGCTTCTCCCCGACCAACGCCATCCCCCGACTCGGCCCGGCAGCCCGTATCGGCTACACGTTCCTCAACACGCTCATCCCGATCGTGCCCGCCTCCCTGCTCACGTTCAGCGACGTCGCCCTGTACCCGGTGTATGGCGATGCTCCCCTCACCTGGGGTGTCACGCCGGTCGAGGATCAGACGATCGCAGGCATCATCATGAAGCTGGGGGGAGCGTTCTACCTGCTCGGCATAATCGGCCGCATCTGGTTCAAGTGGATCGGAGAGGAACGCTCACTCGACCGGCTCGAACGGGAGCTCGAGCCCCGACCTTAAGGGACGGCTGCGACATCGTTCCGTTCCTCCATGCCGGGTCGCCTACCCGATCGGAGACGACGTGCGTGACCGACGGTCGATCAGGCGGAGGCCGTGGTCAGATCGAGGAGTCTGGCGAACCGCTTACGGGCGATGATCAGTGCCAGGAGGGTCATCACGAACGGGAGCGCGTCGGTGACCTGAACGGGGAGGCCGTTCCCCTGGAAGCGGAACCCGAGCGCCTCGGCGAACGCGAACAGCAGGCTGGCACCGAGGACGCCGACCGGGTGGGCACGTCCCAGCATGACCGCCACCACCGCCACCCAGCCGCGGCCACTCGACATGTTCTCGGCGAACTGAACGACGTTCCCCAGCGACAACTGGGCTCCGGCGAGGCCGGAGAGGACGCCGGACGCGATCACAGCTGCGTACTTGTACTTGGTGGGCGACACGCCCAGTGTCTCGGCGGCGGCGGGGCGCTCCCCGACTC
>DATHWB010000301.1:0-3988 GCA_035460965.1 Acidimicrobiia bacterium
AGTTCGATACCACCGAACGCAACAAAGACGTCGAGAGTGGCACCGGGTGCGGGCAGGGAATCCCGCAGGTCGATCTCGGCCCCTCCGAACAGAGCGCCTACCTTCCCTCCCCGGAACGACCTCGAATGTGAGGCCAGTTCGCTGCCCGAGAACATGTTGAAGCTGTTGATGCTGTCCCCGTCCACGACCGCTCTCGTGCCGAACCCGCGACCGAAGACCACGAAGATCCCCACCAGGATCAGGATGATCGGGAGCAGCACACCGAGGTCGTCGACCACGCCCGTCGTACGCAGCAACACCGCGGTCCCGGCGGCGATGATGATGAGGGGCGGCACCCAGTGCCGCCGATTGGCGAACCACGACAGGATCCCACCCAGCACGATCGGCGCCGGCCACCACCGGGAGATGATGTCGCCGGACTCGATCACCCCCGTGTTGTCCAGCAACAGCAGGGCGCCCACCGCCACGATCACGATTCCCACGTACGCTCGAGCCCAGTTCACTGTCTCTCCCTCTCGTTCTCCGCGCATTCTCGGGTGGTGTGCTACTGCCTGCCAGGGCCGAATGGCCGCCCAGCCTGTGATGGAGGATGGTCGATCATCACCGTGTTCGTCGACCGAAGTATCCGTCGTCGCGTACGAAGCGTCCGGCCTCCGGCAGATGATCGACGAACTTCGCCAGCGGTACGACGCGCTCCCGATCACAGCCTCCGCCCAGGTGTTCGGCCACATGGTCGGGGAACGACCGGAGCAGTCCGTCGACCAGGTCCCGCGATCCGGCTCCCAGACCGCATCGGTTGGCGTCGGTCACGCGGCCGAGCCAGCCGACGATGTCGTCCAGTTGGCTCTGGTCACCGCCAGGAACGAGCGCCGCCAGCCCGTCGCTGATGCCCGCCGTGCCCAGCTTGCAGGGCGGACACTGTCCGCACGACTCGATCGCCAGGAACTCGGTGAGTCGCTGAGTCGAGGCCACCACACAGGCCGTGTCGTCCCCGACGATCATGCCGCCCGAACCGAGGCCGGAACCCACCGAGCGCATCGAGCCGAAGTCCATCGGGACGTCGAGGTGCTGGGGCGGAACGGGTCCGTTGGCCGCGCCGCTGAAGACGAATCCCACGTCTCCGGACGCCGGCCCCTCCCCCACACCGTGCACCAGCACGCTCAGCGGGGTACCGAGCGGGAGTTCCACCACCGCCTCCCGTCGTACGTCGCCAGACACCGTGAACACCATCGTTCCGGGCGCGTCCTCGGTTCCGACCGACCGGAACCAGTCGGCTCCGCGGGCGAGGATGTGGGGCACATGGGAGAGGGTCTCGACGTTGTTCACCACCGTCGGGTTGAATGTCGTGTCCCACCCGACCGAACCCGAGCCGACCCCTGCCGCCGTGCCGGCATGCAGTCCCATCAGATACGGCGGGAGCTGGCGGGGCAACGGGTCCCGGCCTTCGATCACCTCGAGCAGCGCCTTCTCCTCCCCGAGGAGATAGTCGTCCGGTCCGGTGACGATGCGGATGTCGGCTTCGCCGAGGATCCCTCGGGCGTCCATGGCGGCCGCGGCCTGCTCCAAACGCCTGATCTCGAAGTCGTACGACGCCTTGATGCCCAGATATGCCACCTCCGCGCCCACTGCGAACGCGGCGACGGCGATCCCCTCCAGCAGCTGGAACGGGTTCGACCGAATGAGTGCTCGGTCCTTGAACGTCCCCGGTTCGCCTTCCGCGGCGTTGCACACCACGTAGGCGGACTGGCCCTCCTGACGCTCGGCGACGCCCGCCCACTTGACGGCGGTGGGGAATCCGGCACCGCCCCGACCGCGCAACCGGGCGCTGCGAATCTCGCCGATCACCCCAGCCGGCCCGATCTCGTGGGCGCGGCCGAGACCGGCACCGCCGCCGGCCGCCACCCACGAGTCGACGTCGTCGAACGGATCGTCTCCGAGCAGGTGTCGGCGGTCGGTCATGGCGTCGACAGCTCCTCTCGCTCCCGGTACAGGTCGAGTGCCTCGGGATTGGCCAGTGCCTCGGTGTTCTTCACCTGATCGCCGTTGACCACCGCGGTCACGGCCAACTCGGAGATCTTGCCACTCCGGGTGCGGGGAATGTCCCCCACCGTGGCGATGATGGCCGGAATGTGGCGAGGGGACTCCTCGGCGCGGAGCCTGGCGCGGATCTCGGCCTCGAGTTCGGGGGTGAGCTCACTCCCCTCGGCCATGCGCACGAACAGCACCACCCGGGTGTCGGAGCCCTGACGCTGGGCGACCGCCACCGCCTCCAGCACCTCGGGGAACTGCTCCACCACCCGGTAGATCTCTGCGGTCCCGATCCGAACCCCGGCGGCGTTCAGCGTGGCGTCGGATCGACCGAGGATCACCATCCCGCCCCTCTCGGTCCACATGGCGTAGTCCCCATGCGTCCACACGCCGGGGAAGCGGTCGAAGTACGCCTGGCGGTAACGCTCGTCGCCGCCCGGACCCCAGAACGTGATCGGCATCGACGGGAACGGCTCGGTGCACACCAGTTCCCCCTGCACCCCTGGACCGGATGGCCGACCGTCGTCGTCGAAGACCTCCACCGCCATCCCGAGCGCCTTCGCCTGGATTTCCCCGGCGTACACCGCCTTGGTGGGATCGCCTCCCACGAAACAGCCGCACAGGTCGGTGCCGCCCGAAATCGACGCCAGGTGGACGTCCTCTTTGATTCCGTCGTAGACGAATGCGAATCCTTCCGGCGAGAGCGGCGAGCCGGTGGAGGCGATCGTCCGCAACGACGCCAGCCGATGGGACTCGACGGGCCGGATACCCGACTTGAGCACGGCGTCGATGTACTTGGCGGACACTCCCAGCAGGGTGATGTCGAGATCGTCCACCAGGTCGAACAGCGCCTCCGGACCGGGCTGGAACGGGTTGCCGTCGAACAGCACGATCGTGGCCCCGGTCGCCAGCGCAGACACCAGCCAGTTCCACATCATCCAGCCGCAGGTCGTGAAGTAGAACACTCGGTCGCCGGTGCGGATGTCGAGATGGTGCTGCTGCTCCTGCATGTGCTTGAGGAGCACCCCGCCGGCCTTGTGCACCATGCACTTGGGTTTCCCGGTCGTGCCTGAGGAGTAGAGGATGTAGTGCGGGTGGTCGAACGCGAATCGCTCGGTCGGCAATGCATCCCCGCGTCGAGCCCCCACGAACTCATCCCACGCCACTCCGGCCCGCACGGACCCGGGGTCGGGGGTCCCCAGATTCGGGACCATCACGACCACTTCGACCGTCGGGAGCTCGTCGAGGATCTGAACGAGCTGTCCCATCCGATCGAAGCTGCTCCCCCCGTACAGATACCCGTCCGCCGCCACCAGCACCTTCGGCTCGACCTGTCCGAACCGGTCGACCACCCCGGCGGTCCCGAAGTCGGCCGAGGTCGACGTGAACACCGCCCCGATCGCGGCTGACCCCAACATGGCGATGACCGTCTCCGGCATGTGCGGCATCCAAGCCGCCACCCGGTCACCCGGCCCGACCCCCGCCTCCACCAGGGCAGCTGCGAACGCCGCCGCCTCGGTGCGGACCTCGTTCCACGACATGGTGCGATGGAGGCCGTCCTCCCTCCGATACTCGATGGCCGGGGCATCACCCGGCAGTCCGCGCCCGTCGAGCAGATTCTCGACCACGTTCAACGTCGCGTCGGGAAAGAACATGGCCTCGCGCATCGTCTCGCCCCGCACGAGGGCCGTCTCGCCCTTGTCGCCGATGATCCCGACCCGATCCCACACCTCCGACCAAAACCCGCCCGGATCGGTCACGGACCAAGCATGCAGGGCGTCTGTGTCGGACAAGTCCAGACCCCGAGCGGCAGCCACGTCACGTCGGTATCGGTCGATGTTCGTGGCGCCCGCCCGATCCGGCGAGGGCGACCACAGCGGCTGGACGCTGTCGGTTTCCGGCATGGTCAGAACCTAGCCGGGACGGTTCACCCGGGGATTCCGGCCCTCAGCGCGGCTTC
>DATHWB010000302.1:0-4893 GCA_035460965.1 Acidimicrobiia bacterium
GGCGTGGAATGGTACGCCCGCTCGGCCCGCGACCGGCCGCGGGCACCCTTTCTCGTGGTCGGCGACGAGGTCCTCCATTACGCCGAGGCATGGCAACGGATCTCCGGCCTGGCTGGGGGGATCGCCTCCGGTCATCCTGCCGGAGCCTTGCTCGCCGTCCGGATGCGTCCCTCCGTCGACGACCTCCTCCTCGCCCTGGCCGTCCAGATGGCCGGAATGGTCCTCGTTCCCCTTCCCGCATCGGAATCCGACGCCGATCGCCGGAGACTGGCGGCCCTCGGTGGGGTCGTGCTCTCGCCCGAGGACGTGCCCGTCGCCCGCCCTGCGTGGCGCCGACCCGCCGAGCACGACACGGCGGTGGTGATCTTCACGTCCGGTTCGACCGGCGAACCTCGGGCTGTGCGACTGACGTGGGGAAACCTGGAAGCGAGCGCCCTGGCCTCCGCCCTGCATCTGGATCACCGCCCCGACGACCGCTGGCTGGCGGTGCTCCCGCTTCATCACGTGGGCGGCCTCTCGATTCTGTGGCGGTCCGCCCGGCAGGGATCGGCGGTGGTGTTGGCGGCTCCGTTCGACGCCTCCACCTCGATCGCGTTGCTGCACGACGGGGCGCTCACACTCGGCTCGTTCGTGTCGCCGATGCTGGAGCGGCTCGTCGACTCGGGCCTGGAGCGGGCGCCGGGGTTCAGGTTCGGTCTCGTGGGCGGTGGACCGGCCTCCCCCCGGGCTCTGGCAGCAGGCGGGATGCGACTCCTGGCGACGTACGGGATGACCGAGACGGCCTCTCAGGTGGCGACGGCAGACCCGGCCTCCCCCCGGCCGGACCGATTGGTGGTGCTCAGCGGGGCGGAGATCGGGGTACGCCCAGATGGACGGATCCTCGTCGACGGACCGATGGTGTCCCCAGGCGACGCCGCCGCGTCCGACCGTCAGGGACCGTTGGTCACGGCGGACATCGGGCGATTGCACGGTGACCGGCTGGAGGTGCTGGGCAGGGCGGACGACGTGATCGTGACAGGTGGGGAGAACGTCATGCCTGAGCGGGTCGAACGGGCACTCGCGGCGATCCCGGGTGCGGGGCGAGGAGCGGTGGTCGGCCTCCCCGACGATCGGTGGGGCATGGTCGTCGCAGCCTGTTACACAGGTCCCGCCGCCCCAGAGGAAGTGGATCGCGCCGTTCGCCGACTCATCGCTCCCCACGAGGTGCCACGTCGCTGGATGCGGGTGGAGGCGATTCCGGAGATAGGCATCGGCAAGGTGGACCGTCGGGCGGTCGCCGCTCTCTTCGAGTGATCAGTCCGGATCCGGCCGCCGCCGCAACTGCTTCGTCTCACTCCGAGCCCGCTTCTCCTCGAGCCGACGGCGACGGGCGGATCGCGTCGGCCGAGTGGCCCGACGTTCCTTCGGTATGCGGTTCGCATCGAGCAGGATGTCGCGGAGCCGGGCGCGCGCCTTCATCCTGTTCCTGAACTGGGACCGGCTCTCCGCCACCGACACCACGAGCGGCTCGGAACCGAGGCGGCCGACCATGCGCTGGTGGGCATCCGCCGGGAAGGCGTCCGACCCCGCGAGGTCGAAGGTCAGGTCGGCCCGCGTGTTCGAACGGTTGGCGTGCTGTCCGCCCGGTCCTCCCGATGTCGAGAACCGCCACTCCAGCTCGGCCGACGGAATCGTCCAGTCGCCGACTTCGAGGTCGTCGTCGGGTGACTCGCCGGGCATCTCGGGTGGTCAGTCCTCGTAGTACTCGTCGCCGAGGTGGGTGATGAGATCTTCGCCCATCCATGCGCGCAGGGTGTTCTTGAGCTTCTTCTGCTGGATGAAGATGTCGTGCTCGGGATAGAGCCCCGGCGCCGTCTGGGGGCTCTTGAAGTAGAAACTGAGCCATTCCTGGATACCGCTCCTGCCCGCTCGAGCGGCGAGGTCGAGGAAGAGCGCCAGGTCGAGCACCAGCGGTGCGGCCAGGATCGAGTCCTTGCACAGGAAGTCGACCTTGATCTGCATCTTGTACCCGAGCCATCCGAATATGTCGATGTTGTCCCAGCCCTCCTTGTCGTCGCCGCGCGGTGGGTAGTAGTTGATCCGCACCTTGTGATAGAGGTCTCCGTAGAGCTCCGGGTTGACCTCGGGCTGGAGGATGGTCTCGAGCACGCCCAGCTTGGAGACCTCCTTCGAGCGGAAGTTCTCAGGGGCGTCGAGAACCTCGCCGTCGCGGTTGCCGAGGATGTTGGTCGAGAACCATCCGTGAATGCCGAGGCTGCGGGTCTTCAACCCGGGGGCGAGAATCGTCTTGAGGAGGGTCTGCCCGGTCTTGAAGTCCTTGCCGCAGATCGGCACGCCCTGCTTGGCGGCCAGTTCGACCATCGCGGGAAAGTCGACGCTGAGGTTCGGGGCGCCGTTGGCGAACGGGACGCCTGCAGTCAGGGCGGCGTAGGCGTACAACTGGGACGGTGCGATGGCTGGGTCGTCGTTGCGCAGGCCGGCCTCGAAATCAGACAGGGAGGAGTGGACGGCGGTCGGTTCTTCGTAGGCCTCCGTCGATCCGCACCAGACCATCACCAGTCGTTCGCAGTCCTTCTCCTGCCGGAAGCGCTCGATGTCCTCGACGAGTCGCTCGACCGCTTCCATGTGGGATCCGTAGGCGGCGACGTGGTCGGTGTTCTCGAGGCGCGTCACCCAGCGACCGTCGAAGACAGCCTCCATCGGCTTGATCGCCCGCATCTCCTCGCCCACCGACTCGAGCAGGTTGGCATCGAGGACGCCCGCCCGCATCGCTGCCGAATAGGCATCCTCGGAGTACGGATCCCACCCGCCGAAGACCAGGTCCTCGAGTGGGGTGAGAGGGACGAACTCGCGCACGAGGGGCGATCGGTTCTCGGTGCGCTTGCCGAGCCGGATGTGGCCCATCTGCGTCATCGACCCGATCGGCAGCGACAGTCCCTTGCGTGCCGCCATCACTCCGGCGATGAACGTGGTGGCCACCGCCCCCATCCCGGGCAGGAGGACGCCGAGACGGCCGGTGGCAGGAGGGATGGGGGTGGCAGGCACTGGGTCTCCAGGATCGAGTTCGGTGTGTGGAACGATAAACACCGTGGACCCGGGTGCGAGAGGGCGTCGCAGGTACCATCGCCCGGGTGACGACCGAAGAGATACGACCGACCGTCGATTTCGCGCTGCTGGCGGACGCGGTACAGGTCGTTCAAGGGAAGCTGTATGTGCTCGGTGGCGGCTGGGACACTCTGTTCGTGGCCGACTTCCCCGCCCGGTACCCCACGCTGGGAGTGGGGCTACGGGTGCGGGTGCCGTGGAGCTGGACCGATCAGGTGCTCGTGATCGGTGTCGACTTGCAGGACGAGGACGGGGGGAGGGTGCTCCCGACGCCACCTGTGGCCCAAGGGGTCAAGGTGGCTCGTCCGCAGGGGATCCCCGAGGGCAGCGACGTGGGAGTGGCTCGATCGTTCACGTTCAACAACCTCTCGTTCCCGGCAGCCGGGGCGTACTCGTTCGTGGTGATGCTGAACAACGAGGTGGCCACGCGCCTCAGGTTCTCCGTACGCCCCCGTCCGTCTTGACCGGCGAGCGGCTGCGGATGTTCCCCCTCGGGAACGTCATCTTCCCCTTCAGCGGCGTCCCGCTCCGGGTGTTCGAGCCTCGATACCAGCAGTTGCTCGATGAGGTGCTCGACCTCGATTGCAGCTTCGGCACCGTGCTGATCGAACGCGGATTCGAAGTGGGAGGTGGCGACGTTCGTTTCGACGTCGGCACCCGTCTGCGGGTGCTCGCCCATCAGCGACTTCCGGGGGGACACCGGGCGATCCTCGTCGAAGGAACCCAGCGGCTCCGTGTGACCGCATGGTTGCCGGACGATCCGCATCCGTGGGCGGACGTCGTCCCGCTCCCCGACGTCCCTTGTGACGTCGCTGCCGTCCTGGCCGGCGTGACCTCCCGGCTGCGGATGGCGATGGCCCTCGCTTCCGAGTTGGGGGCGGACACGGCAGGGGTGGATCTCGAACTGGGCGACGATCCGGTGGCGGCCTCGTATCGGGCTGCCGCTCTCGCCCCGGTCTCCCCGCTCGACTCCTACGCCCTGCTCGCCGCTCCCGGGCCGCGGGAACGGTTGCATCTCGTCGACGAGATGCTCGAAGACCAGATCGAGTTGATGCGGCTGAGGCTGGCCGGGGGATGAGTCTCCGGGCAGTCGTCTTCGACCTGGGCGGGGTCATCCTCGATTCGCCCCTGAGGGCGATAGCCGAGTTCGAGCACGTCCACGGTCTACCGCCCGGGACCGTCAACGCCCATGTGGTCGACTCCGGCTCGGACGGGGCGTGGGCACGACACGAGCGGGGCGAGATCCCGCGATCCGAGTTCTTGGTCGCGTTCCGGTCGGAGTTCGCCGCCCGCGGCCTCGAGGTCGACACGGACGAGCTGATGAGCGACATCGACCGGTCGATCAGGGTCCGCCCGGCCATGCTCGAACTCGTCGACCGGTTGCGGCGCCGAGAGGTTGCCACCGCGGCATTGACCAACAACTGGACACCCTTCGGACCCGACGGGCTCGCCGAGCACTTCGACGTGATGGTCGAGTCGGTCGTCGAGGGAACTCGCAAACCGGAACCCCGGATCTACCGAATCTGCCTCGAGCGACTGGGGGTGGCGGCTTCCCAATGCGTGATGTTCGACGACCTCGGACCCAATCTGAAGCCGGCGCGGGCGATGGGGATGCGGACCGTGAAGGTGACCTCCGAGCAGCAGGCGATGACCGAAGTGGAGCGCATCCTCGCGGTCCTCAAGTGAACCCCCGTCCGTGCCGATACGGAGATTCCTGACGCGGTCCCAGCCAGGGAGCGGCGCCTCGGCGCCGTGGGGTCTGGGGGATGCTGTGCAGGCAAAACCGCC
>DATHWB010000303.1:0-5520 GCA_035460965.1 Acidimicrobiia bacterium
CCGCTGATCCGTACTTCCCCGACCGCATGTGGATGGTCACCCTCGATGTACATGACGATGGCGGCTACACCCGATCCGGCGATCACCGACCGCATGTCTTCGTCGGCGAGTCCGCCTGTGTCGTTGACGATGACCGCCCCCTCCTCGATGCACGCCGCCGCCACCTGCGGCTTCCACGTGTCGATCGACACCGCGAATCCCTCGGACACGAGGAGCCGCACGGCGGGGATCAGTCTCTCCGCTTCACGCTCCCAGGGGATCGTGGCGTTCTCGTAGTGGGAGGATTGCCCGCCCAGGTCGATGATCGATGCGCCCGCCGCCCGGTAGGCGGCCGCCATCGCCAGCGCCGCCTCGGCCGACTCCGCCACCGACCCGCGATTCTTCGACTCGGGGGACAGGTTGATCACAGCCATCACATGCGTGACGCCGCCCAGTCGCAGCTCATGCTCTCCCAGACGCAGACTGTCCATCGCCCGGCATCATGGCAGTCTGTAGGCTCGGCTGGATGAATCGACCCGTGCGACCCGTCGGCGTTGCCGGACCTGCGGCGGCCTACGAGCTGGCGGTGGTCACAGAACCGGGCGGACGGCTGCTGCACACGGCGGGAATCGTCGGATCCCGCCCGGACGGTTCGATCTCCGACGAAGCCGGAGAGCAGGCGTCCGAGGCGTGGCGAACGATCACCGCCGTCCTCGCCGAGGCCGGATTCGAGGCGACGGACATCGTCAGCTACATCACGTATCTGGTCGAAGGTGAGGACCCGGTGCAGGTGATGACCGTCCGTGACGCGTTCTTCGACGGTCACACGGCCGCTTCCACCCTCGTCTTCGTGCCGGCACTCGCCCGACCCGAGTGGAAGGTCGAGATCGCCGCGATCGCCGCCAGGGACGACTGATCGCCGGCGCCTGCCAGGCGCGGCACCCCGGTTCCGGAAACGAGAACCGGGAGGTTGCAGGTGGCGTCACGCGCCGTCCAGGCCGGCGCGATTAGGTTCGGGACGTGGACCTCGCTGTCGTGGTCGTGGCACCGTTGTCGGAGGATGGACGCGAGCGGTCGCGGGCGCGCCTGGTCGGTTCGGCGCTTCACGACCGATTCGTGGTCGAGACGATCGACCTCGTGGCCGAAGACTTCACCCCGGCGATGAGTCGAACCGAGCGTCTCCGCTATCCCGGGCCGGATCCGATCGTGGATCCGCTCGTCGAGGTCCACGCCGGCCTGGTTCGACGGGCCGCCATCCTGGTCTTCGTCTTTCCGACCCCCTGGTGGACCCCTCCGGCGGTTCTCAAAGCGTGGCTGGAGCGAGTGTTCGTCCCGGGCGTGGCCTTCGAGCTCGACGACAGGAACCGGCTGCGACCCCGTCTCCATTCCTTGCGCGCAGTCGCCGGAGTGACGACCCATCTCCATCCGGACGCCATCGGTGACGCGGGTGACGGCGCCAGGAGGATGCTCCTGCGCACGATGCGACTCAACGCCCCGCGGCGGGTTCGCACGGGGTGGATGGTGGATCCCACCGACGAAGCTCTGACACGATGGTTCGCGCGACTGTGAGGACGCTGCTCGTGTTCTGCCACCCGGTCCCCGACTCGTTCGGGAGCGCGGTGCGCGACGCGTGTGCGGCAGCACTCGAGCGCCACGAGCTCCAGTCGATCGACCTGTACGAGGGCCGCGATCTCCCGCGCCCGTTCGCGGACGAGGACGGCGTCGCCCTCGAACGGGCCGAGGCGGTCGTGCTCGTGTACCCCACGTGGTGGGGGTCGTTCCCGGCACCGTTGGGCGAGTGGATCGAGTGTGCGCTGGAGCGAGATGCCTGGCGGACCGTCTCCAGGGTGGTGGCCGTCACAACCCATGGATCGAGCCGTATGGTGAATCTGCTGACGGGCGGCATCGGCGAGCGCATCATCCGACGAGGACTACCACGCCGGATGGCGGAAGGAGCCTTCGGCCGCTGTCTGGCCCTGTACTCGATGGATGCGATCGACCACCCTGCTCGAGCTGCCTTCCTGGAGGAGCTGCCGAGAGAGCTCGAGAAGGCGCTGGCCGGCACCGTCAGTCGCCGAGACCGATCGCCGGATCGATGAACTCGTTGGTGGAGATGTCGGCTGCGCTCAAGCCGTCCCGCACGTTCATTCCCGCCGACACCATGGCGTCGATGACGGCCTGCACCCGCGTCGGATCCATGTTGCCGAGTGTCGAGTCCGGGCCGTCACCGACCAGACCGAGCTCGAGCTGAGTGGCGACCGAGTACTCGGCCACCCCCTGTTCGTACACCCAGAAGCTGTCGTACCGGTCGACGACGTCGACGATCATGGCATTCACCCTGCTCGGATCCCGGGCGTAGTCGACGGCCGCCTGCTGCATGATCGGCACGAGTCGTTCGAGGCAGGGACGGAACGTGTCGAGGCCTGCCGCCCGGACTGCCAGCGCCTGGCCGTAGATCTGGAACCCGGCATCGTGGATGAGCTGGAACTCCACCGGCTTGCCCCACTCCTGGAACACGAACTCGTAGGTGTACGGCTCGGCGGAGGCGAATCCCTGCTGAGCGATCTCCCCACGAGATGCGATGAACCGACCCGGACTGCCGTCATAGGACGGGTCGACCTGGTCCGCCTGCAGGATCCCCTGCGCAACGAGGACGTCGACGAACGTGCTCCCCGCGAAGACGTTGACGGTCACGCCCAACTCACCCAGGTCTGCGATCGTCTTCGCCTCGGGATACGTCTCGGGATCCCACATGATGATCTGGGGGTTCTTCTCGAGTGGGGCGATCACCGCGACGGTGGGAGCGTCGTCTGCGAACATCACAGCCTCGTCCGTGGAGACGAAACCGATATGGATCTCGGGCTCGGTGTACATCTGGGTCGAGACCGGCTGGTATCCGATTGCCGGGCCCCCGGTCCGAACCTCGATGCCGACACCGGTGTCGAGACCCGAAGCCACGAGACTCCCGGTCACCCTCTGGTTCTCAACATCGACGGCGTAATCGCCACCCACCAGCTCGTAGGTTGCGCCGTGCTCCGCCTCGGGGAACCAGTCGGTTTGGACGATCACAGGGTTGGGGCACACGCTGCCCAGGCCGGCACCGGCCGCCTCCGTGGTGTTCGTGCCGGCACCGGGGAGTTCGTCGGCCCCGCAGGCGACGAGGACCACCCCGAGCACCGCGACGAGTGCCGCCCTGATTCGGATCGCGTGCTGATTCATGCTGTCTCTCGCCACCCGCGTTTCGTCTCGACCGGCAACATTCACCTGGCCCCCCGGTCGTCCCACTTCCCGGTCACTCGCTCCTGCAGCCAACCGAAGAGCAGAAAGACTGCCACACCCAGCGCGGAAGACACGATGATCGAGGCGAGGAGCTGTTCCCCTTGCAGCCGGTTGGCGTAGCGAAGCAGCAACTGACCGATTCCGATTTCGCCGCGTCCGAAGAAGAAGTCTCCGACGATCGCGCCGATCACCGACAGCCCGGCGGCGATGCGGAGCCCGGTGAACATAGCTGGGAGAGACGCCGGGAACATCAACTTGCGGAGTCGGGTCAGGCGCGAGGCGCGGTGCAACGTGAACAGATCGTGCATGGCCCGCTCCGCCGACAGCAGCCCGAAGAGCGTGTTCACGATGATCGGAAAGATCGAGATGATCACGCAGATGACCACTCTGGGCGTGAGTCGGTAGCCGAACCAGAAGCCGAGCAGCGGCACGATGGCGAGGATGGGGATGGCCTGGAGCGTCACGGCGTACGGGAAGATCGCCCTCTCGATCAACTTCGATTGGCTCATCGCCACCGCCAGCCCGACTCCCAACACGATCGAGATGCCCAGTCCGATCATCGCCACCTTGGTCGACGACCACAGCCCGGACGTCATCTCGGCGAGATTGGCACCGTCCAGGAATCCGACTGCCACCACTTCGTGGGGCGGCTTCAACAGGAAACGCCTGGCGTCGTCCAACACGACATAGCTGACGAAGTACCACACGCCCAGCAGGACCAGCCCGAGTATGACCGGCGGCAGAACCTGACGCGCCGCGCCCCGTGCGACGGACCGGTTTCGGGCGGCGATCGTGATTTCTGCCGTCTCACTCGATCCGAGCGGTCCTTGAACGGTCACGACCGCCCAGCCATCAGTGCGTCGCTGATCTCACCGGACAGGGCGGCGAACCGTGGATCGAATCGCAAGCCCGGCTGGCGTGGATACGCGAACGGGACTTCGAACGACGCCACGATCGTGCCCGGCCGGGATGACATGACGTGGACCCGTGTAGAGAGGAACACCGCTTCGGCGATCGAATGGGTGATGAAGAGCCCGGCGAAGCGCTCCTGGACGAACAGAGCCAGCGTCTCCTCGTTCAACCGTGCACGGGTGATCTCGTCTACCGCCCCGAAGGGCTCGTCGAACAGGAACACCGGGGGATTCAGGGTCAGGGTCCTGGCGAGCGAGGCCCGCATTCTCATCCCACCCGACAGCGCCTTCGGGTAGTGCAACTCGAATCCGTTCAGCCCGACCAGTGCGATGGCCTCCTCGGCCAGCGTTTTCCGCGTGGTGGCCTCGATACCGTGCAACTCGGCGAACAGTTCGACGTTTCCTCGCACGGTGCGCCACGGGAGCAGGGTGGCATCCTGGAAGACGTAGCCGAGATGCTCCCGATCGACCTCGACGGTCCCCGACGTCTGACTCAACAGGCCTGACGCGATCCTGAGGATCGTCGACTTGCCGCAACCGGAGGGGCCCACGATCGTCACGAACTCGCCCTTGGCCACGTCGAACGACACATCGTCGAGGGCGTGCGTCCCGTCGGGGAAGACCATCGAGACGTCCCGGAACGACAGCGCGGTCTCCGCAGTCACGCCTGTCCCTCCTGTCAATCGGTCCGCTTGGAGCGGCGCGGCTCCGATCGGTTCCAAGACGGCCTCACGAGACCATGTCCGTCAGCCAAGACGCCAGACCGGGTGCTCCGGTCCTCTCCGCCATGTCCCGTGCCACGGTGATGTACTCGTCCCGCTTGGGGTGCCCGTCCGGGAGGTGTCTGGCTGCCAGCGCTCGCACCTCGAAAGCCTGGAAGAGCATGTGCCGGCGTTCGAACGTCTCCGCCACCGCGTCGATCGCCTCGACACCGGCATCCACGTCACCGTCGACGAGTGCCCGCATGCCGGTCGTCCACAGCAGGAGGGTCGAGCGAACCGGGTTGGCGGCGAGTCCGCCGGCCAGTTCCTCGGCCACCCGCAGCATGTCGGGGTCACCGACGATGCTGGCGCCTTCGACGGCGATGGCGACAGAGAGCACCGGCGCGAACGGAGTGTCGAGCGCATGCCTGCGCCCTATCTCGAACGCGTCCCCACCTCTCCCCTCGAAGATCGCCACGATCGCCTCGGTTCGCTCGACGGCCAGCCGGGACTGGGGATCGTCGATGCCGTCCACCGCGACCACCGCCTCCTCGTACGCCCGCAGTCCCGCATCCCGGTCACCCATCCGCAGGTGGTACTCCGCCTGAATCGACAGCCCGTTCAATCGATCGGCATCACGCCAGGGATCT
>DATHWB010000304.1:0-4879 GCA_035460965.1 Acidimicrobiia bacterium
CTGGGATCCGGCGCAACGGCGTTTCTCGTGGACCGCCTATTCCAGCGGTAGCGCCGGATGGTACGCCCGGTGACTCGTGATCGCGTCGAACGCATCCGCCACGAGCACGATTCGCGCCAGCAGGGGAATCTCGTGCCTGGCCAGGCCGTAGGGATACCCCGAGCCGTCGAAGCGTTCGTGATGATGGAGGATCGCCTGGGACACTCCCCGGTCGAACAGATCCACGGTCATGGCGAAGCCGAACTCCGGGTGGCGACGCATCCGGACCAGTTCCTCGCCTTCCAGCGGCCCGGGCTTCGCCAGGATGGTCGGGTCGACGTGCACCTTGCCCACGTCATGCAGCACACCCACCGTGGTGAGCCGATCGATGTCGAGCTCGTCGAGGTCCATGTACCGCCCGATGGCGGACGCGACCGCGCTCACGCGGTGAACGTGACCGTAGAGGTCCTCGACCACTCCCTCCATCGCCGCCAGCAACGTGTCCATACGCCTTTCCGCCCTGTCGGCTAGCAAGTCCCCGCACGACATGGTGCGTTACGCCCCTTTCGGGGGCCATGGGACGATCGGCCCATGTCGGCCGGGCGAGCCGAGTTGGATTCGGCGGGCGGAGTGTGTTCGAATCCGTGGCGTGGACGTCGCCGTGAACCTCGTCGAGTCGTACCTGCGGCTCAACGGATACCTGACGCTGTCGGAGATCGAGGTCCAGTCGCGTCACGTCGACGGCACCTACACGACCCTGACCGACGTCGACATCATCGCCCTCCGGTTCCCGGGAGACACCTACGCGGCGGAACCGCAGGCGGATCAGGACTCACGGCTGCTCCTGATCACCGACGACGTTCTGGACCTCGCCGACGACCGGGTGGACGTGGTGATCGGAGAGGTGAAGCAGGGCGAGGCGGTGTTCAACACGTCGCTGTTCCGTCCCGAGGTCCTCCGGTCGGTGTTGCGCCGGATGTCGTGGGTGTACGCCGACGGCGTCGATGGAGTGGTGGAACGCTTGTCGCAGGGGGGAATCTCGTTTGACCCGGCCCGCGGCGGTGGCGAGATCCGCACTCGGCTGGTTGCGTTCGGTCGCAGTGCCACCGCAGGACCTCACACGATCCCGATCGGTCACGTGATCGAGTCCCTGGTCGGATTCATGGAGCGTTACGACGACGTGTTGCGATCCGCCCAATTCAGGGAGCCGGCTCCCGCGCTCATCCGGCTCCTGGTCAAGTCAGGCTTCACCGTCGGCCGTTGAAGGCCCGCTCAGCGGTCGGCCAGCCGCCGGATGTACTCATTCACCGCGGTCATGTGGGCGTCCGTCGAGTGGGCGATGGCCTGCATGGCGGCCGTGAGGTCCAGGAAGCCGTCGAGGGGCATCGTCCGGGCGTTGCGAAGCAGGCGCTTGGTGAGTCGGACGGAATGTGCCGGCTTGGAGGCGATCAGCGACGAGAGCTCCTCGACTCGTGACGCCAGCAGAGACGGTTCCACGACTTCGAGCAGCACTCCGTAGTCGACGGCCTCTCCCGCATCGATGGTGCGGGCGGTGAAGGCCAACTCCGCTGCTCGTTGCCATCCGACCACGCGGGGCAGGAGCCAGGCGCCCCCGTCCCCGGGGAGGATCCCGAGATCGACGAACGTGTGGGCGAACCGAGCCGACGTCGACCCGATCCGCAGGTCGCACCCGAGAACCAGGTCGAATCCCGCTCCGACCGCCGGCCCATCGACCGCGGCGATGGTGACCAGGTCGGTCGAGGCCAGGAGCTTCGTCAACGACTGGATGGACCGGCGGTACTCCTCGGCGATCTCTTCGGGATCGCCAGCGAACATGCCGGCGCGGGCTGCCATGTCCTTCACGTTGCCGCCGGCCGAGAATGCGGGACCTTCGGCGTCGATCACCAAGACCGTCACGGCCGGATCCGCCTCGGCCTCCGAGAACGCCAGCGCGATCTCGTCCAGCACCCGTCTCCCCGTCAGGGCGTTGCGGATCTCCGGACGGGCCAGAGTGAGGCGGGCGATTCCCCCCGCCGTTCGAAATCGGGTGTCGTGGCGACGCAGGTCAGAGATACGCTTTGACCAGTTCGAGCGCCCGCTCCGCGGCGTCACCGGTCGCCTTGAGCCGGGTCTTGGCAGGGACGGTGCGGCGCACGGCCAGGCGGGCCCAGTCGGAGGCGTTTCCCTTGATGAGGTTCTCGGCGTCCGCCGATCCGTACACCCACTTGACGTACCCGGGACCGATCACCTCGATCCTGACCGGGGCGTAGTCCTCGCCCGCCGCCTTGAATGCGTACGGGAGCGTCTTCCACCCCAGGAAACACACGTGGCGGATGCGCTGGGTGTCCGCCACCTCCTCCCCGATGGTGGCGTAGATGTCCAGGCCGTGGGCCCAGGTCTCCATGAGCCGCAGCGTGGCGAGGGTCTTGGCGCTCATGTCGCCCTGGATCCACTCGACCCGGTCGGTCTCCTTCATGTGGGAGAGGGGCTCGACGACTGTGGCACGTCCTCCCCGCCACCACTCGATGACGTCCTGGGGTCGCATGTGCCTGCCGCGTTCCACCGCCTCCTGGCGTAGGGCGTCGAGATCGGGAGCGGACTTGTAGCGGGTCAGGTCGGCCGTGCCGGCGATGACCTGGCTGGCCAACTCCTCGTAGTCGGCGAGGTGCGAAATGGTGTCACGGATGGTCCACCCCTTCGCCGGAGTCGGGCGATCCCAGTCCTTCAGCGAGATCCTCTGGAGGTATTGATCGAGGAACTGTTGCTCGGCTACGAGGTCTGAGAGGATTTCACGCACGATCCCACGATTTTAGTGCGAGATTTCACCTTCACGTCCAGATCGGGCCGCGAGCTGCGCGGATTTCACCATTCTCGGTCGGCCTGCTCGCCCGTGAACGGGGAGGGAGGGTGCACCTCCCGTTCGGCGACCACGGTCTCGTTGAGCGTGTCCACCAGTCTGCGCAGCGCCCCGAACTGCCTCCGGTCGAAGTGGAAGGCGATGCGCTCCATGTCGAGTGCGTCCCCGTCTCGCACCTCGGCCGGGGTGGGATCGATGCTCTCGATACGACCGCTGACGACGATGTCGGCGAACTCGTCGTTGAGGCGTTCGAGCAGTTCCGGCGATGGGGCGGTGGCCATACGGAGGACCAATGTCCCGTCCACGTAGCGTTGCGAGTGGTAGTTGGCGTAGAACCGGCAGATCTCGTCGGCCGCCGCCGTGGCGTCGGTCGTGAACATGAAGAGATCGAGATCGAGGGCCGAGATCAACCCCTTGGCGACCAGCACCTCGGTGGCGAAGTCGATCATGGGTTGCCAGTAGCCGCTTCCCTCGGCCTCCAGCAGGACGATCGGGTGGAGATCGCTCTTTCCCGTCTGGATCAGGGTGAGAAGCTCGAACGTCTCGTCGAGGGTGCCGAACCCGCCGGGAAAGAGTGCGAAGGCGTGGGACTCCTTCACGAATCCCAGCTTGCGGGTGAAGAAGTATTTGAAGTTGACCGTGCGTTCCGGCAGCACGTACTGGTTGGCGGACGCCTCGAACGGGAGACGGATGTTGACTCCGTAGCTGTGCTCCGGGCCCGCCCCCCGGTTTCCTGCCTCCATGATCCCGGGCCCGGCCCCGGTGATGACGCCCCACTTGCGTTCGGCCATGATCCGGGCGAAGTCCTCCGCCAGCCGGTAGTCGTCACTGCCCTCGCCGAGACGGGCCGAGCCGTACATCGTGACCTTCGGCTCGTCGTGTCGGCGGAACACGAGCATCGAATAGCGCATCTCCTTCAGAGCGGTGTTGATCAGCTTCAGGTCACCGCGCGGGGCGCCGTCCCGGTGCAACTTGAGCACGGTCGTGAGCATCTCCGCGATGAGATCGCCGTTGCCGTGCTCGGATGCTCGCGCCACCAGGTCCTGCACGGTGCTGTCGAGTTCGGGATTGCCGAGGTCGTATGCCACGGCCTCACGGTAACTGCGGCTGTGCGAGACGCGGGGGGATCCGCCCCTCGTAGGATCGTTCCGTCACACAGAGGGAGATCGGACACATGGCCTTGAAGAAGAACGCCAAGCTCGAGCTACTCAAGGGCGTGCCGTTGTTCTCCGGCTTCTCGGGGAAGGAACTGGCGGAGGTGGCCAAGGCCGCCGACGAGGTCGAGTACGCCGAGGGCCGCATGCTCGGGTGGCAGGACGCCGCCGGTCATGAGGCGTTCGTCGTCGTGAGCGGGTCGATCACGGTCAGGCGCAACGGTCGCAAGGTCGCCACCCTCGGTGCGGGCGACGTGGCGGGTGAGATGGCGCTGCTGGACGGCGACGTCCGCTCGGCGGATCTGATCGCGGCCGAGGACACGAGAGTGCTCGTGATCCCGCGCCGCGAGTTCACCGGCCTCGTGGACTCGAATCCCCGGTTGGCGGGAAAGCTCCTGGCGACGCTGGCATCCCGGCTGCGGGAAGCCGACAAGAAGGTCTACGGCTGAGCGTCGGTGAAGGGGACGGTGTCTGGCCCCTTGCGGACCACCGCGTTCCAGACCGTCTCGTAGTGATCACGGTCGTAGACGTCGACATGGGGCAGGACGAACTCCTCCCACGCCCTCCGTAGCGGGTCGGAAGCACCGGCGTGGATGCGGAGGCCGGTGGGGAGGCGATCGAGGACGCTTCGCAAGCTGAGCGGCGTCTCCACCCGTGTCCCGGCGTCGGTCGATTCGAAACTGGCATTGATCTCGGTCGACAGCCGGGCGATGGCCACCACATAGGGATCGGCCAGCGTCGGATACCGACGGCGGAGCATCTGTTCGATTTGCTCACCACCCGGAAAGCTCTTCTCCCAGATCACCCAGCGGTCGGCGAACGCCTTGTTGAGCGTCTGAGTGCCCGCGTAGTCGCGCAGGTCGGTGGGGTTCATGGTGCCGAACACCCG
>DATHWB010000305.1:0-5959 GCA_035460965.1 Acidimicrobiia bacterium
GCATGCCAACCCGATGTACGCGTTCGAGTTGTTCCGCGACGGCACCGGTGGACTGGCATATCTTCTCAAGGACCGGGTGGGCGACCTCGACGAGCTGCTGCGGGCGCTACGGGAGGTGACGTCGGGCGGATCGGTCATCGACCCGCAGGTCGTCGAGGGTCTGCTCGGCCGGCAGCGCACGACGGACCATCAACTCCTCGACACCCTCACCCCGCGGGAACTCGAAGTGCTGGCGGCGATGGCCGAAGGACGCTCCAACACCGCGATCGGGGAGGTGCTCTTCGTCTCCCAGTCGGCGGTCGAGAAGCACATCAACTCGATCTTCGTGAAGTTGTCCCTGTCCCCGGACGAGAGCGCCACCCACCGTCGGGTGGCGGCCGTGCTCGCCTTTCTGCGCGGCACGCCTTCCAACTGAGCCCCTTCCCGTCAGGTCCCGACCGGTACGGGAACGGGCTTCCGATCTACCGCACATGTGACCTCCTCCTCTGTCCGGAACACGCCGTTCGATCGAAGATCGGGGTGAAGGAGACACCCCATGACGGCCACCGCGCCCCGCACCGAACCGACGACCCGGCGATCACCGGCATCGAGGATCACGATCGCGCTGCTGTTCCTGCTCGGGATCACCGCCCTGGGTGGGGGGCTCGCCATGGTGCTGGGCCTCGGAAACGAGAGCACCATGCTCCCCGACGAGTGGCTGGCGGACCTGCCGCTGATCGACAGTTGGGTGATACCCGGCCTGGTCCTCGCAATCGGCTTCGGACTCGGCTCTCTGCTCGTCGGATACGGCATGGTTCGGCGTCCGGACTGGGCGTGGACCGAACCCGTCACCCGCTCGACCGGGTACCACTGGTCGTGGGCGGGAACACTGATGATCGGAGTCGGCCACGTGCTGTGGATCCTCCTGCAACTGGTGTTCCTGCCGGGCTTGTCTGCATTGCAGGCGATCTACGGCACGATCGGACTGACCCTGGCGACGCTGCCACTGGCCCGACCCGTGCGGGACGACCTCCGTCTCCCGCCGACCGGATGACCCGTCCGCCAACCGGGCCGATGGGCCGTGCCGATCGGATCGACCGACTTCCGACATTCGAGCAAGACCCCGCCATCCGATCGGGTTGGCTGCGTACCACGGGCCTGAGTTCCGGCACGTGACCGAAAGGACAGAGGAAACGATGCAATTCGAGATCACATTCGACTACCTGTGCCCGTTCGCCAGAAACGCCAGCGAGGCCGTTCTCAATGGCCTGAAGGACGGGCGCTCCTGGGAGGTTCGGTTCCGGCCGTTCTCGCTCGCGCAGGCCCACGTACCGGCAGGGGGTCCGGACGTCTTCGAGGATCCGACCGCATCGGGGGTGCGGGCGCTGCAATGGGCGATCGCCATCCGGGATCACCAGCCCGAGTTCTTCGCCGATGCCCATGTCGCCCTGTTCGCCGCCCGCCACGACCATGGTCTGGACATCAAGGACGACGCGGTGATCCGAGAGGCGCTGGCCCCCACCGGTGTGGACGTCGACCGCATCGCCCGCACCGTGGAATCCGGCGAGCCGGCGGTCACCATCGCAGCCGAGCACGTCGAATCAGTCGACAGGTGGCAGGTGTTCGGGGTACCGACGTTCATCCGCAACGACGTCGCCACCTTCATCCGATTCATGAAGCGGGGAGCGGTCGACGATCTCGAGAGGGCACTCGAGTTGTTGGACTGGCACGAGATGAACGAGTTCAAGCGCACCGCGCTCCCACGCTGACATCGCATGCCCGGAGTTGGCATAGTCGGGACATGCGCAAGGTCGACCTCAGTCCCGACGACCACATCGCCGCCTTCCCCGACGAGATCGGCCGAACGATGTCCGAGTTGGACACGCTCATCTCGGACATCTTCGAAGGGCGGTCGCGCACGGTCTGGGAAGGCGTGTTCTGGGGTGGCACCGACCAGCACATCATCGGCTACGGCGATCTCGTGCAACCTCGTCCTCGGGGCGAGGACGTCGAGTGGTTCGCGGTCGGACTCGCCCGCCAGAAGCAACACTTCAGCATCTACGTGAACGCCGTCGACGACGGCCAGTACCTGTTGCGGCAGTACGAGGGAAAGCTGGGCAAGGTGCGGCTCGGGTCGGCGAGCATCGCCTTCGGACACATGGCGGACGTCGACCGGGAGGCACTCTCCGACCTCCTGACCCGTGCCGCCGAGCTGACCCGTGAGTGAGCCCGCCTGTCCCGGGTGTGGCCTGGAGGGTGGACCGGCGGACGGGCCGACCCACCCATACATGCTCTCGAGCCCGCGCTGCTGGCAGCTCTACACCGAACTGCTGGCGACGGCCCCGATGGGCCAGAAGGGCATCGATGCCTACGCCGTGCAGCATCCGGGCGTGCCAGAGCGTCGCGCCATCCAGTCCGTCGGCGCCCATCTGGTGAGCCTGTGTGCGGCGTTCGAGCATGACTGGCCGCCGGCCGGTGCGACCGATCTCGTGAAACGGGCCGTCGAGGCATCCCCCGGTTGGGTGTGGCTCGATTCGAGTCCACCGGTCGGCACCATCACGGTGGACGACGTCATCGCTGAACCGGACCTCCCCTCACGACTCGCCGCCGTCGACAGCTGGGCCCGGGACGTATGGGCCGCATACTCGGACCACCACGCCACGGTGCGGAGCTGGCTCGAACAGATCCTCGGCGACTGATCCGGCCGGCCGGAGTTCCGACTTGGAGTCGCGCGGATCCGGGTGAAGCTCACGAAGGTTCGTGCCGGCCCGAAGTCTGCGGGACGGCCCTGGGTAGATTCCCTTCATGGTCTCCAAGCCCTCGCTCATCAAACGGTCGTGGTCGGAGCGGGAGGTGTGGGCCGAGGAGGTCCTCGACCAGCTCACGCCGGTGATGAGCGCACTCTCGGTCGTCTTCCTCCTCGTCGTGCTCGGCGAGTCCATGGCGGCGGCAGGCTCCGGTCTGAGCACCGCGCTGGTGATCACCGGTTGGCTGATCTGGCTCGTCTTCGCCGCGGAATTCGTCGCTCGCCTGGTAGTGGCTCCGGACACGAGGACCTTTCTGAAGCGGAACTGGTGGCAGGTGTTCTTCCTCGTGCTGCCGTTCCTGCGCATTCTCCGTCTCGTGCGGATCATGCGATTCCTCCGCACCAGCCGGGTTCTGTCCTCAGCCGTCCGTTCTTCCCGGTCCGCCTGGCGAGTCCTGGGGAGCAGGGTGACGTGGCTCGCCGTCGTCTCCGCCATCACGGTGCTCGGGAGCAGCCAGTTGCTCTTTGAGTTCGGCACCTTCGACCACTACGGCGATGCTCTCCATGCGGCCGCCCTGGCGACGATCACCGGCGAGCCGATCAACCGTCCCGACGCCTTCGCCCGCACCCTCGAGGTGGTCCTCGCAACCTACTCGGTGATCGTGTTCGCGGCGCTTGCCGGCACGCTCGGCGCCTACTTCCTCGAGTCCTCCGAACGCCGTCGACCCGCCCAGCCTGAGGCCATCTGAGCCGAGCCTGCACTCGGCGTCGGGATTGCTCCAAGAGGTGTTCCCTTGACTCTTCCGTAGGCGTGTCGTGGTCGTGCACCGTGACCACACCCAGCCTTGGTCGTCTTCCGGCCCCACTGCCGGTTGGTGGCGTGTCTACGATCGCCGGCGGTGAGAGCTGCAATTGCAGACCGATACGGGACACCGGATGTGATCCGTATCGTCGATGTGCCGGCACCGTCGCCAGCCCCCGACGAGGTACTCGTTCGCATCCACGCATCGACGGTCAATCGAACCGACCTCGGGGTCCTCACGGGCTCGCCTGCCATGGCCCGGATGATCTACGGGCTGACCAAACCGAAGTACCCGGTGTTGGGCAACGAGTTCGCCGGTGTGGTCGTGGCTGCCGGTGATGACGTGGCCAGGTTCGCGGTGGGGGATCGAGTCTTCGGCTGGGACGGCGGGCGGTTCGGCTGCCACGCCGAGTACAAGGCCGTCCGCCAGGACCGGCTCATCGCGCACATACCGATCGGCATCGGATTCGAACAGGCCGCAGCAGCCAATGAAGGGGCCTGCTACGCCATGTCCAACCTCCGTTTCGGCGGGATCGAGGAGCCGGGAAAGCGGGTCCTCGTGTACGGGGCGACCGGTGCGATCGGATCGGCCGCGGTGCAACTGGCCGCCCACTTCGGTGCCGAAGTCACAGCCGTGTGCGGCCCCGACCACCTCGGGCTCGTTCGAGAGCTCGGTGCCGCCCAGGTGCTCGACTACACCTCTGACACCCTCCCGCCCCCGAGTGCTCTCTTCGACATCGTCTTCGACGCGGTGGGCAAGACGACCTATCGCACCTGGAGACCGGCCATCGTCCCAGGCGGGGTCTATGTCGCGAGCGACGCCGGCCCCGGACTGCGCAACCTTCCGCTGGCGCTCTGGTCACGCTTCGCCGGGGAACATCGGGTTGCGATGGCGTTGCCTGCCCACAGCCAGGATCAAGTGCGACTCTTCGGGGAGCTGCTGGAGGCCGGAGAGTTCCGTCCGCTCCAGGACCGGACCTATCCGTTCGACGCCATCGTGGATGCATTCCGGTACGTCGCCACCGGTGAGAAGATCGGGAACGTGGTGATCTCGATGCAGTTGTGACCCACTGCGCCTCTGCGCCGGCGGCATCGCCGCCGCGCTGTCGGGCGGGGACGCATCGAGCGGCTCCTACCCGAATGCTCACCGCCGCTCATTGGAATGGCCGGGTGTATCAAGTCCGGACCTTGCCCCCGGGTTCGGATGTCGCGTCGGACCGTACAAATCCTGACGTAGGACGCAATCCTCGCTCAACGGACCGCGTGCAGGTTCGAGCTCGAGCCAGCGTTCAGAGCGCGTCGAAAAACGCACCCAGGGCGGCGTTGACTTCTTCCGGCGCTTCCTGCTGCACCCAGTGACCGGCACCTTCGATGATGGTGGCCCCGCGGAAGTCCGTACACCCCGCTCCCGCAGCGGCGTAGGCGTCGAACCCCGGCACGATGGCGCGCACCATGTCGCGCTCACCTGCGATGAAACACGCCGGATGGCGAACCTTCTGCCCTTCGACGTCTTTCAGCGCAGCCGCGTCATAGCGCATCGCCCGGTAGCGGTTGAAAGCTCCAGTGAGCCCCGTTCGGGTGAACGCCGATGCGTACACGTCGAGGTCATCGTCGGTGAGGAACTCCAGTGGACCATCGGGAGGCTCTGGGAGGAGAGAGAGGAACCTCGAGTCACGCTGAGAGTCAGGAAGGAAGCTGTTGATCGGAGCGGCACCGGACCCTGCGTGAAAGACCCGCTTCAGGGAGGAACGCATGTCTGTCGCAAACTCAGCCTCGATGATCCCGGGCTCCTGAAAGTGGAGCATGTAGAAGAACCTACCGTCATAGAACCGGTCCAGGAGAGAGAGGAGATCGGAGCCCGTCGGTGGCGTGTATGTGACGCTCAGGCCCGCCACCGCTCTGACACGATCGGGATGACGGATCGATGTGGTCCATACGATCGGCCCACCCCAATCATGTCCGATCAGGACCACAGGCTCCTTGTCGAGGGTCGCGGCCACCGATGCCACATCATCGGAAAGTTCCGCCAGGTTGTAGCGCACCGGATCCGACGGAGCACTGCTCTGTCCGTACCCCCGGACTTCCATCGCCGCCACCCGGTATCCGCGCTCGGCGAAGAACGCTGTCTGATGGCGCCAGGAGTAGGGAAGTTCCGGCCATCCGTGCACGAACAGAAGCACAGGACCGTCTCCATCGACTTCGACCCGCAGCCGTATGTCACCGTTCTCGACGAAGATCTCATCCACTCGTCGACGCCCCGCTGAGCAGCGCTTCGATCTTCGCTGCCGCCCCGACCACATGATCGGTATACCGGTGAAGGTGGGTCGCGGCCTCGGTGTCGGTCTCCAGGCGCGTGATCGCATACTTGACGAACTGATCGAGACGAGAGGCCATCAGCCAACTCGAGATCTGTGGGTTGTCTGCCCAGTTCT
>DATHWB010000306.1:0-4083 GCA_035460965.1 Acidimicrobiia bacterium
TAAAGATCACTCTACGTGAGCAAAGTCCACTCTGGGTGGTCGTTGTTACACGATTCGGCTTTCGGTAGGCCAGTCCTTGCCGGTACACTGGTGTTACCCAAATGGGGGTGTACTGGTTTCGACGTTGAGTGTCGAAGCGACGGAAGCGAGCCGGGGACGGTCGGAGCCTCGTCAACAAACCGCCAACCAACCAACAAGTGCCGAAGACAACTTCGCACTGGCCGCCTGAGTAACACTCAGTAGTAGCCCGTCTGCCCGGGGGGTGCCCGCCCCGCCGGATCCAGGCGTCGCAATGCGGGACGCCGCTGCCGGGGGCCGGGCCCGGCAGCGAAAGACGATTCCGGCTCAGGTGATCGGAAACGAGCCATCGGCGTCCGATCCACTGAAAGCTCGCTGATGGCTGCGCTCGGAGATGCCGGCGCGGAAGACTCAGCGGACCGGGGTTCAACTCCCCGCACCTCCACGAACGAACGAACGAACCAACGAACCAAGGGGCCTCGGCAGGAATACCGAGATCTTCCGGCACAAGCAAGAGCCCCGCACATCTGTGCGGGGCTCTTGCTCGTGCCGGGTGGAACTCTCTCGAGACCCAGGACACACCGGGCCGGGCGGTCGCAGCGTCAGGAGTCGGTGCAGGCGGACTGATCGTGTAGCCACTCGGCCGCGGGGTCGACCGGGTCGCCATCGACCGGCTGGTCCGGCTGAATCCGTAGGCCCTGCCCGAACGCATGCCCTGTCCGATCGGTGAACACCGACATGGTCAGCGCCATCAGCGCTCCATCGCTGAGATAGAGAGGCTCGTTCGAGGTGGTGAGCCCGGCCGTCTCCTGTCCGAACGAGCGCGTGTCCGGCCGACCTCGGAACGCAACGGCCGTGGCTTCCCCGGAGGAGGCGGTCTGCCGGCTGATCAGCACGGCCACCGGCGGCTGTTCCTCGGGAATCTGGACCTCGTAACTGGTCATCGGCTCCTCGTCCCACCACGCGATGCCGTCCTCGAGCCGCCACGGCTCCACCGTGCCGTCGGGATAGGTGAACGACCCGATCTCGCCCTCTCCGCCCAGCAGGGGAGCGAGGCCGGCGACCATCGGCCACATGTTGCCGCCGATGTTCTCCCTGAGATCGACGATCCAGCCGCATGCTCGTGGAGCCAGTCCAGTGATCGCCGTGGCGAGAGCGTGGGCGTAGGCGTCGGCCTGCTCGCCGATGTTGCCCCGGAACATGCCGACGGACACGTAGCCCAGACCATCGGATCGGAGTTCGACGATCGGCGCGTCGAATCGCGCCTCCCCGTCGAACAGCAGCCGGGTTTCGCTCGGTGTCAGGAAGAACGAGTGGTCGTCCCGGAGCGATCTGACGGCGGTCTCGATCGCGGGGTAGGTGTCCGCCGCTGTCTCAGCCCCGTCGGCGCGGCGAAACGCGCTTGCTTCAAGCGCATCCCAGTCGACCAGTTCGCGGTTGATCGACCAGTCCCGCATGAGGTCGAGGGCCTCCCGAAGGTACGCCTCGGCTTCGGCGGACAGCTCTGGGGGTGGACGCGTGGTGGTCGTGGTCGTCGGTGGAGCGGACGTCGTGGTGCTCGCCGATGTCGGGGGTGGGGTCGCCGGCGTCGTCCCCGGGCCGCCCCCGGAGGTACAGGCGACGGCGATCAGCGCCCAGACGGCAGCGACTGCCGACGACGCCCGTGCGGTCCTGGGGTTCCGCATGTCTCCAGACCTCCAGTCATCACCCAAGCCTGGCAGGTCGACGCAGGCCGATCACGTTCGTCGACCGATCAACCAGCTCTGGTGGTCAGCCCCACGAGCCGGGCGGGACTATCCCGTTCCGGCATCTGCGCCGGGGCGCGGCGAGAGGGTGAGGAGCAACTCGAGATGGGGACGGAACGCTTCGAGCCCGGCCGAGTCGAAGGAGACCAGGCCGGAACGGCCGGGACAGCCTCCCACGTCATAGGCGCTGGCAGACAGCAGGATCAGGCGGCCTTCGGAGAAGACCCGATACTGCAGGTGCAGCTCCGAGGGTGCTCCGTCGCTCATGGTTCCCCGGAATCCGTGAACCAGTCCGGTCGCGCCCCACAGGTCGATGGGCTCCGGCTCGATCGGGTCCACCACATAGCCGGTGCCACATTCCGAGGCTCGGTCGACGCTGAAGCCCTCCACGAAGGCGGCGGCCATTGCTCGCAGGTTCACCTCGTCGTTCGCCGAAGTGTCATAGATGTCGTACGTGTGCGGGTCGGCGATGGACCACTCGACCACTCCAACGATGCCGCCGTCGCGGGCGATGCAGAGGAGAGGTGCGTCGCCGTCACAGCGGGCAACCGCCCATCCGACCCCGACGCTGGCCGGGTTGTTGGGGTTCTCCCAGTCGATTGCCGGTGGAATCTCGACCGGGAGCACCGTGGTCGTGGTGGTCGTGCTGGTTGTGGTGGTCGTGCTGGTGGTGGTGGTCGTCGTCGGAGTGGTCGCGGTCGTCGTCGTCGTGTCCGACGTCGAGGCGGCGCAGGCGCCGACCAGGAGAATCAGCGTTACGAGAGCGGCGCGGTTGCGCATGCGGGTCCTTCCGTGACTCTGGAGCATGGGGTGCGAGCGGCAGAGGCCGCCGGGCGGGCTCGATTCGGAGATCAGACGCTGCGGCCACCCGACCGGTTTCCGACAGTCGAGCGGAGGTCACATCACGGCGATAGGTACCCGCGGTCCCCACCCGCTTGCGGTAGACCCGAACGGACGGACCGGCGGACGAACGCCGAGCAACCACGCGACACCCGATCCAGGATCTCCGGCGCGAACGTCAGGCGCGGGAAGGGGCGTGACAGTTCAGTCCGTGAACATCGGCTCGCTTCCGGGGTCGAGGACCTGGGCGAGGCCTCGACCATATGCCCCGAGCGTCTCGCCGACACCACCGTAGAACGTCGGGAACGGGTAGATCATGTCCACCAGTTCCGATACCGGAGTGCCGGTCTTCATCACCACGCTGAGCATCCCCAAGACCTCGGCCCCGTGTGGACCGACGGCGGTGGCACCGAGCAGCGTTCCGGATCGCCGATCGACGACCAGCTTGATCACGCCGGCGTTGCCGGTCCTGTGCAGCCACCCACGGAAGGTGGCGGGGACCTGCTTGACCGACACGTCCACCTCGTAGCCCTGGCGACGAGCGTCGGCCTCGGTGAGTCCGACCGATCCGACCTCGGGGTCTGTGAACGTCGCGCGGGGCAACACGGTGTAGTCGGCGGGTGTGGGGTCGTTTCCCAGGATGTCGGCAACCGCGATGGACGCTTGATAGAGAGCCACGTGGGTGAACATGCCCACCCCCGTCACATCGCCCACCGCCCAGATGTTCGGCGCCGCCCGGACCCGCCCGTCGATCGCGATGAACCCGTCGGTGGTGGAGATTCCGGCCTTCTCGAGTCCGAGTCCTTCCACATCGACAGTCCTGCCCGTCGCCACGAGGAGGCGGTCAGCCGTCAGGTGCGATCCGTCATCCATGGAGGCGGTGATCGATCCCCGCTCACCGGCCAGAGTTTCGACTCGTGCCCCGGTCACGACCTCGATGCCCTCGGATGCGAAGGCCTCGGCGATCGTCGCGGACGCCTCCGGCTCCTCCGACGGGAGCAGCCGGTCGCGACCCTCGACGACGGTCACCGCCACCCCGAATCGGGCGAACACTTGGCCGAGCTCGCAGCCCACCGCGCCCCCACCCAGAACGAGCAGTGATGGCGGCAGCTCGTCGATCTGCATGGCGTCACGGGTCGTCCATGCGGCAACCTCACCGAGCCCCGGAATCGGTGGCGACGCCGGCCGGGAACCGGTGGCGATGACGATTCCGCGTCTCGCCTCGTATTCGACGCCGCCGACGGCAACCGTCGTCGGTCCGGTGAGCGTTCCGTGCCCCCTGACGAAGACCCCGCCGTGCCCTTCGAAGCGGGCGACGGCGTAGGCGTCGTTCCAGCCGCCGGTGATCTCCTCCCGCACCCTCGCCGCCACCAGCGACCAATCGGCGCTCACGTCGACCTTGCCGACGAAGCCGTCTGCTCGCCGCGCCTCCTGCAGGAGGTTTGCCGAGCGGATCATCGACTTGGTCGGCAGGCACGCG
>DATHWB010000307.1:0-3886 GCA_035460965.1 Acidimicrobiia bacterium
ACTGGCGGATCGACCGCGACATCATCTGGGACACCATCCGGCGCAGCCTTCCCCCGTTGACCGCGGACATCGAGTCCCTGCTCGACAACGGACAGTAGGGATCGGACCGTGGGCGCGGACCCGGCCCGACCCGTTCATGGAGACCTGGAAGAGGCGCGCTCCAGAGCCGACCACACGTTGGCGAGCGCCGACCGGATGCCCGGGTGGGCGGTCAGACCGAAGCGGGGGCGCGGAGCATCGACCTCGACGGTCTCGGTGACCCGTCCCGGTGCGCTTCTCATGACGGACACGCGATCGGACATCAGCACCGCCTCCTCGATGTCGTGCGTGACCAGCATCGTCGTCCGGGGGTCGAGCTGCCAATGGGTCTCCAGCTCCTCCTGCAGGCGGCGGCGGGCGAGGGCGTCGATGTGGACGAAGGGCTCGTCGAGGAGGACCACCTCCGCATCGTGTGTGAACGCGCGGCCGACGCCCGCTCGCGTCTGCTGGCCGCGCGACAGCGTCGCCGGCGCCCGATGCCTGAGGTCGTGGAGACCGACCTCGTGCAACCGGAAGTCGGTGATGCGCCGGTACAGACGCTCCGACATGCCCGTCTTGAACTCGACGCTGGTGCCGACGTTGCGCTCCACGTCCCACCAAGGGATCAGCCTCGGCTCCTGGAAGACCATCGCTGTCAGGTTGTCGCGCCGCCGACGGCCCACGAACCTGACCGCGCCCTCGGCCGGAGCTTCCAGACCGGCGACGATCCGCAGAAGCGTCGTCTTCCCGCAGCCGTTGCCGCCGACGATGGCATGCACGCTGCCGGATGCCACGTCGAGATCGAGCCGGTCGAGCACACGGTTGACGGCGCCTTCCGTCTCCGGATAGCTGAAGCCCACCCCTCTGATCTCCACCCGCATCGGTTCGATTCTCTCACTCGTCGAAGACCGTCGGCCGTGCGTTTGCCCGTCTGGCGTGGTCGGTGAATTCGTGTTGCATTGTATGCGATGTTTCCTATACAGTCGTAAAGGGCGCCACCTGACGGGCGCAGACCGCCTGGTGTCGCGACCGACGGACAACGACCGTCTCGAACCCGGAGGAGGAAGGGTGCGATCTAGACCAGCCTTGCGATGGCTGCTGCTCATCGCGGTACTGACACTGGTGGCGGCCGCCTGCGGTGAGGACGGGGACGGCGCCGGCGCCGAGGGTGAAGGCGACGAAGACACCGCCACCACGGCTGCCGAGGCAGAAGAGGAGGAAGGCGGCGGGGCGACCATCATCCGGTTTGCGTTCGCCCCCGACCCCGTGTGGGACTACCTCACCGACACCGGGACACTCGCCCAGTGGGAAGAGGACAACAACATCCGGATCGTGACCAGCGAGTCGTGGGACGAGTTCACGTACTTCGCCGGCGGTCACGGCGACATCGTCTCCATCGCAACGCAGGAGACACCGGTGCTCGAGGCCGAGACCGAGGTGAAGACGGTCTCGTTCGGCAAGTACAACGCCCAGCGATCGCCGATGTACCGGCGTGCCGGCGACCCGTACGAGACGATCGAGGACGTCCCGTTGGGCTCGAAGGTCTGCGTGAGCAGCCCGGTGTCCAACACGATCTTCTGGACCACGTACATCAACGAGCTCCACGGGCTGGACTACCGGGTAGGTGGCGGCGACTGGGAGCTCATCGTCAACGATCACTTCGTCAACCCGGAGAACCTCCTCCGCGGCGATTGCGAGGTGGCGGTGATCATCCCGGAGGCGGCCGCCCCGCTGCTGCGGACCGGTGAGCTCGAGTTGATGTACGGCGGCAAGATGCCGTTCCAGCTCTACGCCGACATCGAGCCCAGCGCCGGCGAGGAAGCCCACGTCATGTCGAACCTGTTCACCGCCACCGAGGAGTGGTTCGACGCCCACCCGGAGGAGGCGGCCGCGTTCCTCGAGCTGTGGCAGACGGGTGTCGAGCTGTGGGACGCCAACACGGCGGAGATCGTGTCGCTCTATCCGCAGCACTTCTCGGTGGAGGCCGAGGAAGACATCGAGTGGATGATCGACTTCATGTCCGGCCCCAACGACTGGTTCGTCGAATCGGTGTACCTCACCGACGAGTGGGTCGCCGCCGAGGAGAAGATCTGGGAGTACCAGGGCCGCCTGATCCCGGAGAACCCGGCGCACATCCCGCCGGACTTCGAGAAGCCGCGGTGGGAGGTCATCCCCGAGCCGACCGGGTGATGTGACCCGAGGCTGAGCGGAGAGGGTGCGCCCCCCGGGCGGGGGCGTACCCTCTCCCCGACGAGATGGAGGGAGCAGTCCGAGTGGCGACCACGCTCGACGAGCAACGCAGCCCGGCCGTCCTCACCGAGGAGGAGCTGGAGAGGCAGCGACGTCGCCGCGATCGCGTCAACCGGTGGTTCTGGCGCATCCTCGGGTACGTGGTGGTGCTCGGGCTGTGGGAGTGGGCCTCGGGCACGGTGATGAGCGAGCAGTTGCTCCCCTCCCCCAGCCACGTCGTCGAGACCTTTGGCGAGATCTGGGGTACCGGCAAGGTGCTCTCGTCCTTCCAGGCGACGCTGACCCGGATCGCGTGGGGGTTCGGTCTGGCGTTCATCATCGGCACGGCGATCGGCCTCCTCTCCCAGAACCGCTGGTGGGAGTCGTTCTTCAAGGACGCGGTGGTCATCGGGATCACCGCCCCGGGGCTGATCTGGGCCCTCATCACCGCCATCATCTGGGGCTCTCGCCCGTACGGTCCCGTGATCGCGGTCATCCTGACGACGTTCGCCCTCGTCACGGTGAACGTCTCGGAGGGCGTGAAATCCCTGCCGAAGGACCTGATGGACATGGGCAAGGCGTTCCGGGTGAGGCAGCTCTCCCGGCAGAGGCACATCGTGCTCCCCCACCTGGCGCCGTTCCTCTTCACCGCGGTGCGGTTCGGTTTCTCGATCGCATGGAAAGTGACGGTCCTGACCGAGATCTTCTCGTCGAGCGAGGGCGTCGGCTTCGAGATGCGAGTCAGCAGCCAGCTGTTCCGCATCGACGAGTTCCTGACGTGGATCCTGGCGTTCTTCGTGTTCGCCCTCGTCCTCGAGAAGGTCGTCCTCCAGTACTTCGAGCGGCGTTACTTCCGGTGGCGCCAGGAGGTGGCGACATGAGGGGGTTGGTGTAGGCCATGGTCTCGACGGAGCACGACATCCGCTCTGCGTTCCCCTCGCCGGGCCCCCCGCCCGCCCGGCAGTCGCAGGGTCTCATGCGAGCTCTCAGATCTCCCCACACGGCGCGCCTTCTCTTCCCGCTGGCGGTGCTGGGTCTGTGGTTCCTCATCCTCGAGCTCATCGACTCCCGGATCATGCCGACACCCGCCGAGGTCTTCGAGTTCATGTGGGACGAGCTCACGCTCGACACGCTGGCCCGCCGCAGCGTCTACGTGAACTTCGCCATCTCCTTGGCGAGGCTGGCTGTCGGCTTTGCGATCGCCATGGTCCTGGGGACGGTGATCGGGCTGGCGATGGGGCTGTGGAAAGCCGCCGATGCGTTCTTCCACGACTGGGTGATGGCGATCCTGGCGATGCCCGCCCTCGCCTGGGCGCTGTTCACCGGTCTGGCGTTCGGCTTCGGGAACAAGGGTCCCATCCTGACCGCCATCCTCGCCGGCATCCCCTTCGTGATCGTCAACGTGCGCGAGGGAGTGCGCAACACGCCGAAAGCGCTGTTCGTCATGGCGAGGTCCTTCCAGGTCCCCCAGAACCGGATCACCCGCCATGTCCTGGTGCCGTCGATGATGCCCTTCATCTTCGCCGCCGCCCGGTACAGCTTCGCCATCGGCTGGAAGGGGCTCGTGATCGCCGAGGTCTTCGGGGCGACCAACGGGGCCGGCTGGACGATCAAGTACTGGTACGACGCCCACCGCGCT
>DATHWB010000308.1:0-16807 GCA_035460965.1 Acidimicrobiia bacterium
CGTCATCCGCGGGTGGCGCTGCTCAACATCGGCGAGGAGAAGGGCAAGGGTCGACCGTTGGAGAAGGCCGCATACGAGCTTCTGTCGGCGGCGAACGTCGAGTTCGTGGGGAACATCGAAGGTCGAGACATCGCAGGCGACAAGGCCGACGTGATCGTGACGGACGGGTTCACCGGCAACGTGTTCCTCAAGACAATCGAAGGAGCCGGCGGGCTGGTCATGTCGTTGCTCGACGAGGCGCTCGCCACCGCATCGCAGGCAACGAGGGAGGAAGTGATGGGCTTGATCGAACCGATCGTCCACCGCATGGACTACGAGGAGACGGGCGGAGCCTTTCTCCTCGGAGTCGATGGTGTGGTCGTCATCGCCCACGGATCATCGGGCCGCCGGGCGATCGCGAATGCGCTCGTCATGGCTCACGAGGGTGCCGTCGGGGGACTGGTGTCCCGGGTCGCATCCAAGGTCACAGTCTGACGCGATGACCGAGACACTCCAGACCGCACTGGGCCACGACTTCAAGGACTCCGGGTTGCTCGACGCGGCTCTCGTCCACCGTTCCTACACGGCAGAACACCCGGAGGTGCCGGACAACGAGCGCCATGAGTTCCTGGGCGACGCCGTCCTGCAGCTGGTCGTGACCGACTTCCTGTTCGAACACTTCCCCGACATGCGCGAAGGGGAGATGGCCAAGGTGCGGGCAGCATGCGTGAATCGGGTCGAGCTGGCGGCCGTCGCCCGCGCCGTGGGGCTGGGTAAGCATCTCCTGATGGGGGTCGGCGAGCTGGCATCGGGTGGACGGGCGAAGGATTCCATCCTGGCGGACGCCATGGAGGCAGTGTTGTGCGCGATCTACCTCGACTCGGGGCTCGATGCCGCCAGGCGGGTAATCCTGGATCACTGGGCCGATCGGATACGGGCAAAAGCGCTGGAGCCGGGGCGCAGGGACTTCAAGACCCGCCTGCAGGAGCGTTTGGCGGTCACGGGGCTGCGCCCCGTGTACGACGTCGAAGAAGCGGGGCCCGATCACGCCAAGGTGTTCCGCGCTTCGGTCTCGGTCGACGGCGTGGTACTCGGGAGTGGGAGCGGTCGCTCGAAGAAGGAGGCGCAGCAGGAGGCGGCGCGACAGGCCATGGGCGACGAGTCGGACGCCTGACCCCAACCCGGGCTTTTTAGCGGGGGACCGCGTCAGAAATGACGCGATGAGAGGTACAGAAGCGTGTGCGCCGCACCCGGCTCCGTTCTACCCGTCTCAGCGCGTCGTTTTCGACGCGCTCGTTCGCCAAGAAGCGACGATTTCAGTTTGGGCGGCGGGCCACCTTGGCCGCCGTCACCTGTTCGATGACCCACTCGTGCCCGGCGTCGGGCGGGAGATTGGGCACCTTGCTTCGCATGCGCTCCGCGATCGCTCTGGCGTGTTCCTCGCGCTTGGGGGATGTGAGATCTTCTCGACGGGCCAGGAAGCGCCGTGCGAGGTCGACGTCGCCATCGGTCACGGCCGTCACATCCCACGTTCCGGCCCGGGCATCCAGTTCCACCGGCTCGTGTTGGATCGCTTCCGACCGTGTGTCACGGATCACGATGGTCCGCCCGGCCATGTCCCCGAGCCTCTGGTTGGTGCTGGACGCCAGGATGGCGATCGGTCCGAGCAGTGGGAACAAGGGGAACAGGTCGACGAGTCGGAGGAGGTTCCGAACCATCGAGGCACCGAAGCCGACCGGAGCTCCGTCGACCCCCACCACTCGGATCGAAAAGGCCGCCTTGCCAGGGGTGCGCCCGTCGTTGAGCGCCTCGAATGCGACGAAGTACCCGATCACCAGCACCATGAGCATCAGCCATCCGATGCCGATCGCCAGCATCGGATCGGGGAATCGGTCCACGAGCCCGAAGATCCCGAAAGCGGCGAGCACGACCAGCAGTCCCAGCAGGAGGGCGTCGATCAGCGCCGCCCCGATGCGCGACCCCAACCCGGCTAGGTTCAACTCGATCTCGAGGCCCTCGGGGGTGCTGATGGATATGCGGTCGTCGAAGGTCATCGGCGCGTGAACCTACCGGAGTTCCTCGAATCGGGTGAGGACCGATGGAACGAGTTGCGCCGGCTCCTCGCACAGCGGCGGTCCCTGGACGGCCGGAGTGTCCTTCGGCTCGCCGGGCTCTACCGCGAGGCCACCGCCGATCTGGCCTTCGCCCGGCGTCGCTTCCCTTCCGATCCCGTGGCGGGACAACTCGAGCGTCTCGTGGCGGAAGCACGCTCGGTGGTCTACGGGGGAAGCGGACGCCGCCAGGGTTTGGTCGGGTTCTTCCTCGATACCTACTGGATTCTCGTTGCCGAACGGCGCCGGCCGCTGGCACTCGCCGCCGCCCTTCTCGTCGTGCCCGGCCTGGCGGGAGCGTTGTGGGCGATCGTCGATGCCGACAGCCTGCTGGGGGTGCTGCCACCCGAGTTCCTCTGGGTGACGGCTGCCGACTCCACGGATCAGGGCTATGGGGCGGCCGGACTGGTCGGATTCTCGACTTACGTGCTGACCAACAACATCCGTGTCACGCTGACGGCGTTCGCCCTCGGAGTCACGTGGGGTGTCGGCACGGCCTGGATTCTCGTGCAGAACGGGGTCATCTTCGGTGCGCTGGCGGCGTTGGCGGTCCAGGCCGGCAACTGGGAGGTGTTCGTCGCGGCCGTGGCGGCTCACGGCATTCTCGAACTGTCCTGCATCGTCGTGGGCGGCGCCGCCGGGTTGAGCATCGGGCGGGCGATTCTCCGTCCAGGCCCGAGGACGAGACGCGAGGCGCTCGGGCGCGAGGCACTGGTGGCCGTGCAGCTGGCACTGGGCACGGCGCTCTGGTTGGTCGTCGCCGGCTTCGTCGAGGGCTTCGCCTCTCGCACCGGTCTGGGATGGGTGCCGACGACGATCATCGGCGTCGGTCTGGGGGGCCTGTTCTGGGGGCTGGTGTGGTTCCGGGGCCGTCTCGGACCGGTTCAGACGCGCGCCAGTCGCTTCGCCCGAACGTAGGCACCAACGCAGCGGCGTGAGAGCTCCTGGGCGGGGGCTTCCAGCACCTCGACCCCCCGTGCCCGAAGGGCCGCCTGCACCGCCTCCTTTCGAGCGGAGACGTCAGCAGCCACGACGGTGCGAGCGAGTTCGGCCTCCCCGGCCGAGGCGGTCTCGAGTGCGTGCCGGACCGCAGGGTCGCGCACGGTCGCGACCACCAGGTTGTGATGGCGGGTGAGGGCGGGTACCGACCCGATCAGGGCCCGCGCCGCACCGGGATCGAGCAGGTCGGTGAGGATGAGCACGAAGCTGCGCTTGCGGGCGGCGACGACGGACACCGCCGCCTCGTAGTCGCTGTCGACCCCTGCCGGCTCGAGGTCGTAGACGGCGTCGACCGCCGCATCGGCACCGTCGCGACGAGGGGCCACCGAGCGCAGGATGCGGTCGGCGAATGCGACGACCCCGATCCGGTCGCCCAACTCGTCGGCCACGGCTGCCACCGCAGCCAGGGCGTCGACCGCGGCATCGAGACGCGTCAGTTCCACGCCGTCTGGCCGGGTCAGGGAACTGGCCATCAGGCGTCCGCAGTCGAGCATGCAGATGACGTCGCGGTCTTGTTCGATGCGATAGGTGTTGGACATCGGATGGCCCGTCCGCACGGTCGCTCGCCAGTTGACCTGACGGATGTCGTCGTCCGGCTGGTACTCACGGATCGATTCGAGCTCGGTGCCGAGACCGAGCGGCCCTCGGGCACGGCGCCCTTCCTCCCGGAACATCCCGACCCTGACCTCGGTGGCGAGTCGCGCCGCCGCCGGGAGGTCCGGGTACACGACGATCTCATGGGCGTCACCGACCCGGTGGTACCAGGCGCCGAGCCCGAGCGGTCCGATCCGGCGGGTGGACACCGGCGCAAGGCGGTGACGGCCTCGCCTCATCGCCACGATCGACGCCGTGAGCCTCCCCTCGCCCTCTTGCGGCTCGACGACGAGGTCGGGGGAGGCCACTGGCTGTCGAAGGCGGGTGCGGGGGTGCGGGCTCGACACGACGACCTCCCCCGGGACGGCCCGGCTGAGCGCCCCGGGGGCGGCGCGATCCACCACCGGGGCCGACCGCACCGCCCAGGCGTCGGCCACCGAGATGGCGACGACGGCCGTGAGAACGGCGGCGCCGACCAGCGTCGGCAGGAACACCGTCCCGATGGCTGCGGCTGACATCGCCCAGAGCGATCGGGCGGTGAAGCTCATCAGCGGGGGACCGGCACCGCTGCCAGCGCTGCGGTGATGGCGTCCTCTGGCCGGTACCGCTCGATCTCGGCTTCGGGTCGAATCAGGATGCGGTGTCGCAGCACCGGACGGATCGTGCGGGTGACGTCGTCGGGAGTGACGAATGCCCGTCCCGCCAGGGCGGCCACCGCCCGGGACGCGGCAGCCAGGTGGACGGCGGCTCGGGGAGACGCCCCGAGCTCGACCGACGGCAGGTCGCGGGTGGCGCGGATGACGTCGGAGATGTAGGCGACGACGTCGTCGGTCATGGTCACCGCAGTGGCCGTGGCTCGCATCGCTCGCACCTCCTCGGCGGTGGCCACCGGTCGAACATCCGCCAGCGTGGCCGGGGAAAGCCCATCACGAGCGAGGCGCAACATCGCCCGTTCGTCATCGGACGACGGGTACCCCACTTCCGCCTTCATCAGGAAACGGTCGAGCTGCGCCTCGGGTAGGGGATAGGTGCCCTCGTACTCGATCGGATTCTGGGTGGCGATCACCACGAACGGGTCGGGGAGGGCGTGGGTCGTGCCGTCGACGGTGACCTGGCTCTCGGCCATCGCCTCCAGCAGTGCTGCCTGGGTCTTCGGAGGGGTGCGGTTGATCTCGTCTGCCAGGAGCACGTTCGTGAACACCGGTCCGGGTCGGAAGGTGAGTTCGCCGCCCCGGAGCGTGACGGTCCCGGTGAGATCGGACGGCAGCATGTCCGGCGTGAACTGGGCCCGGTCGAATTCGAGGCCGACCGTGCGGGCGAACGCCCTCGCCAGCAGGGTCTTGGCGGTGCCGGGGACTCCTTCGAGGAGGACGTGGCCTCCGACCAGGAGGGCGGCGAGCAGAGCGTCCACGGTTCCGGACTGGCCGACAACCACCTTCGAGATCTCGTTCTGGATGAGTGTGCGGGTGTGGCGTGGGTCGCTCACGTTCCATGTCCTCTCGTCGTCATCAGTGTCGCGAGTGTCTGGTCGAGCACCGCCGCCCGGTCGCCGTCGGGGTCGGCGAGCCGCCCGACCAGGGCTGCCGGGACACCTGCGCGTTCGGCCCGATCTGCCAACGCCGCCCCGTCGGCGTCGGCCGGAAGCCCGAGGCGGTGAGCCACGGCTGCCTCCAGGGGATCCAGCGGAAGCGGGCCTTTCGATCGCCGGAGGGACCGGGCTACCGAGTCCAGGAACAAGGAACGGTCGGGTGCACTGACCCTTTCCCGGGGTTCGATCGCGCCGAACCGGCGTCCGTACGACGTGAGCGCCAACACGAGGACGACTGCACCCAGCATCACCGCCCCGCTCCAGTTGCCGGGGGCGGCCCCCAGCAAGCCGTCGGCCGGGCGGTCGTCGAACCCGTGCCGGTAGTCGTCGAAGCCTGTCGGCCCGATGAGGACGTGCTCCAGGAAGATGGCGTTGTCGGCGAGCAGCACCGTCGCGTTGTGGGCGAGGGACGAGTCGGCGATGAGCACGACGGATCCGTCGCCACGTGGGAAGGCAACCGCCAGGTCACCATCCGGGCCGGAGGCGAGCGCCACCCCGTCGTGCCCTGTCTGGAAGGACCCGAACCTGGCACCGAGGACGGCCCGGGCGGGCGAGGAGGGATCGACGACGTCGGCCTCTCCCACCGGTCTGCCTCGCCAGGCGGCGTCCACGTCGAAGGTGGCGAGGATCGCACCCGGCGGCACACCGAGTATCACGGCCACCCCGCCCCGCTCGACGAAACCGCGCAGCGCGGCCCGTTCGACCTGATCGAAGTTGCCGAACTCGGAGTCCGCCAGGAGGTACGAGCCGAGCCCGTCGAGCACCTCGGCCGTCAGGGGTCGTCCGATCCGGCGCGGATCTCGGCCCAGGCGGTCGAGCGCGTCATGGAGGGCGGCGGTGCCGGTTGCGGTGGTCACGAAGCTCGATCCCGATGGCCCGTCGACGATCGTCGACCGGTCCAGGGCCGCGAACACGATGACGGCGATGAGGAGAGCCGTGAGAGCTCCCGCCGCCCACACCAAGCCGCGGCGGAGCCGTCGGCCGTCGTCGGACAGGGTGGTGGAACGCGGGATCACGTGGACTGCCGCATGCGATCCCAGCCGTTGCGGGAGCGCTCGTCGTCGTCCGCTCCCGCCCCGGCGCTCCCGTACACAACGCGGTCGAACTGGTCCGCCAACTCGCCGAAGGCGGGGTCGTCGATCTGTTCGACCATCCCTCCCGTGGTCAGCCCCGGTTCGTAGCGGAGCCGGCCGGTGCGGCCGAGATCGAGCACGCCCCCGATGAAGCGCAGCCGGATGGCGCGGGCGTGCTCACCGGCGAGCGACGCCGCTTCGGCGTCGCGCAGGAAGCTGTCGGGGTCGGCACCGATCTCCAGGAGTCGCTCCAGCACCATCCGTTCCTGCAACACCGAGGCCCGGCGACCGGCCAGACGGAACCCGACGAAGAGTGCGAAGGCACCCACGATCCCCACGGCGATGAACGCCGCCACCACCGGCCCACCAACAGCCTCGATGACGGCGGCCAAGAGCCGGGCGGCTTCGGCCAGGACTCGTTGCACCAGGCGATCCCACCAGCTCTCGGCGGGAGCGGCGAAGCGCGGTTCGGACAGGACGTCCTCGAGTGTGCCAACGACGTCGAGCCGCGACGAGCCGGACACGGAGGGTCAATCGAGACCGAACGGGTCGGTCGATCCCGAACCTCCGTCCGGCCGGATGTCGAGGTTGTCGGACTGGCGGGCGAGCATCTCGAGGTCGAAACCCTCGTAGCGGACCCGCAGGTCGAAGTAGACCGCCACCGCCACCGCCGCCAGGAAGGGCACGGTGACGATGCTCGCCACGGTCGAGGCGAGCACCGAGGCGCCGAACACGCTGCCGTCGAATGCACCCGTTTCGGCCATGTCCATCGCTGCCGGGACGACCGCCACGATCCCGACGACGAACCCGAGGAGTTGCACCACCACCTGCGAAATCAGCCAGGCGAGGAACCCGACGCCCAGCACGGGCCAGAACCGCTGCTTGACGAGTTGGAACGACCTCCCCAGTGCGGCGACGGGACCCACACCCTCGACCAGCAGGGCGGGAATGGCGACGTACCACACCGTCCACAGCCACACGCCCGGGACGATGCAGAACAGCAGGCCGATTCCGCTTCCCAGGGCCGAGATGATGGCGGTGCCGAGGATGAGGAGCGACTTGTCGATCCCGAAGCGAACCGAGTCCTGCCACGACTGGTCGATCCCCTGATATGCCCCGGCGAACAGCTTGATGGCGGCACCCTGGACGAAGAGGGTGCCGACCAGTGAGATCAGCGACAGGATCAGCGTCCCACCCAGGAACGAGGTGAAGCCGGCGGGCAGTCGCCCCTCGGCGATCGCCTCCGGGTCGAAGAGAGAGGCGGTGTCGAAGCCGGACCCGGAAGTCACGACCAGTTGGATGATCCCGATGGGGATGAACACGACCGCCGCGATGATCAGCAGCTTGCGGACGTTCGAGGTGTAGAGCTTGAACGCCGCGTCGAGTATCTCACCGACGGTGCGGGGACGAAGTTCCATCGAGTTCATCGTCGGGAACCTAGTTGATGAGCGGGGACCGCCTCGGAATCGCTCGGCGACCGGGTCGGATTCACGGCGATACTGGGCGGATGCGTGTCGAGGAACTGCGGGAGCGGGCGCGTTCGCTCACCATCGCCGATCGGCAGCGTGTCGAACGGCGCTTGCGCGGCGCCGCACGTATCGGAGTGGCGTCCAAGCGGGAGTCCGTGCTGGCCGCGATCGCCGCCGACGTCGCCGCCGGGGAGGCGCGGATGGCGGCGCGGCGGGCGGCGGCGCCGACGCGTATCGCCTATCCCGGCGAGCTTCCGATCGTGGGGCGGCGCAGGGAGCTCCTCGACACGATCCGGAAGCATCAGGTGGTGGTGGTGGCCGGCGAGACGGGCTCGGGCAAGAGCACTCAGCTGCCGAAGATGTGTCTCGAGCTGGGACGGGGGATCGACGGCTACATCGGACAGACCCAGCCGCGTCGGCTGGCAGCCCGCACCATCGCCGAACGGATAGCGCAGGAGCTGGAGGTTCCTGTCGGAGCGACCGTCGGTTACGCCATGCGGTTCACCGACACGGTGGCGGACGACACGCTGGTCAAGGTGATGACGGACGGCCTCCTGCTGGCCGAGATCCAGGGCGATCGCAGACTGTCGGCCTACGACACGATCATCGTCGACGAGGCCCACGAGCGGAGCCTCAACATCGACTTCCTCGTCGGGTACCTGTCACGGCTGTGCGAGCAGCGGCAGGACCTCAAGGTCATCATCACGTCTGCGACGATCGACACCGCCCGTTTCTCCGCCCACTTCGATGACGCTCCGGTCGTCGAAGTGTCGGGCCGTGCCCACCCGGTTGAGATCCGGTACCGGGAACCCGTGGACGACTCCGGCGCGCCGCTCGACCAACCCGACGCCATCGTCTCGGCCGTGCGCGAGTTGGCTTCCGACGGGCCCGGCGACGTGTTGGTGTTCTGTTCCGGTGAGAGGGAGATCCGCGACGCCGCCGACGCGCTGGGGGAGGTCGGGTTCCCGAACACCGAGATACTCCCGCTCTATGCGCGGCTCTCGTCCGCCGAGCAGCATCGGGTGTTCGCTCCGCATCAGGGACGGCGGATCGTGCTGGCCACGAACGTCGCTGAGACATCGCTGACGGTTCCGGGGATCCGCTACGTCGTGGACCCGGGAACCGCCAGGATCTCCCGGTACGGCCGGCGCACCAAGGTCCAGCGTCTCCCGATCGAGCCCATCAGCCAGGCCTCGGCGGACCAGCGGGCGGGGAGATGCGGGAGGATCGGGCCCGGTGTGTGCATCCGCCTGTACTCGGAGCAGGACTATCTGGCACGTCCCGAGTTCACTGAGCCGGAGATCCTCCGAACGAACCTCGCCTCGGTCATCCTGCAGATGGCGGCGGCCGGACTGGGGGACGTCGAGGAGTTCCCGTTCCTCGAGCCACCCGACTCGAGGGCGATCCGGGACGGGATCCTCCTGCTCGAAGAACTCGGTGCCGTCGAACCCGGGGCGGATTCGGTGGTGCTCACTCCGCTCGGGAGGACTCTCGCCAGGATCCCTGCCGATCCGCGGATCGGGCGGATGCTGATCGCCGCGGCGGAGAACGGCTCGCTGGCCGAAGTCCTGATCGTGGCGTCCGGGCTGTCGATCATCGACCCCAGGGAACGCCCGACCGGAGATGAGGCGAGAGCCGATGCCCTCCACCGGCGCTTCGAGGTGCCGGGATCGGACCTGCTGGGTTGGCTGCGGCTCTGGGACCACGTGAAGCAGCGTCGGCGCGAGCTCACCGCCAACCGCTTCCGGCGCATGTGCCGGGACGAGTACCTCAACCATCGGAGGATTCGGGAATGGCAGGACGTCCACAGCCAGCTACGGCGGGTGTGCGGGGAACTGGGCCTGCGGGCCGCCGGGAGGGAAGCCGACGACGACGCCATCCACCGTGCTCTGCTCACCGGACTGTTGTCCCACGTGGGCCGCAAGGAGCCCGCTGGGCACGAGTACCGCGGGGCGCGGGGGCTCACGTTCGCCCTCTCGCCAGGGTCGGTGCTCTTCAAGAAGAGTCCGGAGTGGGTGATGGCCGCCGACCTGGTCGAGACGACCCGGACGTGGGCCCGCGGGGTGGTGAAGATCGATCCTGCGTGGCTGGAGGAGGCCGCCTCCCACCTCCTGCGCCGCTCGCACTCGGATCCCTGGTGGGACGCAGCGCGAGGGGCCGCCGTGGCCCACGAGACGATGACCCTGTACGGGATCCCGGTGGTGACGGAGCGGACGGTGCTGTACGGGTCGATCGATCCTGCCGAGGCCAGGCGGTTGTTCATTCGCCACGCGCTCGTGCACGGTGAGTGGGAATCCCACCATCGGTTCGTCCGTCACAACGCCCGGGTGTTCGAGGAGGTCGAAGCCCTGGAGGCTCGCTTCCGAGCGGACCTCCGCGTGAGCGATGCCCAACTCGAGGAACTCTTCGCCGGCCGGATCCCGCAGGACGTGGTGTCCACCCGCTACTTCGACGCGTGGTGGCGAAGGGTGGACGATCCGCACCGGCTCGACCTCACCCTCACCGATGTGGTGGCCGACGCAGACCGCCTCGACAGGGAGGAATATCCGGACGAGTGGCACCACGGCGACGTGGTGGCACCGATCCACTACGAGTACCGACCGGGGAGCGAGATCGATGGCGTGATCATCGACGTGCCGGCGTCGGGGCTCGATCGCCTCGACCCCTCGGTGTTCGAGTGGCACGTGCCCGGACATCGGGAAGAACTCGTCGTGTCCCTCATCCGCTCCCTCCCCAAGTCGGTCCGCAAGGCCTTCCTGCCCGTGAAGGAGACGGCCGCCGCAGTGCTGCGGACCACGCCGGCGGGCGGCTTGTTGGACCACGTCAGGCGGGAGCTGTCCCGGATCAGCGGGCTCTCGATCGTGGCGGAGGACTTCGACCTCGATCGGCTTCCACCCCATCTGCGCCCGATGTTCCGCGTGATCGACGATGACGGGTCGGTCGTTGCGTTCGGCGACGATCTGGCGAAGCTGCGTGAGCAGTTCCGTCAGGCGATCAGGGAGCGCGTCGCCATCGCCACCCACCCGCTCGAGCGGACGGGGCTGAAGGACTGGACTTTCGGCGAGCTGCCGCGACGCATCAGGGTTCCCGGTCCCGTGAATGCCGCCGTGGCCTATCCGGCGCTGGTGGACGAGGGCGAGTCGACGGGGATCCGGTTGGTGGCGACCGAGGAGGAGCAGGCCGAGGCGATGTGGTTCGGCACCAGGAGACTGCTCGTGCTGCGTGCCTCGCCTCCTGCCCGACTCCTGGAGCCGCTGCTGACACCCCAGGCGCGGGCGGATCTTCGTCTCGGGCCGCATGCGTCCGTCGAGGGGTGGATGGCCGACTGCGTCGAGTGTGCGGCGGACGCCGTCCTCTCGGAGCTGGGCGGACCGGTGTGGAGCGAGGACGAGTTCCGTCGGCTGGCATCGGCGGCGGCCGGCCGACTCGGGGACCGCATCGTGCGGGTGGGGGAGTCCTCGGTGGCCCTCTTCGCCGCCCTGCGCGACCTCCAGATCGCGGTGGACTCGGCTTCCGGCGACCTGTTCACCGGTGCGGTGGAGGACATCCGTCGGCAGGTGGCACGAATCGTGTACCCGGACTTCCTGGCGGCGATCGGGCCTTCCCGCATCGCCGACGTGGAGCGTTATCTGCGGGCGATGGCCTGGCGGCTCGAGCGGCTGCCGGAGAAGCCGGAGCGGGATGCGGCCAACATGGCTGTGGTGCACCGCCTGGAGGACGAGCACGCCCGCCTGTCGGACTCGTTGAAGCCGACCCCCGAACTCATCGAGATCGGCTGGATGCTCCAGGAACTTCGGGTCTCGTACTTCGCTCAGCACCTGGGGACGCGAGGCTCGGTGAGCGCAAAGCGGATCGCGGCGGCGCTCCGTGAAGCCGAACTGGCCGTGTGAGGCGCATCGACGTAGGTCCACCGCCGTGTCATCCTTCCGTCCGTGCCCGAACTGCCCGAGGTCGAGACCACCCGTCGTTCGATCGCGCCCGCGCTCGAAGGACGAGTGCTCGCTTCCGTCGAAGTCCGTCGCGACCGAATGGCGCGCCGGAACCAGCGGCCGTCGGACGTCGTGGATCGCCTCCACCGCAGGCGGGTCGCGAGCGTGGGCCGAACGGGCAAGTTCATCGTGGCCGAGGTGGAGGGTGACCTGCGGTGGGTGATGCACCTCGGGATGTCGGGCCGAATGCAGCTGGCGGCACCGGGGAGTCCGGAGGCACCGCACACGAACTTCACCGCGACCACGGATGCCGGAGTGGAGCTCCGTTTCGTCGACCCCCGCACCTTCGGGTTCGTGGCGGTCTACACGCCGGAGGAGTGGGACGCGTCTCCGATGCCCGCCCTCGGACCCGATGCACTGGACGGTCTGCCACGGACCCCTGAGCTCGCTCGGCGGCTGCACGGCCGGTCAGCACCCGTCAAGGCGCTGCTGCTCGACCAGCGGATCGTCGCCGGGATCGGCAACATCTATGCCGACGAGATCCTGTTCCGGGCGAGGATCGCGCCACGGCGCGCCGCCGGGTCGTTGACGACGGAGGAAGTGCGCCGTCTCCGTCAGGCGATCAAGCCGGTACTCCAGGACGGGCTCCGATACGGGGGTTCGAGCCTCGACGACCTGGCATACCTGCTGCCCGACGGCCGGGTGGGTGAGTACACGGCCCGTCTCAGGGCGTACGGACGCACCGGGGAGCCTTGTCCCCGCTGCGGGACGCCCATCGAGCGGGTCGTCGTGGCCCAGCGTTCGTCGCACTTCTGTCCGGAGTGCCAGCGGTGAAAGCGGTCCATGCGTTCGTGTCCGGTCGGGTTCAAGGGGTCTACTTCCGTCAGATGACCCGCCAGGAAGGACGGCGCCTCGGCCTGTGGGGATGGGTGCGAAACCTCCCCGACGGGCGGGTCGAAGTGTGGGCGCAGGGGGAAGAGGCGCCACTCGAACGTTTCGTGGACTGGCTGTGGCAGGGCCCGCCCCGCTCTTCGGTGGCCGGCGTCGAGTCCGAGTCGAAGCCACCGGACCCGTCGGTCCAGGACTTCCTGATCATCAACTGATCCTGGGACTCGATTTCGCGCGCTGGTCGTGAGTCAATCCGAGACGATCACGAGTCCCGTGACATCCTCGACGGTGGGCTGGTAGACGTCGGGATCACGCAGGAAGCCTGGCGGGATGTTCGGTGTGGCAGCGAGGGTCAGGAAGTCGACGAACTCGTCATCCGGCACCCGGCACGCGTTGACGTCGCAACGAGCCTGTTCGATCTCCACCACCCAGTACTCCGCAGCCTCGAGCGTGATCGCCGCCAGGGTCAGATTGAGCAGGTTGACGGGGAAGGGGCCGGCCCCCACCTCGGCCTGCAACGGCTCGAGAGCCGCTTGGGCCGCTTCGCAAGTCGTGACGAGATCCTCCACTGCTCCCGTTGGATGCACCGGATCGAGCCGCAACACATACCAGCGATCGATGCACGCCTGAGCTGCGGAAGCGATGGACGCGGTCACGTATTCCCCGGCGGGCGGGAGTGTCGTCGGGGGCGAGTCTGTCGTGGTGGTGGTGGTGGTGGTGGTGGTCGGTGCGCTGGTGGTCGTCACCGGGGTCGTCGTTGTCGTCGTCGCTTGGGTGGTGTTGGTGGTGATGGCGTCGGAGGAGTCCGTCACGGTCCCACATGCGGGAACCATCAACACGGCCACGAACACCACCGCTCCCCGCAGACCGCGCGGACGGACGGGGCGCATGATGAGCCTCCTTGTCTCGCTGGGCCGAAAAGGCTCCGAGACCATGATCTGCGTCGCTACCGCCGATCGCCAGGGCCACATGGCCCGATCGCACCCGCGGATCCCCGGACCGATCCGCGGGATAACGTGTCCCGGTGACCGATCGCACCCGCCTGCGCTGGATTCTCTTCGCGGCGGTCGGCGCAATGTCCACGGGCTACCTGGCGGCTGTCACGGTGTCGACCCTGGCGGCACGGGACATCACCGGATCACCGCTGCTGGCAGGTGTCCCGGCCGCGGTCGGCACGGTGTCGACGGCAGTGGGGACGGCTGTGCTCGGTCGCGTGGTCGTGTCCGCCGGGCGGCGGCGGTCGCTTCTGCTCGGTATGACCGTCGCCACCCTGGGCGGGGTCGTGGCCTTCCTCGGTGTGCTGTGGGGCGTGTTCGCGGTGCTGGTCGCCGGGATGGGAGTCATCGGATTCGGGAACGCCGCCGCCCACCTCGCTCGCTACAGCGCGGCGGAACTGGTGGAACCGGCTCGGCGGGGGAGTGCCGTCAGTGTCATCGTGTGGGCCAGCACGATCGGTGCCGTGGCAGGGCCCCGCCTGCTCGCACCCGGCGGACAGATGGCGACGGAACTCGGGGCTGTCGAGTACGCCGGTGGCTATCTGGCCACCGCGCTGTTCATGGGACTCGCCACCGTGCTCTCGCTGGTGGCGCTCCGGCCGGATCCGTCGACGCTGGCCATCGTCGACGAAGAGGTGGTGGCCGAACTGGACGATGTGGCGACGCCCTTCCGCCGCCCCGCGGTGCAGATGGCCGTGGCGGCGATGGTCATCGGCCACTTCGTGATGGTGTTGATCATGACGGCGACGCCGATCCACGTCGAGAACTCCGGCTTCGGTCTCGGCACCGTCGGCAACATCATCAGCGCCCACACGTTGGGCATGTTCGCCTTCGCCCCACTGGTGGGGCGGGTCACGGACAGGGTGGGCGCCGTCCCGATGATGTGGCTTGGAGCGGGCGTGCTGGTCGCGGCGGGGGTGGTGGCGGCTTTCGCCCCGCACGACTCCACCGTGCTGCTCGGGTGGGGGCTGTTCCTGCTGGGACTCGGCTGGAACTTCGGATTCGTGGCGGGCAGCAAGATCCTCACCGTGGCGGTGGAGCCGGAACTGCGCCCCCTGATCCAGGGGCGCGTGGACTCGATGGTGTGGGGCGTCGGGGCGGCTGCGACGATCGGCTCCGGGATCCTGCTGGACGGCCCCGGGTACGCGTCGACGGCGTTCATCGGGACCGCCCTGGTGGGCGTGCTCGTCTGGATCCTGATCACCCGCCGACCGCGGGCGGCCGCGATCCTGCACTGATCGATCGGATTCGACCGTGAAATCGCCGACGCTGACTAACCTCGATCGAATCACACGAGTGTAAGTTCACCCCTTCGCACCACGCGTCCGGATCGAGAGGATCTGCGTGCATCTCAAGTCGTTGAAGTTGACCGGGTTCAAGTCGTTCGCCGACCGGACGCGACTCGAATTCCGTCCTGGTGTCACGGTGATCGTCGGTCCCAACGGGTCGGGCAAGTCGAACGTCGTCGACGCGATCGCGTGGGTGATGGGGACCCAGTCACCCAAGGCACTGCGAACGGCGAAGATGGACGACGTCATCTTCGCCGGTACCGCCACCCGCCCCGGGCTCGGCAGGGCGGAGGTCACGTTGGTGTTCGACAACACCTCGGGGATGCTCCCTCTCGATCTGCCGGAGGTGAGCGTCACCCGCCGCCTGTATCGGGACGGTTCCAGCGACTATGAGATCAACGGGGTGTCCTGTCGGCTGCTCGACATCCAGGAGCTGCTGAGCGACTCCGGGGTCGGGCGCCATCAGCACGTGATCATCGGCCAGGGCCAGATCACCTCCATCCTGAGCGCCACTCCCGACCAGCACCGGGCGGTGGTCGAGGAGGCGGCGGGGATCCTCAAGCACCGGGTGCGCAAGGACAAGGCCCTGCGTCGTCTCGAGAGGACCGATGCAGACGTCTTGCGGCTGCGGGATCTGCTCGGGGAGATCGGCAAGCGCATGCGCCCGCTCAAGCGCCAGGCCTCTGCCGCCCTGCGGCATCAGGAGGTGGCCGAGGCGGTGCATGCTCTCAGACTGGCGGTCGGGGCGGAGGACCTCCGAGCCATCGACGCTCGAGTGGCCGAGATGACGTCGGTGGCCGAGGCTGACGAACGGACGATGCAGGAGTCCGAGCGGGCCCGTCTGGCGGTCGCAGAACTACTGGGTGTGCTTCGTTCGGAGGCCGGCGACCTGGGCGAGGCGCTCGACCGCGACTCGTCGGCCGCCGCCCGGGCGGAGACCGTTCTGGAGCGGCTACGCCGTATCGGTCAGGTGGCTCACGAGCGGCACCGGGCGGGTCGGACCCGGCTGGACGGTGCGGACGAACGGCGACGCGACCTGGAGTCGGAGGCCGCGCAGCTCGAGGTGCGCATCGTCGAGTCCAGCGCCGCCGTCGAGGAACTCGACCGTCTGGCGAGCGACGCCGAACGGGTGTTCCGGCAGTTGGAGGACGAGGAGCGGTCGCTCACCGAACAGGAGGAGATGTCCACCGAGGGAGCGATCGCGGTGGTGCGTGGGGACCTCCGATCCCTCGACATGGCCGACGATCGCGATCGCCGTGAACTCGAGGCGGTCGAGACGAGGCTGCAGGTGGTGGCATCGCGGCTGGCGGACGAGCGTGCGACCTGGGGGCGCATCAATGACGAGATCCGCGACCTGGACGCCGTCGCCACGCCGGCGCAGGAACGATATGTGGCCGCGGAGCGAGAGCGTGCGGCCGCCCAGGCACGATGGGAGGCGGCTGAAGCCAACCACTCCGAGGCGCGTATGGCGGGGGTCGGCGCCCGGGCGAAGCGGGATGCGCTCGTCGCCGCGGCGGAGGGTCTCGCCGACGAGGACGCCCGGGCGATGGTCGAGCAGGCGGCGGGCGCGCTGGGTTCGGTGTCGGCCGCCCTCGACGTGCCGGAGGACATGGCGGCGGCCGTCGATGCGGCCCTCGGTCCTTGGGCGGACGGTGTCGTGTTCGCCGGGATGGACCAGCGCGAGGCGGCGGTGGCTGCTCTGAAGGCCGAGGGGCGGGGCGGGGTCCCGATCCTCGGACCGGCCCTCGAACCCGCAGTCCGGCCGGCGATCCCGGGGGCAGAACCCCTCGTGGACCGGCTCGGTCCGAAGGCCGACCGCGTTCTGGCCGCCGCGCTCCTCGGCGATGTCTACGTCGCGGAGGGGTGGCTGGCAGGTCATCGGGTGGCCGTCTC
>DATHWB010000309.1:0-2480 GCA_035460965.1 Acidimicrobiia bacterium
CTCACTGTCGGTGTGTTCGAGTCCGTGTTCTTCCGTGGGTTCATCCAGAATCTGCTCGAAGCGTCGTTTGGTCCGGTGCCTGGCGTTGGTTTGTCGGCGGCGCTGTATGGGCTCTACCACGTCGGATATGGGATGGGATTCGAGGAGGTCGTCTTCCTCGCGGGGCTCGGTGTGGTTTATGCGATGGCCTTCCGCACCACCAGGAACGTCCTGGTCTTGTGGCCGCTTCTCACCCCGTTGGGCAGCCTGTTCAACAACCTCGAAGCCGGCGACATCGTGTTGCCATGGGCTTCCATGGCCGGCTTCGGACAGGTGCTGGTCGCCATGGTGGCGGTGCTGTGGCTCGGTCGTCGGTACTGGACGCGCAACCGGAGGGATCCGACGGGCGAGTGGCACGGTGACGGAGCCGGGATCCCGGTGGAAGCGAGTCCGACACCATCGGCGTAGGGGTTCGCGGTCGGCTCGGGCGCCGACGATGATCGGCATCATCGACTACCGGGTGTTGATGGTGGCGATGGGCGTTTCCGTCGCCATGTGTGCGATCCCGATCGCCACCTTCGGACGACCGGGAGGTCGACCGCAGAGTCGCCCTGAACCGTCCGCCCTGGATCTGGCCGACTGTGCCACTCGGTGGGGCGGCATTCACGCCGATCGCATCTCGAGGCCGATGTCTTGAAGATGGTCGGAGGCGCGGTATGGACGGAGCTGGGCTTGTATCGGGGGCATGCGAGGGCGCGTGTCCACTCCGGTGTTCGGCCGCATCGGTGCGATCGGGAATCTGTCACTCGTCGGCGTGGCGGTGGCGATGCATCTGCTTCAACCCGAGAAGAATCCGTTGGACACGCTGGCCAGCCAGTACGCCAACGGACGGCTCGGATGGCTGATGGTGCTCGGGTTCTTGGCGGCCGGGATCGGCACCCTCGCCGTGGCGGAGGGTCTGCGACGGACGTTGGCTCCGGATCGCTGGAAGACGGCGTCGGTCGCCCTCATGGTGGCGGCCGGGGTCGGTCTCGTCGGCACCGGGGCCTTCGTCGAGGACGTGCCGCTCGCCGACGGCACCGTCAGCTACACCTTCTCCGGGCAGGCCCATGGCTTCTTCAGCGTGGTGATGTTCGTCAGCCTGATAGCCGTCGCGTTCGTGCTGTCGGGTGTCTTCGGTCGCGATCCCCGTTGGGCGGACTTCGCCCTCACGACCCGGCTCTTCGCCTGGACGATCCTGGCCCTCTACGTGATCTCGACCGGCACCTGGCTGTTGTTCCCGCCCGGGACGGGTGGCGTCGCCGGCCTCACTCAGCGCCTGTTCGGTGCCTCGTTCCTCGTGTGGCTGTTCCGCGTCGCCCGCCGCTTGGAGAGACCCGCCAGCCCATGAGGGGGCGAGACGCGTACCCAGGGTCGTATCCCGCGCATGCGCGGGAACGAGAGTACGGATTTGCAGTGTCAGGCCGATATATTCCTTGACAGGAATATATCACCCAGATAGGTTGGCCGGGTGCATGCATCGACCTTCGCCGCACTCGGGGAGCCGAGCCGTTTCCAGATCGTCGAGTTGCTGCGGGGCGGACCCCGCTCGGTCGGCGAGATCGTGGAGGCACTCGGAATCCGTCAGCCGCAGGTGTCGAAGCACCTGAGCGTGCTGAACGGGGCGGGGATCGTGGGGGTCCGACCCCAGGCGAGGAAACGGATCTACCACCTCGACCAGGCCACGTTCGAGGAGCTGAGCGACTGGGTCGACTCCTTCGAGCGGGTGTGGCAGACGAGGCTCGACTCGCTCGGCATGTATCTCGAGTCCCTCGACGCTCGAGGCGACGATGGACGAGCAAACGACTGACGGCAGGAGGACCCGACGATGATCACCCAACTCTTCAAGAAGCAGAAGCAACTCGACTTCGAGCGTTCGTATCCGGCGCCGCTCGCCGCCGTGTGGCAGGCGTGGACCCAGCCGGAGCAACTCCGCCAGTGGTGGGGACCCGAGAAGACGTCGGTGGCCGAGTGCGAGATCGACGCTCGGGTCGGCGGGAGGATCTTCGTCGTCACCCTGGCCGGCGAGGAGATGGGCAAGTACGCGGGAACGCGGTGGCCGATGGAGGGAACCTTCACCGTCGTCGTAGACCAGGCGCGCCTCGTCTACGAGGCCCGCTCGTGGACCGAGGGTGAGGAGGAGGGCTCGACCATCCATCACACAAACGACGTGGCGATGTCCGAGTCGGACGGCGTGACCACGGTCCGTCTCCACGTCGCGATCACCCAGATCGGCCCGAAGGCGAAGCTGGCGGCGGTCGGGATGAAGTGGGGCTACTCGCAGCAACTGGATCACCTGGGAGAGCTGCTGGCGCGCCGACCTTGACCAGCGCCGATCCAGTGACGCCACGGCGCTGCGTTCGTCTTCGGACCGCCCCGGCCAGCGGAGTCAGACCGACTTCGCTGCCTCGATCATCGCCTGGATGCGGGCTACGTGGGGAGCCCACTGGTCCCACAGCCAT
>DATHWB010000310.1:0-3784 GCA_035460965.1 Acidimicrobiia bacterium
AGCACATCACCCGTCACCAGATCCCTGGCGTGCGCCTTCTTGAACACCTCCATGACGAAGAACGGCGGGATGCCGGCCCGGCGCGACTCGCCCGTCACAGGCGCCTCGACACCCGACCCGCCCGGATCAACGCCACGGGCCGTGCCAGTTCGGCGATGTCGTGGCGCGGGTCACGGCGGAATGCGACGAGATCGGCCTCCGCCCCCACCGCGAAGGGGCGTCCCAGCCCCCCGGCGGACCACGCTCCGAGCGACACGGCCTCCACCGCCTGGCTCGGGGTCAAGCCGTACTCGACCAGCCTCCCCGCCTCCGCAGCCACATCACCTGTGGGTACCGCCAGGTCGGTGCCCGCCAGCACCCGGACACCCGCTGCCTGCGCCCCCGGCAGCAAGGACCGAACACGATCGAGTCCTTCGGCCACGATCCGAGCTCCGGTCCGCTCGGGTCCGAACTGGGCCACGACCTCCTCCATCCGCAGGATGGTCGGGACCCACATCCCGGACCGGGCGCCCAGAACCCTGATGTCGTCGTCGGTGAGGAACAGCCCATGCTCGATGGAGTCGACGCCTGCGCGCACTGCCACGGATGCCACCTCGGGCGCCATGGTGTGAACGGCGACCCGGGCACCGACGGCGTGGGCAGCCTCCACCGCCGCCGTCAGCGCCGACTTCCCGAAGTTGGCGACCGGGCCGATCCCCCGGCGCGGCCAGTCACCGACGATCTTGACCCAGCCTGCAGCCTCGGCCGCCGTCCTCCTGACGGCGTCCGCCAGACCGGCTTCGTCGACTTCCACCGCGAAGTCCGGGTAGTAGCCGGCCTCGGCGGAGATGATCCGGCCGGCCGCGCGCACGTGTGGTCGGTCGACGGGAGGAACGTCGCGGAGGGTGATGACAGCGGTGTCCGACCAACCTTTGTCGAACACGAGGAACACCCCCCGCTCGACCGCGTGAAACGCACGCCGTGCCACTTCCACCGGGTCGCCTGGCCCCAGCGTCGCCATGTCGTCGCCTCCCAAGTGGGAGTGTCCGTCGGCGAGGCCCGGCAGACAGGCGAAAGCGGACAGGTCGAGCACCTCCCCGGCCGGTTCCGCGGTCCACACACCGTCGGCGACGCCCCGTTCGACGACCTCGCCGTCGAGGTCCTGGAGTATCACTCGCATCGGGTCAGGGTAGGACCCGGTCGCCATCGCTATGAGTGGACGCCGAGTTGAATGGAAGGGATGCGCCGCCTCCTCGCCCTCCTGGCCCTCGCCCTTCTCGGCGCATGCGGACTGGTCGTTTCCGACCCCGAGGCTCCGGATGGGGCTGACCAGGCGACCACATCCACGACTGCGTCGACGACGATCCCTCCGACCACGACGAAATCGCTCGTCTCGAACGAGCTGACCGTCACCGAATGCCCCACCGACGACGGGTTCTCGCCGCTGTGCGAGGCGTACGGCCTGATCATCCGCAACTACGTAGACCCGGTCGACCCCGCCGCGCTCGCCGACGCCGCCCTCCTCGGGGTCCAGTCGTTCGGGACTCCCGGCACCGGTCCCGGACCCATCTCATGCCCGGTCCCGGCGGAAGAGTTCGTGCGGGTGTGCGAAGAACTCGACTCGCTCGACATCGGGGTCGAAGGGCTGGACGCGATCCTGTTCGGTCTCGGCGAGTTCGGTCTCGACGCCAACAGCACGTACATCACGGCCGAGGCGCTGGCACTGGTGGAAGAGGAGCAATCGGGGACGGTCGAAGGAATCGGTGCCCTCGTGACCACCGAGGACCTCACCAGCGACAATCCCCAGAACACGACGTGCAACGTCATCTCGGCCACCTGTCCCCTCATCATCGTCTCGACCCTGCAGGGAAGTCCCGCTTCCGCAGCCGGGGTTCAGGTCGGGGACGTGTTCGTGGCCGTCGACGGTGACCCCGTCGACGGGCGAACGGTGGACGAGGTCACCAGCCTGGTGCGCGGCCCTGCCGGGACCGACGTCGAGATCACCTTCGACCGCCAGGGTGAGACCATCACGCTCGTGATCACCCGGGCGGCGATCGAGATCCCGGTGACCGAGGCGGCCATCGTCGGCGACGTCGGGTACCTCCGACTGAACTTCTTCGGGGGAAGCGCCGATCGTCAGGTCGAGGCAGAACTTCGGAGCATGCTGGAGGCCGGGGTGCGGACGATCGTGCTCGACCTGAGGGACAATCCGGGAGGAACCCTCGAGGCGGCGCTCGACGTGACGAGCGAGTTCCTGGCGGACGGACTCGTGGTCCGCACGGTCGGACCGGACGAGGAACGGAGCTACCCGGTGCGCGGGGACGGTGTCGCCACCGACCCCTCGATCGATCTGCGCGTGCTCGTCAACCGGGGTTCCGCCAGTGCCTCGGAGGTCCTGGCGGGGGCGCTGCAGGAACGGGGTCGGGCGCTGATCGTGGGAGAGACGACATTCGGGAAGAACACGGTCCAGCAACGGTTCCCGCTGTCGAACGGCGGAGCGATGCGCCTGACGATCGCCCGCTGGATGACCCCGGGCGGGCTCGACTTCGACAACGGGATCGTCCCGGACGTACCTCTGGAACTGGACGCCGGGCTGACCCCCGACGAGATCATCCCGCTCGTGATCGGCTGAGCCGGTCAGTCGGGCCTGTAGGGCGCCTGACAGAAGCCGTGGTTGCAGTAGCCCGAGGGGTTCTTCGCCAGGTATTGCTGGTGGTAGTCCTCGGCATAGAAGAAGGGCCCACCCTCACGGATCTCGGTGGAGATCATCCCGAATCCGGCATCCTTCAGTTGCCGCTGATACGAGTCCCGTGAACGCACCGCAGCCTCGAACTGGCGCTCGGTCGTGGTGTAGATCGCAGACCGATACTGGGTACCAACGTCGTTGCCCTGCCGGTTCGGTGTGGTCGGGTCGTGGTTCTCCCAGAACTCCTTGAAGAGCGCGTCGAGATCCAACACTGCAGGGTCGAACACGACCAGGGCCGCCTCGGCGTGTCCGGTGCGACCGGTGCAGACCTCCTCGTACGTGGGGTGAGGGGTGTATCCGCCCTGATATCCGGCGGCGGTGGTCCAGACCCCCTCGAGCTTCCAGAAGAACTTCTCCGTGCCCCAGAAACACCCCATCGCCAGTGAGATCGTCTCGTGTCCCTCCGGGAAGGGGGGCGTCAGCGGGTTGCCGTTCACATGGTGGGGTCGGAGCGTGGCGATCGGGCTGTCGCGCCCTGGTAGCGCCTCGTCCGGCGACACCAGGGCGTCGCGATTCTTGGATCGTCCGAACATCATCCCATTGTCGTACCCGGACCGAGATACCGGAACCGAGTTTCGGGTACGGCCGCCGACGAATACCCTCCACCGGACCGATGCAGATCCGACGAGGGCTGGCAGCCCTGACCGTCGTCTCGACGTTGCTCTCCGGCGTCTCCCCCGTCCTCGCCCAAGTCGACGAGGCCGAACGTCGCGCCCGCGAGACCGCCGAGGAAGTGGACGCCGCCTACGCCGTCGTGTCCGAGGCCGTCGCCAACGCCAGGGAGGTGGAAGCCGCCCTGTTCATCGCCCTCGACGAGTACCAACTCGCCGCGGTCGATCTCGCCGCCGCCAGCATCCGCCTCGACCAGATCAGCCAGTCCCTGACCTTTGCGGATGCCGAGGCTGTCGCTGCCGAACAGACGCTCCACGACCACACCGTGACCGCCTACATGGAGGCGGTCACCAGCACCGCCAGCATCGTCCTCGACACGGGAACGGTCGAGGATGCACTGTTCGTGGGCCAGGTCGTCCGCGAATCCCAGACCAGCGCCCTCTCCAC
>DATHWB010000311.1:0-2303 GCA_035460965.1 Acidimicrobiia bacterium
TACCGGCCGGCTCCGTAGCGGTCGAGCCGGTGACGGACGTGGTAGTTCTGCTCGAAGTGGTTCCGCAACGGGAAGTAGATGAACGGTCGCCGCGCTGCGGTCAGCTCCATGGTGGTCGTCAGACCGCCCTGCACGATCGCCAGGTCGCAGACCGCCAGGTGCCGGAACAACCGGTTGATGTAGCCGTGGACCTGAAGGCCGTCATGACTGGGCAGCGACTCCGGCGCGATGCGCGGACCGGCCACCACGATCATTCGCAACTCCGGCAGCCGTGCCTTCGCCATGGGATAGGCGGCAACCACCTTCTCCAGTAGCGACCGGCCCACACCCGAACCGCCGACCGTCACCATGACCACCTTCTCACCGGGGCGGAAGCCGAGGTCCTCCCGCAGGGTGGCGACATCTTTCGGGTCGGGCGGGCTGAAGCCGGTGATGTAACCGGCGAAGGCGAAGTTCTCCTCGGTCCACTCCTTGATCTTGGGGAGGCCGGGACCGAAGCTCTCTGGGATCACGTCGTCTGGATTGCCGACGAAGATCGCCCGATCGCGGATGCGAGGGAAGCGGGCGACGTGCTCGATCATCTCCGCGTTGTAGTCGGCCGTGAGGTACGCCTCCCGCTCACCGCCGGACGGCATGGGGAGATAGCCGACGAAGTCGGTCATCCAGGCGTGCGATCCGCGCTTCAACTCGGGGTTCTCGTGCCAGAAGTGATCGATCTCCCAGGCCTCGTCACTCACCACGAGGTCGTACAGCCCTTCGTCGACGACTTCCTGGAAGATCATGAAGTTCGCCACCATGATCTCGTCCATGTTCCGGAGCGCCTGAAAGCAGTGCAGGTCGTGACCGGCAGCCTCGGAGGCGATGTGGGCGGACTCGCTGGCCAGCCACCCGCTGGCAGGATGGATAGTCTCGCCTTCGGCGTCGAGCACTCGGGTGACCGGGTCCTGCGCCAGCCAGTCGACGTGCAGGTCGGGGACTTGCTTCCGCAACTCCTGCACGATGGCGATATCACGACGGGCGTGCCCGAGCCCGATCGGTGACGAGACGTAGAGGGCTCGCTTGCGCCGGTCCAGCCCGCGGGTCCAGGTGTGGCTTGTCATGTGTGCGGCTCCTGTCAACCGGTCGAGGAACGACTGGATGGCGAGATTGACGCGAACGGGTTCTCTGGCGAGAGTCAGATGGCCGGCTCCCTCGATGACCACGAGCTCACCATCCGTCAGTTCGGCGACGGCCCGGCCGCGGTCGACGTGCTGGCACACGTCCTGATCGCCGTGAATCACCAGCGTGGGTATCCCGAGGCGGCGGCAACGGTCTTCGACGCTCTCCCGTCCCGGCGGGTCGAGGTCCGCAGCCTCCTCGGCGTTGGCCAGGATCTCGCCGGTTGTGCCCAGCGCCCAGGTCACCGCATCCTCGTACTGCTTGGTGGAGTGCGGCTCGACGAGTTGCGCGGCGAAGAAGAACTCAACCCACCGGCGGAGGTCGTTGACGATCACGTGCCGGTTGCAGAGCTCCCACCCGACGGGATCGTCGAGGTGCTGCTCCCACGTCTTCGCCGCCTCTATCCAGTGCGGATGTGTTCGGCCGAGGTAAGGAACACCGGGCTCGATGGCCACCAGCGCCCGCACCCGCTCAGGGTGGTCGGCGGCGACGTCTACCGCCCACCAGTTCGCATGGCAGTGCGCCACCAGCACCGCCTCCGTCGTCGCCGTCGCATCGAGCACCGCCACGATGTCTCGCTCGTTCTGCGACCGGGTGTGGGCCTCGATGCCCGTTGGACGACCCGATCGGCCGTTGCCCCTTCCGTCAAAGGTGATCACGCGGTAGCGCCGTGCCAGGTGCGGGATCAGTGCCTTCCAGATACGCGAGTGGGTGATCGGTGCCGGCGGGATGAGCAGCAACGTCGGATCCCCACTGCCGTAGACCTCGTAGTAGATCGGTACACCGCCAGAATCGACGGAGTCCGCTCGGTCGGGTTCCCGGGCCCTCAACGCCCCACCCGTTCCACGAAGTCCCGAAGCAGCAGGTTGATGCGCACTGGATCCCGCAGCACGGGAACATGGCCGGAGCCGGCAAAGGACACCAGCGTGCCGCCGATGATGCGTGCCGCCTCGACACCGACCTGGTGCGGATGAATGCGGTCGTCGGTGCCGTGAACCACGAGGACGGGGCACTGCACTCCCGCCAAGAGGGCCTCCCCCTTCTGATCCAGGCGCGGCCGCATCGCATCCGCCGCGAGCAGCTCCGGGCCGGCACCCGTCGCCCAGTGCGCCGCGTCCTCCTTGGCCTTGGTGGAGTGGGGTTCG
>DATHWB010000312.1:0-11919 GCA_035460965.1 Acidimicrobiia bacterium
TTGCCCTCGTGATGTTCCTGCTCGTGGCGAACGGTGTGCTGGTCCACTACTCGAAAGGGGTGGCGCGGACGGCGGTGGACGAGGCGGTCAGGGTGGCGGCCGTGCACGGCGGTGATCCCGCGGTCTGCTCGGCGGCTGCCCAGTCGGTGCTCGACGAACTGCTGAGCGGGACGTTCGGGCGAGACCTGAAGGTGCGCTGCCTCTCGGCCGACGGGGTCGTCTCAGCCAGTGTCGAGGGGAGGCTCCCTGCGGTGCTCCATCCCCTCCCGAGCTTCGAGGTCGACGTCGTCGCCTCTGCCGTCGTCAGTGACTGAGCGCGGTACGGCCGCCGTCGAGCTGGCACTGGGTGTGCTGGTGTTGCTCGTGCCGATGGCGATGCTGGTGCTCTCCTTCGGGCCATCGCTCGAAGCGCGGGTGCTCGCCCGGTCGCTGGCCGCCGACTTGGCATCCACCCTGGTGGTGTTCGGGGGCACAGTCCCTCCCGCGCATCTGGATCGACTCGTGGACCAGGCCCGGGGTGCAGGGGTCGACCCGGTGGCGATCCGAGTCGACCCCTGCGGGGAGGGGCAACGACCGCTGACCTTCGCCTTGTCCTGCCCGCTCGTTCGCGGCGGGGTGGTGGAGGTCTCGGTCACGCTCTCGGTCCATCGTCCCGTCGTCGGCGGGCCGTCATCGATCTCTGCGACCTCGCGGCTGCGGGTACCCGATCACCGGAGCTCTCCATGAGCGAACGAGGGTCCGTCACCGTCTGGCTGCTCGGTCTGGCGTTCGCGGTGAGCACGCTCGGAGTGCTCAGCGTCGACCTGTGGAGCTTGATCGGGGAGCGACGAGAGCTGGCTGCGGCGGTCGATGCCGCCGCGATGGCAGCCGTGACGGCCGTCGACGAGGGCGAGTGGCGTGCAACCGGTCGGTTGACGCTGGATCGCGAACTCGCAGAGGTGCGGGCTCGGGCACTCGTCGGTCTCGATACGCGGGTGACGGTGGTGTTCGAGCCCGACGGCATCACCGTTCGGGTCTCCGTGTCCCGTACGGTCGCGACTGCCCTGCTGGGATTGGCGGGGACCGACCACGTGACCGTCGGTGCGGCGGCCGCGGCCACGGCCACCGTGCGCGAGTAGGCCCGAGGTTCTGTGTGTCTAAACGCGTCGTTCTTGACGCGTCCAGAGGTACAGAACCGGACACGGGGGGTAGCCGGGTCAGCGCTCGGGGCGACGACTTGGGTCGCGAACCCTCGAGGCACCGTTCGACCATGTCGATGGTCTGAGATGGTCTGATCCTTGCCCGCACCGGCGTGGCCGCCTCCCGGGGGCAGGGCCACAGAGGATTTCCACTACCCGCGTAGTGCGAATACGATCACGGTCCCGTGTCCGACATGCCACTCGACCGCGCAACCAACCAGAGCAGGGCCGCCGCTGCCGTTCCGGCACTCGCCGATCGCCTCACCTCCGGCTTCGACGTCTTCGAGGCGACGCCGATGCCCAATGCGAAGGACGAGCAGTGGAAGTACGTCGATGCCGGGGCCGACCTCGCCGGCGTGTCACTCGCCGGGAAAGGGACGCCGCTTCCACCGGGGGCGTTCCTGTCGGCGCTCGAAGACCGGGCGGCGTCGGTGACCATCGTCGACGGCGACGTGGTCGCCATCGAGCGTCGCGATCCCGTCGAGGTGAGCCGCCTATCCGACCTCGACGACATCGCTCTCGGCCGGATCGTGGAGCTGTTCGAACCGGGCCGGGACAAGTTCGCCGCCGCCCGAGCGGCCTTCGGGGTGGACGGCGTGCGGGTGACGGTTCCGGCCGGGGCTGAGCTGACGGCTCCGATCGTGATCGACGTCCAGGCCACCCAACCCGGTGCTTCCTTCCCATACGTCTCGATCGAAACCGGCACCAACTCGGAGTGTTCCGTGGTCGTGGTGTACCGATCCGCTCCGGACGTCGACGTCATCGTCTCCCCGCAGGTCGGGATCCATGCCGGCGACGGCGCCAGGATCAGGTTCGTCGGCGTACAGACCCTCGACTTCGCGGCCACCGGCGTGGTGCACCAACGGGTGGTCCTCGGACGCGATGCGACGGTGAAGCTCGGCGAGGTCGGTCTGGGCGGTCGACTCGGACGGCTCGACCTGGTCGTCGACCACATCGGGGACGGGTGTTCGAGCGAGGTAGTCGGCGTCTACTTCGGCGAACGCGACCAGACGCTCGACTACCGGTTGCTGCTGCACCACCAGGGCAAACGCACCTCGTCCGACGTGCTCCTGAAGGGGGCGGTGGAAGACTCCGCCCAGTCGGTGTTCACAGGCCTGCTGAAGATCGACAAGGACGCCATTCGCACCTCCGCATTCGAGACGAACCGCAACCTGGTCCTGTCCGAGAACGCCAAGGCCCACTCGGTCCCCAACCTCGAGATCGAGTGCGACGACGTCATCTGCGGCCACGGCTCCTCGGTCGGCCCGCTCGAAGAGGAGCACCGCTACTACCTGATGTCGCGGGGGATCCCGCGGGCCAAGGCGGAGCAGATGCTCATCAAGGGGTTCTTCCAGGAGATCATCGACCGGTTGCCGGTGAGTGGGCTGGCAGCGCCGGTCGCCGACGAGGTGTTCAGCCGGTTCGTCACCGCGCAGGTGGAGGGACGGCTCTGATGTGGCTCGAGGTGTTGCGGGAGGACGAGATCGAGGACGGTCGCGGAGTCCGCGTCGATGTCGCCGGCGAGCGGATAGCCGTGTTCCGGGATGGTGAGCGCCTCTACGCCATCGGAGACCGCTGCTCCCATGCCGAGGCGTCGCTCTCCGAGGGCTATGTGTTCGACGGCGAGGTGGAGTGCCCGCGCCACGGGGCGATATTCGACCTTGGCACCGGCGAGGCCCTGGCGCTTCCGGCCACGCGCCCGGTTCCGACCTACGGGCTGCGGACACGAGACGGAGTGGTCGAAGTGGAGGTGTCGGAGTGAACGGTCTGACAGTCCGTGACCTCACCGCATCGGTGGGGTCCACGCCGATACTCAACGGGTTCGACATCGACGTCCCGCTCGGGGAGATCCACGCCATCATGGGCCCGAATGGATCCGGCAAGTCGACCCTGTGTCACGTCCTCACGGGACACCCCGTCTACACGGTTGCTGGATCCGCTCGGCTCGACGACGTCGAGCTCCTCGACAAGCCGATCGACGAGCGTTCCCGCCTGGGACTGTTGCACGGATTCCAGTATCCGGTCGAGATCCCCGGGGTGAGGCTCAATGAGTTGGTGCGAGAAGCGGCCCACGAACGCGGCATCACCGACGACGCCTTCGAGGATCGCCTGGCGGCGGCCGCCGAGGAGTTCGACATGACCAGGTTCCTCGACCGGGCGGTCAACGACGACCTGTCGGGTGGGGAGAAGAAGCGCTCCGAGATCTTCCAGATGTCCGTGCTCGACCCGCGCATCGTGCTGCTCGACGAGATCGACTCGGGGCTCGACATCGATGCCGTCAAGCAGGTGTCCGAGGCGGTCGAAGCGATGCGTAGCCCCGAGGTGGGAATCCTGATGATCACCCACTACTCCCGGATCCTGAAGTACCTCACGCCGGATCGGGTCCATGTCATGATCAAGGGCCGGATCGTGGAGTCCGGTGGACCGGAACTGGCTGACGAACTCGAGGACGGCGGTTACGACGCCATCAGGTCCAGACTCGGTATCGAGACCGAGACCAAGGCTCCCCAGAAGCGTCCGGCGGACTTCTTCACCGAGACCCCGTTCGACTGACTCACGCCAGGCGGCGGTATCCGCCCCGGAAGTACACCAGCGGGTCATCGAGATCGGCGATCTCCACCCGCTCGATCGCGGCGGTCACCACACCCGACCATCCCGTCTCGTCCATCGTCTGGACTCGGCAGTAGGCGCGGTCGCGGAGCGACGCGATCACCGGCCCCCAATCCGAATCGGACACGTCGAGCCCGGCGAACATGCCGCCCGGGCTGGGGCGGATCCCGGCGAACACGTCGGCGAGTCCGCGGTCGCTCGCCGGCAGCACGTGCACGACGCACCGTCCGGACGAGGCGAGTGCATCCCACAGGTCGCTGATCGGTCCGACGAGGAGCGTGACCAAGCCGGGATCGCCCTCGATCACGAACAGCGACGACACGGTGAGGCCCGTCGCGGAGGACGCGCCCCCGGCCGTGACGATCGTGACGGGTGCCGCCAGCCGTCCCCGGAACCTGCGGTTGGGGTCGCGGTCGCCTTCGTCGGGAAGGAAGGGGTTCTCGTCGGAGATCACCCGTCCATTGTGCACCGGCCCGCGGTCCCCGTACCCGAATTGCCTTCCTCCGGAAGCCTGATGTGTTGACTTTCGTCTTCGCGCTCTAGATTTCCGGTGATGGCGACCGCCCGACACCGCTGGCTCCTCGATCTCACCCACGTTCCGACCACCTCCGGTCTGGAACACCGGGTGGTCGACTGGGTCCGGGCGTGGGTCGAGCGGCGTGACGACCTCCGATTGACGGCCGACGCCGCCGGCAATCTGCTGCTGACCGTGAAGGGCCGGAAGTCGAAGACCCCGCCGGTGATCGCTGCCGCCCACATGGATCATCCCGGCTTCGTCGTCGACTCGGTACGGGGACGCGACGTCACCGCCACCTTTCGGGGCGGCGTACGCCAGGAGTACTTCGCCGACGCCGCGGTCGAGTTCTTCGACGGGCGGGACGGCAGGCATCCCGGCAAGCTGGTCGACTACGACCCGGCGACCAAGCGGGCGACCGTGCTCCTCACGGCTCCGACATCGAGCCTGGGCATCGGAGCGGTGGGCCGGTGGCGGTTCGCCCCTCCCAAGTTGGGAGTCAAGCGTGGCCTTCTGCACGCACCGGCGTGCGATGACCTGGCCGGGGTGGCGGCGGCGCTGACTGCGCTCGACCAGGCCCGCAAGAAGCCGGAGCTGCGCCACTTCGGGGTACTCCTCACCCGGGCCGAGGAGGAGGGCCTGCTCGGGGCGATCGCCGCCGCCCGCGAGGGGACCTGTCCGGACGGCTCACGGCTGCTCTCCATCGAGACCTCGCGCAGTTTCGCCGACTCGCCGATCGGCGGCGGCCCGATCATTCGCGTCGGAGACCGGTCGACCGTCTTCGACGCCGACCTCACCAACAGGGTCACGCAGGTGGCGCGCGACGCCAAGCTGCCTCATCAGCGCAAGCTCATGGCCGGGGGGACGTGTGAGGCGACCGCGTTCGTGGCGTACGGTCTGCCGGCGACCGGGCTGTGTCTGGCCCTCGGGAACTATCACAACATGGCGGACCTCGACGGGGTGGAGGCCGGGACGTCGAAGGCGGTGCTCGCACCCGAGGTCATCTCGTTGGAGGACTTCGACGGCCTCGTGAACCTGATGCTCGCCGCCGCCAAGGGAATCGACGGCGCCGGAGCCGATCTCCGCTCCCGCCTCGACACCACCTACGACGCCCGCACCGACCTCCTCACCTGACCCCAAACCCTGGGTTCCCCACCACCTATGCGGTGGTTTTCGTGCATCGGTTCGGACCACCCGCTCGGATTTCACGTCCCGACTGGGGAGTAGCGTTCGCCCCCAGACCGATCAGGGAGCGTTCGTGGAGTACAGGACCGAGAAGGATTCGATGGGTGAGGTGCAGGTACCGGCGACCGCCCTGTACGGCGCATCGACACAGCGGGCCGTGGACAACTTCCCCATCTCCGGGCTCGTCATGGACCGCCGGATCATCTGGGCCTTCGGACTGCTGAAGGGGTCGGCTGCGACCGTGTCCGCCCGCCGCGGTGAGATCCCTGCGGACATCGGCGACGCCGTCCGGGAGGCAGCGGATGCCGTGATGGAAGGCGAGTACGACGACCAGTTCCCGGTCGACATCTTCCAGACCGGTTCCGGCACCTCGACCAACACCAACGCCAACGAAGTGATCGCCAATCTCGCCGGAGGGATCCTGGGGGGCGAACGCGGGTCGCGCCTCGTCCACCCGAACGACCACGTCAACTTCGGACAGTCGTCCAACGACACCTTTCCGACGGCGATGCACCTGGCAGCCGTGCAGGCCATTCGCACCGACCTGCTTCCCGCGCTGGCCGGCCTCGCCGAGTCGCTCGAGTCGAAGGCGGACGCCTTCGCCGACGTGGTGAAGTCCGGTCGGACCCACCTGATGGACGCGGTGCCGGTCACCCTCGGTCAGGAGTTCTCTGGGTACGCCACACAGGTCCGCAAGAGCGTCACCAGGGTCGAGCGAGTCCTCCCCGACCTCGAGGAACTGGCACTCGGAGGGACGGCGGTGGGGACGGGCATCAACGCTCCCGAGGGCTGGGCGGCCGACGTGATCGCCGAGATGGCCTCCCGGACCGGGTATCCGTTCCGGGAGGCGGACAACCACTTCGAGGCGCAGGGGTCGAAGGACGGCGTGGTGGAAGCCTCCGGCACGCTCAAGACGGTGGCGCAGGCTCTGTTCAAGATCGCCAACGACCTCCGTTGGCTGTCGAGCGGCCCGGTCACCGGAATCGCCGAGATCCGGCTTCCTGCTCTTCAGCCCGGATCCTCGATCATGCCGGCGAAGGTGAATCCGGTCATCCCCGAGATGGTGATGCAGGTGGCGGCACAGGTCGTCGGGAACGACGCCGCCATCACCTGGGGCGGCGCCAACGGCAACTTCGAGCTGAACGTGATGATGCCGGTGATGGCACGCAACCTGCTCGAGGCGATCTCGCTGCTGGCGGCTGCTTCGTCGAACCTCGCCAGCAAGTGCGTGGACGGGATCGAGGCCGACGCAGATCGGGCGAGGGATCTGCTGGAGAAGAACGTGATCGTGGTCACCGCCCTCAACCCGCACATCGGATACGACGCCGGGTCCCGGGTGGCGAAGCGGGCGTTCGCGGAGGGTCGGAGCGTGCGGGATGTCGTACTGGAGGAAGGCCTCATGGCGGCGGACGAACTCGACGCAGCCCTCGACCTCAAGGGCATGACCCGCGGCGGGGTGCACTGACTTTCACATCGGCGGGGATGGGATGCCGAACGCCTCGTACGAATCGGAGCCGGCGTCGTAGCGGCGCTGGACTTCCAGGAGGCGTTCCACCGTCTCCTCGTCGGAGAACCTGGACACGAACATGCCTGTCTCCCGTCGCAGAGCCTCCTGCAGTGGGAGACCCCGCGATCCGACGATCAGATCCTTGTCCATCGTCAGGTCGCCGGGCCGCCGCCCCGCCATCCACGTGGCCCACTCGACGGCTTCGTCGAGCGCGGTCCCGGCGGGTACGACACGGTCGACGAGTCCCAATCGGTGCGCCTCGGTGGCGTCGATGGGACGGCCATCGAGGAGTAGTCGCTTGGCGGCCGATTCACCCACCAGGTGGATGATGCGGGCAGCTTCGCCTGCGGTGCAGACGCCGGCCAGGATCTCGGGCTGGCAGATCGTCGTGCGTTCGGATGCGACCCGGAAGTCACAGGAGAGTGCCAGCAGGAAACCGCCGCCCCAGGCCTGCCCGTCCATGGCCGCGATCGACACCATTGGCCCGGTGTCGAGCTCCTTCTGGACGCGGAGAAAGGAGCGCGGATCTCCCGAAGGCGGACTCGAACCGGTGAGGTTGCCGACGATGTCGCCGATGTGCCCGTGGGACACGAAGTAGCCCTCGACCGCCGAGCCGAGGACGACGACGCGACTCCCTGCTTCGCGAACGCCGGTGAGCACCTCTTCGAGTCGCTCGTGCAAGGGCGCGGTCGAGAAGTTCCTCGGGCCGTTGTCGAGCAGTAGTTGGGCGACACCGTCGCTCGGATGGCTGACGTGAACCTGCGCTGCCATGGCCACCTCCCGGCGGGCACGATACGTCCCCGGGACGGCGGGTGCGTCGAGCCCTCCGGCTCAACCTCTCAGGGGCTGGTGAGAGCCTCGTGGAGCGTGGTCCAGGCCAGGTTGGCGCACTTGATGCGGACGGGATAGTTGCGGACCCCCTGCAGCGCCTCGAGATCACCGAGCACCGCTCCGGGGCGCTCGGGGTCGAGGGCGTCGGACCCGTTCGAATCGAGGTCCATCATCCCTCGGAACCTCTCGACGAGCTGCTCGATCTCGTCGCGGGACTTGCCCTTGATCGCCTCGCTCATCATCGATGCGCTCGACTGGCTTATGGAGCAGCCGTGGCCGCTCACGGACACCGCTGCCACGGTGTCGCCGTCGAACTGCAACTCCAGGTGGATCTCGTCCCCGCACAGCGGGTTGACTCCGTCGGCGGCGGCGTCGACCGTTGCCAGCGGGGCCCGGTTCCGGGGGTTGCGGTAGTGATCGAGGATCACTTCTCGGTACAGCTCTTCGAGTGCCATCGTCAGATACCGAACAGCGCTGAGGCCGTTTCCAATCCCCGTATCAGGGCCTCGACGTCGTCCTTCGTGTTGTACACGTAGAAGCTCGCACGCGCCGTGGCAGGCACACCGATCTCCCGCATCAACGGCTTGGCGCAGTGGTGGCCGGCGCGGACCGCCACGCCGTGTTGGTCGAGGATGGTGGCGAGATCGTGGGGATGGGCGTCTCCCAGGGTGAAGGAGACGACACCGCCCCGCTCGCCCCCGGCGGGAGGGCCGTACACGGTCGCCCCCGGCACCTCGGCCAGGAGAGCGAGCGCATGGTCGGTGAGCTCCCGATCGTGTCGTGCCACTTTGTCCATCCCCAGGGCCTCGAGGTACTCGATGGCGGCGATGAGTCCGGCCGCCTCGATGATCGGTGGGGTGCCCGCCTCGAATCGGTGGGGGATCGGCGCCCAGGTCGAGCTGCGCAGTTCGACGGTCGAGATCATCTCCCCGCCGCCTTCCACCGGCTCCATGGCAGCGAGCGCCTCGGGCCTGCCCCACAGGAACCCGATGCCCGTCGGACCGAGCATCTTGTGCGCCGACACGGCCACGAAGTCCGCGCCGAGCGCCGTCACGTCCACGGGGTGGTGGGGTACCAGTTGGGCGGCATCGACGACCGAGATGGCACCCACCGAGCGGGCGCCTGCGATGATCCGGTCGAGCGGCGGCATCGTGCCGAGGACGTTGGACATGCCCGTGACCGACACCACCTTCACCGTGTCGTCCAACTTCGCCTCGAAGTCGTCCATGTCCAGCCGGTAGTCGTCGGTCATTCCCACGAAATCGAGCGTGGCTCCTGTCCTTCTCGCCACCATCTGCCAGGGAACGAGGTTGGCGTGGTGCTCCATGGTCGAGAGGAGGATGCGGTCACCGGGCCGGAGATGCTCTCCGCCCCAGCCCCATGCCACCATGTTGAGGGAAGTGGTCGCACCCCTGGTGATCACCACCTCGTCGGGCGACCCGGCGCCGACGAACCCGGCCACGACCGTTCGCGCCCGCTCGAACACTTCGGTGGACTCGATCGAGAGTGTGTACGCCCCCCGGTGGACGTTGGCGTAATGGTTGGCAGCGAGGTCGGACATCGCGTCGATCACCGATTGCGGCTTCTGGCTCGAGGCGGCTGAATCGAGGAAGTGGCGAGCGGCCTCGCGGCCGAAGATCGGGAAGTCCTTCCGTACCAGGACCGGATCGAACATCAGGCGTTCTGCCGGAAGGCGTCGTATCCCTCTGCCTCGAGCTTCTCGGCGAGTTCCGGACCGCCCGAGACGAGGACGCGGCCGTCCATGAACACGTGGACGTGGTGGGGCGTGACGTAGTCCAGCAGGCGCTGATAGTGGGTGATGACGAGGAACCCGCGGTCGGCGGATGCGAGCCGGTTCACACCTTCCGCCACGGTCCGCAGCGCATCGATGTCCAACCCCGAGTCGGTCTCGTCCATGATCGCCAGGACGGGCTCGAGTACCGCCATCTGCAGGACTTCGTTGCGCTTCCGTTCCCCGCCGGAGAACCCCTCGTTCAGGTAGCGGTCGGCGAAGGTCGATTCCATGCCGAGGGCGCTCATCGCCTCCATGACCTTCAACCGCAACTCGAGCACCGTGTAGTCGACGCCGGTGCGGTTGGTGAGGGCCTGCCGGAGGAACTGAGTGACGGATACGCCCGGAATCTCTTCCGGATATTGGAAGGCCAGGAACATCCCCCGCCTCGCCCGATCGTCGGGTGCGGCCTCGGTGACGTCGTCGCCGTCGAAGAGAATCCGCCCTTCGGTCACCTGGTAGTCCGGGTGACCGAGCAGCACGTTGGCGAGAGTGGACTTGCCGGACCCGTTGGGGCCCATGAGTGCGTGGATCTCGCCCCGGTCGACGACCAGGTCGACGCCCTTGAGAATGGGCTCACCGTCGGCGCCGGCGTGGAGGTTCTCGATCTTCAGGAGTGGGGTGTCGCTCACACGCTCAACCCTAGTTTCCACTACGCGGGTAGTGGAAATGCTCGGGGGTCGACTCGATCAGTCGATCAGTGTGAAGGTGGCGCTCTGCGTGAGGTCGAAGACGATCTCGAACCCGGTGAGTTCGCCGGTCTCGGACGGCGAGCGGAAGACCATCGTCAGCCGCAAGCCGGTCGTCTTGATGCTGCGCCGAACGACGCCGCGCCCCGGATCGAAGTGGGACTGTTCGACTGTGGTCGTCTCGGGTACCACGATGCGGAACTCGATGGAGTCGATCTGTTCGATCACCTCGGGAGGAACCTCGCCTTCTTCCTCGAGTTCTGCGAACCCGAGGAACAGATCCCGGAACTCGCGGGAGAAGTCGACTTCGTAGCCATCGGTCACCGTCGTCGTGTGGATCTCCAGGAGACCGTCGGTGGAGGCGACGATCCGCGACGTCGCCAGAATCGCCACCGGACCGTTCTGCCCCGGGCGCGAGGTCATGGTCTCCCAGCTGTCCCCGACGCCGACTTCTCGGTTGGGGGGCAGGACGGGTCCTATCGGGACTGTGAACATCTCACTCGTCAATCCGGTGAGGGCCGCCAGCTCGGCTCCGACGACCACCCCGGTCGGATTGCCGGCACCGAGGATGCGCCCGGTCGGTTCCACTGTGACGACGACGTCGACCGGATCGATTCGAGCAAGGTCTGCTTCGATTCCGCCTTCCGCCAGATTGTCGATCGTGCGCCCGTTGACGTTGCCGGCAACGCGAGTGTCGGGGAAGCGGGCGGAGATCTCGAGGTCGCTCTGCCCGTCGGAGTTCGTCCGAGCGGTGTAGGTGGTGGTGCCTTGCGATTCCGTCACGAGGTCGGCGTCGATCGGTAGCTCTGTTCCTCCCAGGCCGGCGGCGTCGCCTTGGGCGCGAAAGCCGATGCTCTGCCCGACCTCGACCTCGTATCGGAGAGTCTCGCCATCCCCGTACCGGTACTCGAGTCGAATGGGCTCGGCGGGCGCCGACGTGGTGACACTCGATGCCGGGGTGGTATCGGGCATCGACTCCGAGGGGCTGCATGCAGCCGCGACGAGAGCGATGAGCAGCACGGACGAGAGATGACGACGGGCCATGGCCTCGAGAGGATCGGGGGTTCTGCACACAGGGTACGGTCCTCCCGATCATGTCCGAATCCACTCGCCGCCTCGTCGACATCGCACGCTCCCATGGCCTGGAGCTCGAGATCTCGACCTTTCCCTCAGGCACCAAGACGGCCGACGACGCCGCCGCCGCCATCGGCTGCGACGTCGCGGCCATCGTCAAGTCGCTCGTCTTCACCGTCGACGACGAACCGGTCGTGGCACTCGTTCCCGGAGACCGACGGCTCGACACCGATGCCCTCGCCAGGGTGGCCGGCGGCGAAGTGGTGGCCCGCGCAGACCTGGACGCCGTCCGCGAGGCCACCGGATACGTGGCGGGCGGCACACCACCGTTCGGTCACGTCCGAGAGCTCAGGGTGTTCGCCGACGAGCTGTTGCGGCGTCACGATCCGGTGTGGGCGGCGGGAGGGACCCCGGCCACCGTGTTCCCCATCTCTGTGGCGGACCTGGATCGAGTCGCCCGCCCCATATGGGCGGACATCTCGACCTAGTTTCCGTCGCCGAAATGATGAGGCGGTTTCTCCGGCCCATGACGCCCCTGG
>DATHWB010000313.1:0-16532 GCA_035460965.1 Acidimicrobiia bacterium
GTGCCACCACCACACTCCGAGATCGGACATCGGCCCGCGCCTTCGCACGTTGGCGTCTTCACGAGACCGTGTCAAATAACCCACAGACGGACCAAGATAGTAGCAACCCAACCCTCCGACCCGGAGGATCGGTGGCGTGCTGGGGTGGACCGAACGGGGCCACAAACTCAGGCGCCATGCCCGGAAAGCGCTTCCATTGCGTCTATCCTGAAACGGGTCGCCCCGAAGAAACGGAAACCCCGCATGTCGTCACGGACCTCGTCAGCGCCCTCCACCTCCGGACTCCTCCTCACGCTCAACCGGGGCATCCAGGTGCTGGAGGCCGTCGCCAACGAACAGGGCCGCGCCACCGCCAAGTCCCTCGCTGCCGGGCTCGACATCAACCTGGGCACCTGTTACCAGCTCCTGCGCACCTTGCAGGCGAACGGATACATCCACCGGCTGCCTGGTGGCCGGTACGGGCTGGGGAGTCGGGTCGGGTACCTGGCAGATCAGTACCAGGCGACATCCGCCCCGCCGCCGGAACTGATCGAGATCCTGCACGAGTTGCATCAGGCGGTGGAAGAGACGGTCTACGTATCCCTCCGACGAGGCCGCAAGATCGAGATCGCCTCGGTGCTGGAGGGCACCAAGCCCCTCCGCGTCGGCAATCTCACCGTCGGCTTCGGCGGCCATCCCCACATCCGGGCTTCCGCCAAGGCGTTCCTGGCGTTCGCCTCTCCCGAGACGGTCGACGAGATCCTCGAAGACGCCACCTTCGAGAAGCGGACCGAGCGCACCCTGCCCGATCGCGCCGCCCTCGACCGCGAACTCGAGGCGACCAGACTGCGGGGCTACGGCATCGACGACGAGGAGTTCACCGAGGGAGTCTCGTGCATCGGCGCCGCGATCCTCGACGCCGGCGGAGAACCCATCGGCTCCTATGGGAGCTCGTTCCCGGCATCGTCCTTGCCCACCGAGGGCGAGAGCATGGCGAAGCTCGTGATCCACGCCGCCGAGAAGGCGTCCAGGGCGCTGGGGTACGACGGGCCGTATCCACCTGCCTGACCCACGGTCGGGTCGTCGGATAGCCCGCCTCGGTCACCCTGTGACGTCGTCCCCGATCCTCACCACCACCACCTCGTGACCGACGGACTCATCGTCGACGAGGCTCGACCCGGGGGTGTCAGCGGATACGACCTCCGGTCACCCACATGTCCAGGTTGCCGCCCAGCTTCTCCTTGAGTGGCGCGCTGCGCTGGGTCAGTTGGTCGATGGCCTCCGACACGTGATCGGTCCCACCGTGCACCCACGCCGCCATCGATTCGATCTCCTCGGGCCTCTGAGCACCGACCAGCACCGTGCTGACGGCCGGCTGGGCGAGGTTCCAGGCGATCGCCAGTTGCGCCGGTTCGACAGCATGCTCCTTCGCCAGCCCGAGTAGCAGGGAGATGGCGTCGAAAGCCTCCGACTCGAATCCGGGATCGCCGTGGGTGGCCGTGCCACGACCCGACGAGAAGATCCGGCTCGAAGCCAGCCCGCCCTTCACCTCGTCGGCAGAGCCGTATCGGCCCGTCAGGAGTCCCTGGGCGAGCGGCGAATAGCACATGAGATCGATCCCCTCGCGCAGGAGGATGGGGACCACCTGGTCCTCGACACCACGCCACAACAGGTTGTACGCCATCTGGTCGGATACCGGGCGCCTGATCTCGATCAGCTCGGCCAGATCGACGGGACCGAAGTTGCACACCCCGAAGGCACGGATCTTGCCGCTGTCGAGGAGCGAATCGACCGCTTCCGCCGTCTCCGCCAGCGGGATCTCCCAGTTCGGCCAGTGGATCTGATAGAGGTCGATCCGATCCGTCCCGAGCCGGCGGAGGCTCGCCTCGGCGGACGCGATCAGGTCGTCGCGACGCAGGTTCTTGGTCGACACCTTGGTGGCGATCAGGGCTTCGTCCCTGCGCCCGGCCAGCGCCTCCCCCAGCACCTCCTCGGAGTGATGGTCGTCGACGTAGTTCTCGGCCGTGTCGAAGAGCGTCACCCCGGCATCGAGCGCGGCGTGCACCGTGCGGATCGATGCCTGGCGGGGCTGATCCCCCCAGTACTGGCCCCCGGCGAACGACCAGCAACCCATCCCGAGTTCGGGCAGTGCCAGTGCGGAGTCCGTGTCGTTCATGTGTCTCCCTCTCGTGGATCTCTCGTCGGGGGCTTCCTCAGTAGTGGGCCCAGCCACCGTCGACGGTCACGACCTGTCCGGTCATGAAGTCGCTGGCGTGGCTGGCCAGGAAGTGGCAGGCGGCGGCGAGATCGTCCGGCTGCCCGCGATACATGAGACACTGCACCTGCTGCATCCAGGCGAGGGTCTTCTCGGGATCGGCACCGCGTTCCAGTTCGCTTTCGACGATGATCGCCCCCGGGATCACGCAGTTGACCCGTATGCCGTTCCTGCCTTCGGCCCGCGCCAGCGAGCGGGTGAACCCGACCAGGCCGGCTTTGGTCGACACGTAGTGGAGCGATCGGGGATCGCCCGTGAGCGCCATCACCGATCCGACCGTGATGATCTTGCCGTATCCCTGCTCTCGCATCCCGTCCGCGACGCACTTGGCGACGATGAAGGCCCCCCGCAGGTTGGTTGCCATCATCTCGTCCCACTGGTCGTAGGTGATGTCCTGCCAGGGGAGCTTGCCGGTGTTGGCGGCATTGGCGATCGCCACGTCGACCGGCTTCCCGAAGTGGTTCATCAGCCGATCCACCGCGACCGCCGTCTGGTCGGGATCGGCGGCGTCCGCCACCAGCGGGATCACCCGGGACGGATCCGCCACCGAGGCCACCAGCTCCTCGGCGAAGCGCTCGTTGCGATCGCTGGCGCGGTAGGTGAACCCCACCCTTGCGCCGTCCGCCACGAAGCGCCGCACGATCGCTCCTCCGATCCCTCGCACCGCGCCGGTCACGAACACGACGTCTCCTTCGAGGCTGAAGGAGCGCTCGGCTGCTCGATCGTTCATGTGATTCCTCTCAGACTTCGATCACGTCGAGTTCGTCCGCGAAGACGATCTCCCCGTCGTACACCGCCGCGATGTCGCGTCGCGCCTTGGCCAGCGACTCCTCGCCCTCCAACGAAGGACCGCGATGGACCAGCACCAGCTTCTCGACCTCGGCTCGCTGGGCCATCTGCGCCGCACCCACCGTCCCGGACTGTCCGGGCGACTCCCCGTCCAGCGCCATGTTCTCCTGGTGGTCCCAACACATGCTCATCAGCGCCCTGGCCCCGCGCGCCAACTCGACGACCGAATCACAGGGTTCGGTGTCACCCGTCACCACGACGTCGCCCGCGTCGCATTCGAGCCTGTACGCCAGGGAGTCGAGGAAGGGCTGGACATGCTGGGCGTGGGCAGACCGCACGAGCCATCCGTCGCCCTCGTAGACCGCACCCACCCCGATGTCGGCGGCGTCGACCACAGGCGCAGGACGCGGCAGTGTTCCCCCGCGATTCTCGAAGACCTTCTGGCTCACCGGGGCGCCGACGCGCGCCTTCCAGTCGTGGGCGAACACGCCGTTCTCCCCGATCAGGCCCTCGGTGATCTTCTCGGTGAGGGTCGGTCCTCGCACGGTGAGAACCTCCTCCCGGCCCACGCTCTGGTCCCACCGGCACAGGAGGAAGCAGGGGTAGTCGGCGTCGTGGTCGAAGTGGTGGTGGGTGAAGAACAGATGATCGATCTGGGTCGGGAACAGCCCGGTCTTCACCAGCTTGTGGGTGGCCGCCGGTCCGCAGTCGAACATGACCAGGTCGGAGCCGGTGTCCAGGACGTACGCACTCCCGAACCGCTCGGGGGTCGGAGTGGGTGTTCCCGCCCCGAGGACGTGGATCTTCGTCATGTGGTCGCCTTTCCGTGCGAGAAGCGCTTGGCGAGCGTGAACGTGCGCTCGGCCGGCTGGTACCAGCCCTGCGGGGCGTGCTGGGACGTGTGGAGGTAACAGCGCACGCGCACGGTGTCGCCCTCGATCTCCCACACCCTGCTCATCGGCATGCAGGTGGTGCCGTGGTACCGGGTGAGGGCACCGCAATTGGCGAACCACACCCCCCACTTCGACTCGATGTGGGACTTGCCGCCGTGGGTGTCGTCGGGATGGGTGTGGGTGTGTGCTCCCAGCCAGACGTCGATCGCACCGGGGTTCGCCTCCAAGTACGACTCGAACGCCTCCGCATCAGGCACGCTGTCCACCCAGTACAGATACGACGCGCCTTGCGGTGTCCCCCGTTCTTTGTAGCCGTGGTAGTGGCTCACCCACTTGCCGTCGACCTGACGCACGCCCTCCCAGGGCCCGGACGCCACGGTCGTGTTCTTCAACATGTAGTGGTGGGCGGACACGATGATCTTGTCCTGATTGGACTCCACCTTGTCCACCCACCAGCGGAACGTCTCGCCGGACACGACGCCGCCGGGGTTGCCGCCCAGCTCACCACGACCCACGGGCTGTGTCGGCTCGTTGATGTCGCTCATCATCAGGAAGAGGATGTTCCCGACCTGGAACGAGTATCGCTCCCAGGTGCCGTCGATCGGATACGGGCGGTTGGCACGGTCGACTCCCGAGTACTCGGGGTGCTCACCGAGCGGATCGACCCATCGCTGCCACCACCACCCCGCCGGCTCGTGGGGGGCGTTGCGATCGTGGTTGCCTCCCAGGCTGTAGATCTGCTCGCGGGAGTGGCTGCGGAGTCCCTCGGCGAACTGCGACACCAGTTCGCGACCCTCGCCGTCCTCCGGGGGATCCTGACCGCCGGACATGTCGCCGAGGTCGATGGCGAGGTCCCAGTCGAAGGTCGGGCCGCCCTCCCCTCGCTCGGAATGAGAGATCGACTCGGCGAGGCTGCGCCGGCCATGGCCGGCATCGGTACCGACGTGGGCGTCGCCGAAGGTCCAGATGGTCAGGCGGTCGCTGCTCATGTCGTCTCCCGTCCCACGGCCGCGCACGATAGTGGGACGAATTTCGGGATATCCGAGATAGACGTCACGGGCGTACCCCCGGCCGGAACTTCGGCCCGACGGTCGTCGCCAGGCGGCCACGAGCCGCTCGCAGGAAGCGGTTGAGGTAGGCGCGGGTCTCGCGCGGATCGATGATCTCCTCCACGCCGAACGCCTCGGCGGTGGCGAACGGAGACGCCGCCGCCCGCAACTCGGCTTCGATCTCGCTCTCCCGGGCTCTCGGGTCGTCGGCGCCCTCGATCTCGCGCCGGAACGCCGCAGCCACCCCGCCCTCGATCGGAAGCGATCCCCACTCGGCGGATGGCCAGGCGATCTTGAAGTCCAGGCCGTTCTTGTCGGTGGTGCCCATGCCGGCCATCCCGTAACACTTGCGGATCACCACGGTGAGGACCGGCACCGACGCCTGCAGCCCCACATAGACGCTCCGCATGCCCTCCCGCAGGGTGCCGGCCGCTTCCGCGTCGCGCCCGACCATGAAACCGGGCACGTCGACGAAGAACACGAGCGGGATGTGGAACGTGTCGCACAGTTCGACGAAGTGGGACTGTTTGCGCGCCGCCCTGGCGTCCATGGCGCCGCCGTAGACCATCGGGTCGTTCGCCACCACTCCGACGACGTGTCCGTCCATGCGCGCCAGGGCGGTGATCACCGCCTTCCCGAAGGTCGGTTGGATCTCGAACACCGATCCCCGATCCACGACCATCCCGACCAGACGTCGCATGTCGTACGGCCGTCGTCGGTCCTCGGGGACGACGCCGAGCAGTTCCTCTTCCGCGCGGCCCGGATCGTCGCCCGTGTCGATCCACGGCGGCAGTTCCCACACGTTCTGGGGCATGTACGAGAGGTAGCGCCTGATCATCTCGAAACAGGCGTGTTCGTCGTCGGCGGCATTGTCGATGGTGCCCGCCACGTCGACCGCCACCCGATGTCCGCCCAAGTCCTCCTTGGTGATCTCCTGTCCGAGCGAGCGCTTGACGACAGGGGGTCCGGCCGCGAACACCTGGCTCGTGTCCTTCACCATCACCGACCAGTGCGAGAGGATGGCGCGGCCCCCCGGCCCTCCGGCAGCAGTCCCCATCACGGCGCTGACCACCGGGACGATGCCCAACAATTCCACGGAGCGCTCGAAGCCGTGCACCCCGGGGAAGACGCTGTGTCCACGACGGGTGATCGACGTGACGCTCCCGCCCGCCCCGTCGATCAGGTTGACCAGGGGGATCCGGTAGGCGGCTGCCAGATCCTCGACGAACCCACCCTGACCGCCCTTCTTGCGGTCCCCGCTCCAACTGGTCCCGCCCCTGACGGTGAAGTCCTCCCCGCCGACGGCCACCGGCCTCCCGTCGATGTCGGCCAACCCCATCACGTAGGGAGCCGGCGTCGTCCGGCTCCCGTCCGAGTGACCGGTGAGAGTCCCCACCTCCGTGAACGAGCCCGGGTCGACCAGGCCGTCGATTCGCTCGCGGATCGTGAGCCGACCCCGTTCGTGGTGGGCGGCGACGGCGTCCGGGCCGCCCAACCGCCCGGCGTCCGCACGCCGACGCCCGAGTTCCTCGATCGCGTCGTCCCAGAAGGAGGACTCAGTCATCGAGCACCGCCACCGGCTGTCCCTCCGTGACGGCGGCACCTTCGGCGACGAGCAGCTCGACCACCGTCCCGCCGTCCTCGGCGATGACGGGGATCTCCATCTTCATCGACTCGAGGATCATGACCACTCCCCCTGCCACGACCACGTCGCCCGTGCCCACCAGCACCTTCCACACCGAACCGGTCACCTCGGCCACGACCTCGCGCCTGCTCACAATGCGACTGCTCCTCTCTGAGCGGGGACGACGTCAGCCGTCAACCCGGTGTGGACCTCGCCCGACCCGAACTGGTCGGACCGCAGGAGGGCGAGGAGGGCAGGCACGTTGTGCCGCACCCCCTCGATGACGAACGACTCCAGTGCCTCGGCCAAGCGCTCGATGGCGCCGGCCCGATCGTCGGCGTGCACGATCACCTTGGCGAGCAGCGGGTCGTAGTGGACGGTGACCTCACCGCCCTCGGCGTACCCCGTCTCCACCCGGACTCCGTGCGGCGGCCGGAAGATCTCGAGCGTGCCGGGCGACGGGAAGAACCGAACGGGGTCCTCGGCGTACACGCGCGCCTCGATGGCGTGGCCGTACCGGCGGACCGCCTCGGGCAGGACGTCGGCCAGTCGGTCACCGGCCGCCAGCCGTATCTGGCTGACCACCAGGTCGATCCCGGTCAGCTCCTCGGTCACGCCGTGCTCCACCTGCAGCCGGGTGTTCATCTCCAGGAACTGCAAGGAGCCCTCGTCGTCGAGCATCTCGACCGTTCCGATGTTGTCGTAGCCAGCCCGCCCCAGAGCGGCGGCCAGACGGTCCGCCAGCGGATCGAGCCGGCCACGGTCCAATCCGGGTGCCGGCGCCTCCTCGATCAGCTTCTGATGTCGGCGCTGGATCGAGCAGTCCCGCTCGAAGAGATGCCGGGCGGCGCCATGGCGGTCGGCCACGATCTGGAACTCCACGTGACGCGGCCGAGCGACCATCCGCTCGAGATAGACCTCCGCCGAGCCGAAACCCCGCGCCGCCAGCGACGAGGCCCTCTCGACCGCCGCCACCAGCTCGTCGGGCGAACCCACCGCCGTCATCCCGATCCCGCCGCCACCGGCCGCCGGCTTCACGAGCAGCGGATACCCCACCTCCCCGGCCGCCCGGTGTGCCGCCTCCCGATCACCGGGTGGGAGGATTCCCGAAGCAGGACCGAGGGGAAAGTCGTGCTCGGCTGCGAACGTGCGGGCACGTCCCTTGTGACCCATGCGCTCGATCCAATCAGGCGACGGCCCGATCCATCCCAGTCCCGCTTCCGTCACCCGGCGGGCGAATCGAGCGTCCTCCGAGAGGAACCCGTATCCAGGGTGTACGGCATCGGCGCCCGTGCGGGCGGCCGCACGCAGCACGGCGTCCTGGTCGAGATAGCTCCCGAGCGGCGGCGGGGGTCCGATCCGCATCGCGGTGGTGGCCCGCTCCAGATACGGAGCCCCGGCATCGGCGTCCGAGAAGACCGCCACCGATTCCCAACCCAGCGCATCGAGCGCCCGGATCACCCGTGCCGCCACCGCCCCCCGATTGGCCACCAGAACCCGTGTCATCAGAAGCTCGTCGGCCAGGTCGCCATCAGGTGTCGCCCCACCCCGCCGGTCATGCGGGAACGGTGGATGTCGAGCAGGCGGATCAGGTGATCCCGGGTGTCCTGTGGCCGGATGACGGACTGAACCGCGTACACGGCTGCCATGTCCCACACCTCCGAGTCCCGGGACATCCGGTCCAACGACTCCTCGTAGCCTGCGTCACCGGGTTCGAGGCCGTCGACCACCCGCACGGCGAAGTGGGGATCCATGAAGCTGACCTCCGCCGTCGGCCAGGCCACGACCTCGTCCGAGTTCCGCCCGCCGCCCATGTTCAGGTAGGCCTGTCCGTAGCTCTTGCGCAGGATCACGCTGATCTTGGGGACGGTCACGAGCGACAGGGCATTCATGAAGTTCATGATCTTGCCGGGTGCGCGGCGACGCTCGGCCTCCGTACCGATCACGAAGCCCGGCGTGTCGACGAGCATCACGATCGGCACGTTGAAGGAATCGCACAGAACCAGGAATCCGGTGATCTTGTCGCATCCATCGGTGTCCATCGCTCCCCCCTTCGACAGGGGGTTGTTCGCCACGATTCCCACCGTGCGGCCGGCCAACCGGGCGAGTCCGACGACGGCCGACCTCCCGAATCGAGGCTTGATCTCGAAGAACGAACCGGCGTCGCACGTCGCCTCGATCACGGTTCGCACGTCGTACACCTGCGTCCGACTGGTCGGGATCAGGTCGAGGACGGAGGCGATCGCGTCCCCCGACCCGGCCGGTACGTCGGCAACCGGGGGTGGCTCGGCATGGTGGGAGGGCAGGTAGGACAGGAAGGAGCGGATGGTGTCGAGGGCCTCCTCGTCGGTGTCGACCACCCGGTCGGCGAACCCGGTGACCTCGGCGTGGAGCCTCCACCCGCCCAGATCCTCGGGGTCCACTTCCTCGCGGACCGCCAGCGATGCCAGCAGCGGACTCGACACCGCCAGCACGGCTCCCTTGCGCATCACGTTGAAATCGGACAGGACCGAGTACCACGAAGACGAGCCGTACGAGTGACCGAGCGTGGCGGAAACCCACGGCGTCTCACGCGCTCGCAGGTACTGGGTCCCGTCCTGTCCGAGGAGGGTGCCCATTCCCCGCGACCCCATGTGATCGGGCATGCGGGCACCCGACGATTCCCCCAGGAAGACGATCGGAAGGCCGCGACGGGTGGCGACCTGCTTGACGTGGCCGATCTTGCGCCCGTTGGTTGCACTCGACGAGGCGCCCATGACCGTGAAGTCGTTCGACACGACCGCCACGTCGCGGCCGTCGATGCGCCCGAAGCCGGCGATCTTGCCGTCCGCCGGCGTGCGGCCGCGGTCCTCCTGCCGGGTGGCCGACTCCCCGAACAGACCGGTCTCGACGAAAGTCCCCGGATCCAAGAGCCGGTCGATCCGTGCCCGCGCATCCAACAGCCCAGACTCCCTCCGCCTCGCCAGCTTCTCCGGTCCGCCCATCGCCAGTGCCGCCGCCCGGCGCCGCTCGAATTCCTCCATGGGTCCCGTCACGTGCTTCCGCCCCCGATCACACCGGCCCGACGCAGTTGGCCGAGGCGGTCAATGTCGAGTCCGAGCCGGTCGGACAGGACCCGGTCGGTGTCCTGTCCGGTGTGTCCGCCCGCCCACTCGATCGATCCTGGCGTGTCGGAGAGGCGCGGCACCACCTGGGTCATCGCCACGGTCCCCAACTGGGCGTCCGTCGCCCGCACGATCGAACCGCGAGCGGCGACATGCGGGTCACCGAAGATGTCGGCGATGCTGAAGATACGAGACGCCGGGACGTCCACTGCAGCCAGGGTCCGTTCGACCTCGGTCAGGTCGTGACTGCCCGCCCATCCGGCCACGATGTCGTCGAGCTCGTCCTCGTTCGCCGAGCGATCGACGGCCGTGGCGAACCGGGGGTCCTCCGGGAGACCGGGCATCCCCATGGCGTCCGCCAATCGGCGGAACGGACCGTCCCCCGGGGCGGCGATGTGGACGAATCCGTGATCGGCGGTGGTGTAGAGGTTGTTGGGGGTGCTCTCCGGGAGCCGGGATCCGCTCCGCTCGGCGACGTGGCCCAACTTGTCGTAGGCCGGCACCCACGGCTCCATGAAGCTGAAGGCACACTCGTAGAGCGCCGCGTCGATCTGCTGACCGCGGCCGGTCGTGGCCCTGGCCAGGAGCGCCAGCACCGTCCCGAAGGCGGCATACAGGCCGGTGATGTAGTCGGTCATCGACACCGCCACCCGCGACGGCGGTCGATCGGGGTCGCCGGTGATGTAGCGGAGACCGGACAGGGCCTCGCCGATGACCCCGTATCCCGGTCGGTCGCGGTACGGCCCGTCCTGGCCGAACCCGCTGATCCGCACCATCACGAGACGCGGATTGCGCGCCGCCAACGCCTCGTAGCCCATCCCCCAGGCCTCCATGCTGCCGGGCCGGAAATTCTCGACCAGGACGTCCGAGTCCGCCGCCAGGTCCGCCACCAGCCCACGGCCCTCGGCGGTTCGGAGGTCGATGGCCACCAGCGCCTTGTTGCGGAAGATGGATGCGGCATAGAGCGAACGCCCGTGGAGTCTCTTGCCCATGCTGCGCACGGCGTCGCCACGCGGATCCTCGACCTTGATCACCTCGGCGCCGAAGTCGGCGAGGAGGCGTCCACAGAACGGACCGGCCACGGTCGAGCCGATCTCCAGCACCCGGCACCCGGCGAGGGGAGGGCTCACAGGACGTACCGCTCGAACCGGCGCAGGAACTCCCTGGCGCTGCGCATGTTGTCCCGGCGGAGTCGTTCGGCGGCGTCGGCATCACCCCGGCGCATCGCCGCCAGCACCGCCCGATGCTCGCCGAGGCCGACTTCCGCCCGACCGGGAAGGATGATGATCCGACGGATGATCACCTGCGTCTTCTCGTGGATGCTGTCCAGCATGTCTGCGACCACCGGATTCGCCGCCGCTTCCAAGACCCGCTGCTGGAAGGTGGCGTACCCGCCCAGGAAGGCGTCGTAGTCACCCGCCTCCACGTACCGACCCATCGGCTCCGCGAAGAGGTCGACGAGGTCCTGCCAGTGCTCGGGGTCCTCCCGCTCCGTCGCAAGCCGCACGGCCAGGCCCTCCAGCACTTCGCGCACGTCGTAGACGTGGAAGACCTGGGAGAGGTCGAGGCGCGCCACCACCGCTCCCCGGTTGGGGATCCGCTCGATGAGACCGCGACTCTCCAGCAGCGTGAAGGCGTCACGGATCTTGGCGCGGGCCACGCCGAACTCCTCCGCCAGCTCCTGCTCCCGGAGTCGCTCCCCCGGCGCCAGCCGCTGGTCCGCGATACGACCGCGCAACGCGGCGACGATCGCTTCGACACTCCGACCTGACACGGGGCAACGTTACGAGATGGTCGACAATCTTGTCAACAATCTTGTCACACCTGGGCGTCGCGACAGACCTGACGTTGGGAACCCAGGCCGTCGATCGAGAGTTCCATCACGTCGCCCGCCCGCAGATAGACGGGTGGATCGAATCCGAGCCCCACGCCGGCGGGCGTGCCTGTGTTCACGAGGTCGCCCGGCTCGAGGACCATGAACTGGCTGAGGTACCACACCAGGTGGTGGACACCGAAGATCATCTCGGCGGTCGACGATGCCTGCCGCTCCACCCCGTTGACCGCCAGGCGCATCGCCAGGGCCTGCGGATCCGCCACGTCGTCGGCGGTGACCAGCACCGGCCCGAGCGGGTTGAAGGTCTCACACGACTTGCCCTTGACCCACTGCCCTCCCCTTTCCATCTGGTATGCCCGCTCCGAGACGTCGTTGGAGATGGCGTATCCGGCGATACGGCCGGCGGCGTCGGCCTCGTCGCGGAGGTAGCGGCATCGCGCACCGATCACGACTGCCAACTCGACTTCCCAGTCGGTCTTCTCCGAGCCCGGCGGGATGAGCACGTCGTCCTGGGGACCGACGACCGTGTTGGGGGCCTTGAAGAAGATGATGGGTTCGGTGGGGATGTCCGCTCCGGCTTCACGGGCGTGGTCGCGGTAGTTCAGGCCCACGCACACGACCTTCGACGGAGTGGGAATCGGCGCACCCACCCGAACACCGTCGGCTACGGGCGGCAAGTCCCCGGATTCCACCAGTCCCGCCAGACGGTCGAGCCCGTCACCCTCCCAGAACGCCCGGTCGTACTCCGACACGTCGGCGGACACGTCGAACACGCCCCCGTCGATCTCGACCGCCGGTCGCTCCAGCCCCGGCTCTCCCACTCGCATCAACCTCATCCGCCCGTCCTTTCGCGCCGTGGCCCCGATGTACACTCCGGGTTCGTCAGTCAAAACACTAGTTTCAGAATCCCGGCGGGGCGATCGGCCCACGATCGGACGAGAAAGGTCCCCAATGCCCAACCCAGCACCGGTAGACGACGAACGACGACTCCGGGTCGCCCTGGGCGGCTTCTCACACGAGACGAACAGCTTCTCGCCGCATCCCGCGGACCAGGCGGCGCTGGCCGCTGCTCCGCTGTTGCGCGGAGACGAGGTCGTGTCGGCGCACATCGGGTCGCGGTCGCCCACCGCAGGGTTCCTCGATGCCGCCGAGCAGGACGGGAAGGTGGACGTCGTCCCGCTCGTGTCCGCCTCGCTGACACCGATGGGGCTCGTCACCGACGACGTGTTCGAGACCGTCGTCGGGGAACTCGTCGAGGGCCTGACGACAGGCGGTCCGTGGGATGCGGTGTATCTCGATCTCCACGGCGCCGGGGTCAGCCGGTCCCACCCCGACATGGACGGTGAGATCCTGCGACGAGTCCGTCAGGCGGTCGGTCCGGACACCATCGTCGCGACGACCCTCGACATGCACGCCAACGTCTCGCCGCAGATGATCGAACAGGCCGATCTGGTCAACCTCTACCAGACCAACCCGCATCTCGACACCCACGAGCGCGCCAGCGAGTGCGCCCGTCTGGCCTTCGCCGCGGCCCGCGGCGAGATCCGACCGGTCCAGCACATCGTGCAGCTGCCACTGGTCATCAACATCCTCCGACAGGGCACGGACGACGAGCCGGTGCGGTCCCTGCTGGCGGAGGCCCGGCACCTGGCGGATGCGGAGGGCCTTGCATTCCTCGGCATCGGGCTCGGCTACCCCTACTCGGACTCGCCGAAGATGGGTGCGACGGTGGTCGCCATCGGCGACGGGGACTCCGGGGCCGCCGCCGGGGCGGCGGAGCGGCTCGCGCAGCGGGTGTGGGAGCAGCGGGAAGAGTTGCAGGGCGACGCCCCGGACGCCTCGGAGGCGGCTGAGATCGTCTTCGGTCAGCCTGGCCCGATCGTGCTCCTCGACGTCGGGGACAACGTGGGAGGCGGAACCGGCGGCGATTCGACGGTGCTGCCGGAGGCCTTGCGCCGGCGCGGCGTCGACGGCGTTTTCGTTGTCCTGACCGACCCGGATGCCGCCGAGGCCGCTCACGACGCCGGCGTGGGAGCCACCGTCTCGCTCCTGGCCGGAGGGCGGTCGGCGGAGGGAATCGGCGACCCCTTCCAGGTCGAAGGCACCGTGCGCAGCCTGTCGGACGGACGGTTCACTCAGCGGGGAACCTCCCACGGTGGGCGACCGCACCAGCACGTCGGCCCCACGGCGGTGGTCGACATCCCTGGGTTCGGGAGCGTCATGCTCACGACCCTCCCGTTCATGCCGTTCTCGATCGAGCCATACGCCGCCGTCGGAGTGGAGATCGCCGACTACCGGGTGATCGTGGCGAAGGGAGTGATCGCCCCACGCGCGGCGTTCACCTCGATCGCCCGCCGATTCCTGCTGGTCGACACGCCCGGCATCAGCACGGCCGACTTCCAACGCTTCCAGTACGCACACCGCCGCTCGCCGATGTTCCCGTTCGAACCGGACACGACCTTCGAGGACCGGTCCGGCTGAGGCGTCAGAACCCGGCCGTGGCCACCGGCATCCCGTCGATCCCGACCTGGGCTGCGTACAGGCCGCCGGCCCCCGGTCCTCCCGATCCGTCGGGATCGGCGGTGGTGATGTAGAGCGTGGACGATCCCGGCGGGCCGAAGGCGCAGCTGGTCACCTTCTGGGTCGCCACCTCGACCCGTCCGATCTCGCGTCCGGACGGGTCCACCCGCAGTACGCACGAACCGCCCCACACCGCCACCCAGACGCATCCGTCCAGATCGACGCAGAGCCCGTCCAACAACAGGCCGTCCGAGATCTGGAAGTGCGGGTGCGGTGCCCCGATGTCGGCCCCCGAGCGGTCGTACTCCGCTCTCCACAAGGTGTAGGAGAACGTGTCGACGTAGTAGAGCCATCGCTGGTCGGGTGACCAGCCGATCCCGTTGGGAAGGGTCAGGCCGGGGGTGCGGGGATGCCACGCTCCGTCGGCGACCACCCCGATCCGACCCGAGCCCGGCGCCCGGTCACGACGCATGGTTCCGATCCAGAGACGTCCGTCCGGGTCGATGGCACCATCGTTGGTCCGGTGGGTGTCGGGATCCATCCACGTCGGCACCACCGGCTCGACGGCAGCGCCGTCCAGCACCTGGACGCCGAACGGTCCCACCGCCACCACCCGACCCCCCTCACCGGCGGCCGCGAAGGAAGTGCCGGTCGGGAGGGTCATCGGTGCCGCCGGCGTCCCACCCGGGACGTGGCGGTGGAGTTCACCCCGATCGATGTCGACCCATGCCACCGACTCGGTCGCAGGATCCCAGTAGGGACTCTCGCCCAGCAGGCACCGGCTGTCGACGACCAGATCCGACCGGACGTTCACGCCGCTGTCATCTCGCCGAGGACGGTGTCCACCGCCTCCAGCGTCTCCTCGAGTATCGCCTCGTCATGGGCGATCGAGAGGAACCAGGCGCCCCGCTCCAGCAGCCGAACGCCCTTCGTCATGAGTCGCGAAGTGAAGTCGATGTACCTCTGGCGGTCCGTGTGCACGAGGTCCCCGAACTCGACGATCGGCTCCGTGGTGCCGAAGGCCACGTGGAAGATCTGGGGCCACCCCTGGATGACTGCGGGCACGCCGTGGTGCTCGAACAGGTTCGAGAGCTCCTCCATCAGCATCGTGCCGCGCTTGTCGATCAGGGCGTGTACCGAGCCGTCACGCAGCGCCTCCAACGTCGCCACGGTTGCGGCCATCCCCACCGCCTGCCCGTTGTACGTGCCGGCGTGGATCACGTTGCCCGGACCGCCGATCCGCTCCATCAGCTCCCGCTTGCCTGCGATCGCCGACACCGGGAAGCCGTTGGCGATCGCCTTGCCGAACGTCGCCAGATCGGGGGTGACCCCAAGACGCTGTTGCGCCCCACCGACTCCGACCCGGAAGCCGGTGATGACCTCGTCGAAGATGAGCACCGTCCCGGTGCGATCACACGCGTCGCGGACCGCCTCCAGGTACCCGGGAGCGGGGCGGATGGCACTCGAGTTGCACATCGACGGCTCCATGATCACGCCGGCCACGTCGCCGCGCTCCAGTCGTGCCACCAGTTCGTCGGCCCGGTTCCAGGTGTGGAGCTCCCAGTGTCGCCCGGCGTCGGGATCCTGTCCCAGGCTCTGCGGGATCAAGCCGTCGTCGGCCCCTCGCCGCCAGAGCACGTTGTCGAGCCAGCCGTGGTAGTGGCCTTCGAAGGCAACGATCGTCTGCCGTCCGGTCGCCGCCCGCGCCAAACGCAGAGCGGTCTGCACCGCCTCGGTACCGGCGGAGCCGAAGCGCACCATGTCGGCGCAGGGCACGAGTTCGGTGACCAATTCGGCCGCCCGATACTCGACCTCCGACTGTGCGGCGTACAGCAAGCCCTCCCGCAGTTGTCGCTCGACCGCCTCGACGACCGGCTGCGGCCGATGGCCGAGGATCATCGGTCCCATCCCCAGGTAGTAGTCGATGAAGCGATTCCCGTCGACGTCCCACAGTTCGGCGCCGTCGCCGCGGGCGATCACGAGCGGAGTCGGCGAGATCCCCAACCGGAAGTCACTCCCCACCCCGCCCGGCATGATCTCGGTCGCCTGGGCGATCCGTTCGATCGACCTCTCGAACGTCAGATTCTGTGCGGGCACGGCGGCTCCTGTCTCCCGGTCACGCGCTGGTTTCACGGGTCAGAACCCTAGTCTCTATAGCCGAAAAGATGCGACCGGCGCGCCCGCCCCCTCACTCCGAGCGGATCAGGATCCCCGCCGCCGAGTCCACCGGCTCGCCCGCCCACACACCGGGCCGCCCCCCGACGAGCACGTGGAGCATTCCGACCGGGGCCGGCCACGGGTCGGCGTAGGTGCCGCGGTCCGCCAACACCGCCGGATCGAACACCACCAGGTCGGCCACGGACCGGTCACGAAGCATCCCGCGGTCACCGAGACCGAACCGGGCGGCGGTGGCACCCGTCATCCTCCTGACGGCCTCCTCGATCGAGGTCCCCGCCTCCACGTAC
>DATHWB010000314.1:0-3447 GCA_035460965.1 Acidimicrobiia bacterium
AGTGCGGGTGGTCGAACGCGAATCGCTCGGTCGGCAATGCATCCCCGCGATGAGCCCCCACGAACTCATCCCACGCGACCCCGGCCCGCACGGACCCGAGGTCGGGAGTCCCCAGATTCGGAACCACCACGACCACTTCGACCGTCGGGAGCTCGTCGAGGATCTGCACGAGCTGTCCCATCCGATCGAACCTGCTCCCCCCGTACAGATAACCGTCCGCCGCCACCAGGACCTTCGGCTCGACCTGTCCGAACCGGTCGACCACCCCGGCGCTCCCGAAGTCGGCCGACGTCGACGTGAACACCGCCCCGATCGCGGCTGCCCCCAACATGGCGATGACCGTCTCCGGCATGTGCGGCATCCACGCCGCCACTCGGTCACCCGGTCCGACCCCCGCCTCCACCAGGGCAGCCGCGAACGCCGCTGCCTCGGTGCGGACCTCGCTCCACGACATGGTGCGATGGAAGCCGTCCTCCCTCCGATACTCGATCGCGGGGGCGTCACCCGGCAGTCCGCGCCCGTCGAGCAGGTTCTCGACCACGTTCAACGTCGCATCGGGAAAGAACACGGCCTCGCGCATCGTCTCGCCCCGGAGGAGGGCCGTCTCGCCCTTGTCCCCGATGATCCCGACCCGATCCCACACCTCCGACCAGAACCCGCCCGGATCGGTCACGGTCCAGCCGTGCAGCGCGTCGGTGTCGGGCAGGTCCAGACCACGAGCGGCAGCCACGTCACGTCGGAATCGGTCGATGTTCGTGGCGCCCGCCCGCTGCACCGATGGCGACCACAACGGCTGCATGCTGTCGGCTTCCGGCATGGTCAGAACCTAGCCGGGACGGTTCACCCGGGGATTCCGGCCCTCAGCGCGGCTTCGAGCGACTCGTCGAGCAGGCCGAGTGCCCGGTTGACCAGATCCTCTGCCTCCTCCAGCAGCCGCTGGTAACCGGCCAGGTCGCCACTGCGCAGGCGCTCGCGGGCCTGTTCGAACCGTTCGGACGCCGCCGCCAGCAGTTCGTCCAGGCTCCGCCCCTCCTCGTCCTCGGGCAGTTCACCCGAATCGGGTGGCGTCGGATCGGGAACGCTCTCCCCGAACACCTGAGCGAGGGCTCCGTCGAGGGTGCTGTCCCACCGGATGCGATCACCGAACACGGTGATCACCCGACGGAACTCCGGCAGCCCTCCACCAACATTCGACGCGGCGAGGTAGACCGGCATCACGTACAGGATCGACTCTTCGATCGGCACCACCAGCATGTCGCCGAACAAGACGTTCGAGCCCTCTTGATCCCACAGCGTGAGCTGTTGGGCGATCTCGGCGTCCTGATTGATCCTGTCGCCGACCTGTCCGGTTCCTTCCACCAGTGTGCCGGACGGCAGCCGGAAGTCGATCAGCCGCCCGTACCTGCCCGGGGTGGCGTCGCCCACCAGGAACGCCGACATGTTCAGCTTGTTCTGCGGTGTGAAGGGCTGCATGATCACGTAACTGAGATCCTCTTCGCCCGGCAGGTTGACGAGCAGGTAATTGGGGAGGAATCGATCGAGGAGCACGGTGCGGCCGTCCGCCGTGAGCCCGTCGCCCCAGAGCAGCGAGCCGCTGTTGCGGTCGACCGTGGACGGATCGCGAGGGATCGACCATGCGTCGGACCGGCGGAAGAAGTCCCCCGTCTCGATCACGTGGTAGTCGAGGTACTTCTCGGACTGGATCTTGAAGAGATCCTGCGGATACCGGAAGTGCTCCTCCAGGGTGGGAGGGACCGGCTCGTCGGTGAACAGGTCCGGGTACACCCGCTGCCAGGCGCTCACGACCGGATCTCCGGGGTCGACGATGTACAGCTTGATGGTGCCGTCGAATGCGTCGATCGATGCCTTCACCGAGTTGCGGATGTAGTTGAAACCCGCCCGGGGGAGGCCCGAGTCCTGCGCCAGTCGCAGGGTGTCGTTGGTGGTCACCGGCTGGCTGTAGGGATACTTGTCCGAGATCGTGTACATGTCGATGACCCACATGACCCGTCCATCCATGAACACGGGATACGGGTCGGCATCGGCACGCAGGAACGGCGCCACCCGCTCGAGCATCGCCTCGATGTTGCGGGTCTGGAGGATGCGGCTGTCGTCGCGCAACTGCGAGGAGATGAGGATGTTGAGGTCGCGGTAGCGCAGGGCGTACGCCAGTCGACGCAGGAACCCGCCGATCTCGACTCCCGCCTCCCCGTCGTACTCGTTGAAGTTGTTGAGCTGGCCCACCGGCAGGTCGACCTCTTGCGGGAAATCGCCCGTCCTGACGATCACGGGCTTGTTCGGGTCGTAGGACTCTCCGAAGTAGATGCGGGACTGCTCGAGCGTCAACTCGGGAAAGTCGGTGACCGGCGGTACGTCCCGCACCAGCAGCTGGGGCTGTCCGTCCGACTCGACGGTGTTCGCCGGGCTCAGCACGGCTCCGAACCCGTGCGTGTAGCTGAGAATCTGGTTCTGCCAGTCGGTGGGGATCGACTGCGAACTCTCGTCCAGTTCACGCACCGACACGAGCACCTGGGTGGGCACCCCGTCGATGATGTAGCGGTCCGTGTCCACGGAGTCGACCCGGTAGTAGGCGCGGATTTCCTGCAGGTTCTGATAGGTGCGCGTGATCACCCCGGGATCCCAGAGCCGCAGGTTGTCGACCGTCAGGCGATTCGCCTCGATGTCGGCCCTGGTCAGCTCCCGGTCGGCCTCGAACGGGCGGACCTCGACGTCGTCCAGGCCGAAGGCGGCCCGGGTGGCCGCGACGTTGAGTGCGATGAACTCGGACTCCCGCGCCAGTTCGTTCGGCTGCACGGTGAAGCGCTGGATGATCGCCGGGTAGACCAATCCCGCAGCGACCGACACGAACGCCCATGCCCCGATGGACACGAACGCCAGCGTCCAGTCCGGCCGCCGGATGTTCCAGAGGAACAGCACTGCCGCCAACAGCGACACGATGGCCAGCAGCTGCAGGGCGGGAAGCCGGGCGTTGATGTCGGTGTATCCCGCCCCGAAGAAGGAACTCTGGCCGGCGTACAGGAGCTCTCTGGTGTCGATCCAGTAACCGACCGCCCGTACGATCGCCAGGCCCGCCGCCAACGCCGACAGGTGCGCCTTCACGCCGGAGCGCATGCTCAATCGCGTGCCCTGGCGCAGCCGAATCCCACCGTTCAGGTAATGGATGGTCCCGACGAGGATCAGGGTGAGGACACCCAGGTTGAACAGCCACGACGTGAGCAGCTCCCAGACGGGAAGACGGAAGAGATAGAACCCGAGGTCCGCGCCGAACTGGGGATCTGCCTCACCGAACATCACCGGGTTGAGGAACAGCAGAACCTCCTCCCGCCATGTGGCGAGGCCCAGCCCCAGGAGCAGGGCGAAGGCGGCCGCAACTCCCAGACGGACGAGACGAAGCCGCGGCTCCACCCATTCGCGGAAGCGCTCCAC
>DATHWB010000315.1:0-23797 GCA_035460965.1 Acidimicrobiia bacterium
AGCCCTGCCCGCTCAGCCCGAGCGGATCACGATCCCCGCCGCCGGGTCCACCGCCTCGCCCGCCCACACACCCGGCCGCCCGCCGACGAGCACGTGGATCATTCCGACCGGGGGCGGCCACGGGTCGGCGTAGGTGCCGCGGTCCATCAACCCCGCCGGATCGAACACCACCAGATCGGCCACGGACCCGTCACGCAGCATCCCTCGGTCACCGAGACCGAACCGAGCGGCGGTGGCACCGGTCATCCTCCTCACGGCCTCCTCGATCGAAGTCCCCGAGTCCACGTACCGGCGGAAGGCGCGCGGAAAGGTGCCCGTCAGTCGAGGATGCGGCGTGCCTGGCAGGGGGATGCCGTCGGACCCGACCACGGTCGACGGCCACGCCAGCACGGCCCCGACATCGTCGTCGTCCATCGCCTCGATGACCACGACCACCCGACCCGCCTCCTCGATCAGCACCCTGGCGATCGTGTCGACTGGATCGAGGTCGTCGGAGACACTCAACTCGACGATCGAGCGGCCGTGCCGTGAAGGGTTCCGGAGGGAGGAGGCGACCGTGACCCGGTCCCATCCGGCGGCGGCTCCCAGGTTCTGCCAGGCGGCGATGCCCTGCTCCAGGTCGGTCGCCACCTTCCGTCGCACCCCGGGGTCGGCGAGGCGGACGAGCATCGAGTCGATGCCCTCGTCGATCAGCCAGGGTGGCAACAGCGAGTGGAGCATCGTGCTCGCCGCCGTGTACGGATACGCATCGGCAGTCACGTCCACACCGCCGGCACGGGCCTCGTCGAGGCGCCGCAGGATGTCGGGAACCGAACCGTGCATGCGGCGTCCGGCGGCCTTCAGGTGAGAGATGTGCAGGCGAACACCGCTGGCCCGCGCCACCGCCAACGCCTCGTCCAGCGCCCCGAGGACACCCTCGGTCTCGTTGCGGATGTGAGTGGCGTAGACCCTGTCTCGAGCCGCGACCACCGCAGCGAGTGCCTCCACTTCGGAGGGGGGAGCGAACGTCGCCGGGGTGTAGCAGAGGCCGGTGGAGAGGCCGACCGCGCCCTCCGCCAGCACCCGATCGAGAGCTGCGGCGACATGGTCGACCTCGTCCGACGTCATGTCCCGGTCCTCGTATCCGACCTCGGCGATGCGGAGCGTCCCGTGCCCCACCAACGGCGCCACGTTCGAGGCGAGCCCGGCGGCGGTGACCGCACGCTCGTAGTGGTCCAGATCGGGGAAGGTCTCGGCGGCAGTGCCGAACACGAAGCCCAGGAAACGGCGCACGTCCTCCGCCCGCTCGGGTGGGACGGGAAACGGGCTGAACCCACAGTTGCCCGTCACTTCGGTCGTCACGCCCTGAAGCAGTCGGGAACGATGTACCTCGGGGGCAGGTGGGTCGAGTAGGGCTTCCAGGTCGGCATGGCTGTGGGCGTCGATGAATCCGGGAGCGACAACGGCGCCGTCCACGTCCACGATCTCCAGCCCGGTCGTCTCCCCCGCCTCATGCAACTCGATGCGTCCTCCCCGCACCACGATGTCGGCCGCCACCTCCGGTCTTCCGGACCCGTCGACGACTCGGCCGCCGCGCAAGCAGAACGCAGCCGGGATGGGCGAGTCGGACCTCATTCCCGCCACCCGAGCAGGGCATCGAAGTCCGACCGCCGGTAGAGCCTCCCGGCCACGACGACGCTCGAAGGCCGGGTGAGGCGCAGCGGATCCTCCCGGGGATCGTCCTCGTGGAGTGCGAACGAGCCGCGCCGGCCCACCGCCACCACGCCGGCGTCGACCCGGCAGATGCCGGCACCGTCCACTGTCGCCGCCCGGATCACCTGGTCGGCAGACATGCCTGCCGCCATCAGGAGCTCCAGTTCCTCGACGTAAGTACCGGTGGAATCGGTGCCCACGCCGATCCGCACGCCGGCCGCCACGGCGCGCGCCACCGACGCTCGCTGCGGCTGGACGATGTCGCGGTCGAACTGCTCGGCGCGCTCCGGCACGCCCGCCGCCACATTCAGGTCGGGGGAGGCGATGCGACGCATGTTCGCCATCGTGGGCACGTAGCCGATCCCCTTGGCGACCATCGCCTCCACGTCGTCGAGATGCACCCCGTGCTCGATGCAGTCGATCCCCGCCCGGACACACGCGTCGACCGCGTCCGCCCCGAATGCATGGGCACACGTCGGCAGGCCGAGTTTGCGTGCCTCATGGGCGATCGCCGCCAGTTCGTCGTCGGTGAACTCGCACACGGTGTAGTCCTCGTGCGGGAAGTTGGACAGTCCCCCGGACGCCATCACCTTGATGACCGCCGCCCCGGCTTTGCGCTGCTCGCGCACCGCCCGGCGGCACTCGTCGGGACCGTCCGCCTCTCGGCCGAACGTCCACACGTGACCCCCGGTCATGACGACGGGCCGTCCCGCCGCCACGATGTCCGGACCGGGAACCGTTCCGGACGCCACGAGCGCGGAGAGACGGGTGTTGACGCCGTGCTTGGCACCGAGATCCCGGATCACGGTCACGCCCTCTGCCATCGCCCGCCACGCGTTGCGGAGCATCACCGCCACCGTCTCCACCTCGTCCCGGGTGTCGATCGCCTTCCGCATGGCCGAGATGTCCATTCCCGGAGCCGGGTCCCGCAGCTCCTTGGAGTACAGGTGGTCATGGGCGTTCACGAGGCCGGGAACGACGATCCTGCCTTCGCCGTCGACGGCGTCGTCCCGACGGCCGCGATGTGGCTCCACGCGGCTGATTCGACCGGCCGACACGGTGATGTCGACGCGTTCGGACAGAGGCAGCTCCGGCTGATCGACCTGGAGGATCCTGACTCCCCCGACGACCAGATCACCTCCGGACGGCTGAGCGGTCACGATCGCCCGATGGCCAGCTTCGCCAGCAGGGACCCGAGGAGGGCGGCTCGACGGGACACGCTGGCTGCCAGGACGTACTCGTCCGGGGTGTGGTAGTCGTGGCCGACCGCTCCCAGCCCGTCGATCGTCGGGACTCCCGCCGCCGACGTGAAGTTCCCGTCGGATGACCCTCCCGTCGGCTCTCCCGACAAGTCCATCCCGAGTTCAGCACCCACCGACAGAACCAGGTCGGCCAGGAACCTCGCCTCCGGCCGCGCCTGGAACGCCGGGCGGCGGTCGAGGGAGGTGACGGCGGTCGTGGTACCGGGCACCGGACCGGGACCTGCGAGGGCGCGGATACCGGCCACCACTGCCGCTTCCGCCTCGTCGTGATCGAAGCGGCTGTCGACGCGGATCCGTGCGTGCTCGGGGACGATGTTGGGCCGGGAACCGCCGGAGACGAGGACGGCGGTCACCGTGGCATCCGGGGTCTGGCGACCGAGTTCCTGGATCGCCAACACGTGGTGGGCTGCCGTCTCGATGGCGTTCGCCCCCTCGTGCGGGTTGACCCCGGTATGTGCGGGGCGTCCCGTCACCGCTACGTCGAACCGGTGGGCACCTCGCCGAGAGACGACGAACCCGTCGGAGGGGCGCCCCGGCTCGAAGACCAGCGCCACGTCGAAGTCGGGAGCGAGCCGCTCGATCGTCTCCCTGGACTCCGCCGAGCCGGACTCCTCGTCCCCGTTCACGATGACGGTCAGGTCCAACTGGTCGAGCACGTCCTTGCCCGCCAGCGCCAGGCCGGCGATGGCGACGACCAGGCCGCCTTTCATGTCGGCCACTCCCGGGCCACGCAGCCGCTCCCCTTCGCGTCGGAACGGTCGTTCTGCCGCCGTGCCTGCCGGGAAGACCGTGTCGGCGTGCCCGATCAGGGCCAGGCGTCTGGCGCCGTCGACACCACCCGGACGGCGGGCCACCAGCAGGTCCGGGCCGGGTGTCGGCAACCGGTCGACGGTGAAGCCGAGCGGGGTCAGCTCGCGCTCGAGCACGTCGTAGACGCGCCCGATCCCCTCGTGGTCACCCGGCCCGCTGTCGATGTCGACGATCTCGCCCAGCAACGACACCCACTCTTCCTGCCGCTCTGCGGCGGCGCGCAGCAACGCCTCGCTCATCGCCATCCCTCCATCTCGTCGAGCGGGTACACCGGACGCGGGATACGGGTCCAGGGCAGACCTCCGATGTCGGACTGGGTCGGCCCGGGCGTGTCGACCCTGATCGTCTCCGATGCCATGTCCGAGAAGTACTGGAAGTTCGAGGCCGTCTTCAGCACGGCCATCTTGAAGTCGGCCGGGTCGATTCCGTAGTGCCGATACATGTCCGGATGGACTCCGCCGACCCCGTGCCGCTGGGTGACGACGACCGTGCCGCACGCCACGTCGAGCACGGCCGTGACACCGAGGTCGACCACGAACCCGGCGTAGACGGACTCACCACCGATCTGGAACGTGGTCGGCCCGAACTGGCGGAGGACCCCGGTCAGGCTGATCGGCGCGTACATCCCGGACACGGCACCCCCGACCTCGACCGTGACGGTCGACCCGAGCTGCGACGGGTCGAGCAGGCCACCGATGCCGGGGTGGACGAGCGGCACGAGAGCCGGTCCGGCGATGCCCGTCTCGAGCATCTCCCGCAGCAGCACCGTGCTGTCACCTCCTGCCCCACCGAGGACCGAGTCGCCCGTGTCGCTCAACACCACGACACCGCCGGCAGCCGCCTCCGCCCGTGCGACGGCCTCGGCCACCGGCACGCTGGTCTTGAGCTGGAACTCCCCGCGTAGCGACCAGGCGAGATCGCCCAACTCGTCGGCGAGGCCGTCGGCCAACTCCTGGTCGCCGTCGGTGTACACCACCACGGACCATCCGCCTTCCTCGACGTCCAACCACGGTTGCATCGGGAACGTCGAGACCGTGATCACGCCGTCATGTTCGGACTCCATCGCCCGCGCCCTGTCGAACCACGTCTTCATCGGGTGCGAGGAGGTGAGGTACTGCTCCTGATGGGAGAGGAGCGGGATCTTGCGGAATGCCGTCGCCGGGCTGACCTCGCCGGCCACGATCCGGAAGAGGACGTGGGCGGCCTCGTAGCCCGTCTCGAAGGGGTCGTGCGGCTGTGTGCGGTATCCGACCATGGCGTCGCTGTACTCCACCATGGCCCGCGTGATGTTGGCGTGATGGTCGAGCGTCAGAACGATCGGGACGTCCGGCCCCACGATCTGGCGGGACAGGCGGGTGAAGTGCCCGTCGACGTCGTCCACGCCGTCGGCCGAGCATGCTCCGTGGATCTGGAGTGCCAGCCCGTCGAGGCGGCCGGCGGCGCGCAGCCCCCGCTCCACCTCACCCGCCAGGTACTCGAAGGTCTCGGTGTCCAGCCTTCCCCCGGCGCCTGCCCTCGCCTTGAAGATCGGCACCGACTCCACGCCCGGCCGTTCCCCCGCAGCCCGGAGGTAGCCGCCCACGGAGCCGACGGTACCGAGACTGTCGAAGATCTCCTGACCGTGCTGGATGCCGAACGACTCGAAGTGCGCCTTCGTCGTCGGGGATGGGTTGAACGTGGAGGTCTCCTGTGAGACCCAGATCACGCCGATTCGCATGTGTTGCCTTTCATCGAGTCGTCGGCCAATGGCCGACGCCGTCGTCGACCGTGAATTCGAGCCCTGCGGACAACCGGGCGAACCGCTCGAGGATGGCGTCGGCGTGCTCGGTGGTGGCCAGCCGGGGCGTCCCCCGCCGGCCAACCGGTGCCTCCACCGACAACTCGATCGGGTGGAGGTCCATCTCGACGAGCCTTCCGTCGCGGAAGGTCATGAACGGGATCAGGGACTCGTAGAAGACCGCGCCCGTCATCGACAAGCGATCCTTGGACCCGTCCCTCGCTGCCACGTACTCGTGCGGCGAGGATCGCTGCGAATCGAGGCCGAACAGGGGATACTGGGCCGCCGGGATGGGATCCTGGGTGTCCCGGTGGAACACGAAGTTACCGAGGCTGTGGAAGATCGGACGACCGTCGTGGATCTCGGCTCCGCGCAGGATGTGCGGCCCGTGGCCCAGGTATGCGTGGGCACCGGCGTCGACGCACCGACGGGCGAACTCGACGAGCCACGTCGGTGCCTGTTCCACGTGATTGGCGGGCTCGTGGGTGTGACCGTTGACCAGCACCAGATCCGCCAAGGCGGAGGCCTTCTCGATCTGGCCGAGCACCCGATCGACGTCCGTCGCCTCCAGTTCCTCCACGATGCGGGGCTCGGGCCCTTCCTCCAGGGCGAGATTCGCCCGCTTGAACAGACCGGCGTCGCCGTAGTCCTCGGCGGCAGCCCGCGCCGCCCGCAACGCATCGGGGGGGAGTTGAAGGGTCCGCTTGACGGCGATCGGGTTGCACCCGGGCCGCCCCACGATGTCGGGACGCTGATCCGCCGCCGCCGAACTCACGGGGAACGTGGTCGTCAGGCTCACCATCGCCACCCTGCCTCGCACCGTGTCGAGGTAGACCGGCCGGGATGCCTCGGCCAGGTTGCGGCCGATACCGCAGTGCGGGATGCCGCGATCGTCGAGGGCCCTCCCCGTGGCGAGCATCCCTTCGATTCCCCAGTCCCCGGCGTGGTTGTTCGCCCGGGCGAACATGTCGAAGCCCATGGCGACGAGGTCATCGGCCACCGCCGGAGCAGCCACCAGGTAGCTCCCGCCGCGCTCGGCCGCAGGCCAGCCGGCGAACGTGGCGAGGTCGAACAAATTGGTTTCGAGGTTGACCGAGGAGACGTCGGCCCGACGGATGAGGGCGCACATCTCGGCGAATCGAGGGTCGGTGTCGTGATCGTGGTGGGCGATCCGGGTCCCGATGATGGCGTCGCCGACCGCCGCCACCGTCCATTCCTGATTCACTGACTCTGTCTCCTCGTCGCCCGGAGGTCTGCGGATTACCTGACCGCCCGTCACGATAGTGGGACGACCCCTCGCCGATTCCTCACCGATCCGCCCGGTGCCGATCGATGAACCGTTCGTCCAGCTGCAGGCCGAGGCCCGGCCCGGACGGCAGCGTGTAGACGCCTCCCTCGATCGGGGATCGGTTGGCGATCAGGTTCCAGAAGATCGGATCTCGATCGGGATGGAACACCTCGACGAAGGTGCCGTGGGACACCGAGGCCAATAGGTGCGCCGCCACCTGCGGCTCCTCGTGGTGCGCCATCTCGACGCCGTAGGAGGCGGCGAGGCCGGCCACCCGGCGCCACTCGGTGGGCCCTCCGCTCCACGAGGCGTCGAAGTTGCACACGTCGATCGCTCCGGCCTCCATCAGCCTCCGCACGTCGGCTCGAGCCAACTCGCTCTGCCCGGCAGCCACCGGGACGCCCGTCTTGAGTCGGACATCGCGCATGCCCAGATCGGCGTTCTCCCACCGCACCGGCTCCTCGAACCAACGGAGATCGTGCTCCTCGACGAGGCGTGCGAACCGGATCGCATCCGCCGGGCGGTACCCCTGGTTGGCATCGGCGATCAGCACGAACGGGGCGCCCGCCGCCGCCCGGCGCATGGCCACGAATCGGGCGGCATCCTCCTCGGGCGAGGCGGAGCCGACCTTCATCTTGCAGCCACCGATCCCCATCTCGAGGTACCCCTCCACCTCGGCGCCGAGTTCGGCTTCGGTCTGGCGGTAGTAGCCGCCGATGGCGATGATCGGCAGTCGGTCGGTGGCGCCGCCCCACAGCCGGTACAGCGGCATCCCCGCCCGCTTGCCGACCAGGTCCCAGAGCGCGCTGTCGACCGCAGCCATCGCCATCAGGACCAGCCGCCGATCCCGCAGGATGTCGAATGTCAGCGGCAGCATCGTCTGCCAGCACTGTTCAACCATGGTCGGGTCGACCTCGGAGAGCCGCGGCGCGATCTCCTCGGTCACGATTCGTCCGATCTCGTGCTGAGTGTGCACCTCGTCGCCGTTGTAGCTCTCACCCACCAGCCCCTCGTCGGTGTGAACCCTGGTCACGAGCGTCGCCCTGCTGCTCATCGAGTAGTAGGAACCGTGGAAGGTGCGGGACAGCGGCACCTCGAGCGGGATCACCTCGATCCGTTCGATCCTCATCGCTCCTCCTTCGATCGTCGCATCGCCGCCCCCCGCCGGACCGAGGGCGTACCATCGCGTCCGCAATGCGAAATGACACAGACGTCCGCACGGGATCCGGTGAGGTCGGCGTCCTCCACAAGACGCTGGACCTCCTCGAAGCCCTGGCGGGGATCGACGACGCCACGGTGGCAGAACTGGCCGGCGAAACCGGCATCAACCGGGCGGCGGCCTACCGAATCCTCAACACGCTGGAGCGTCGCGGCTACGTCGTGCGCAACGCCGACGACGTCCGCCGCTACTCGGTCGGTCCGGCCCTGCGCACCCTCGCCAGGGACGAGAACTCGCCCGGAGATCTTCTCCTCACCGCCCGACCCCACCTGCGATCGCTGTGGGAGGAGTTCGGGGAGACGGTCAATCTCGGCGTACTCAGCGACGACCGAGTCCTCTACCTCGACATCGTCGAATCCGACCAAGGCCTGCGAACGACCGTCGAAGTCGGGTCCTACGACGCGGTCCACGCCACCGCCCTCGGAAAGGCGATGCTGGCGGCCCTCACCGACGGCGAGGCGAAGGACATCCTGCAGCGAACGGACCGGGTCGCCCGGACGCCCCGCACCATCACGTCGATGCAGGGTGTGCTCAGGCAACTGCCGGACATCCGCCGACGCGGGTATGCCCTCGACGACGAGGAGAACGAGACGGGCGCCCGATGCGTGGCGGCGGCCGTGACCACCTCGAAGGGAGCGCCGCGCGGAGCGCTCAGCATCTCCGCCCCGGCATGGCGCATGCCGGACGACGTGGTGAAACGGATGGGAACCCGCCTCCGGCAGGTGTGCGACGAAGCTGCCGAGCGGCTCGGCTGAGCCCGGGCTCCCGCCGGTCATCCGCTCCCGCCCGCCGAACCCGGCACCGGCGTGTACGGGACTGTGATCGCTGCAGCCGCCTCGATGCCGCCTGCCTCCTCCACCCGGCGAGCCTGGTCCGCCTTCGCCCTCCGGTCGACCTCCTCGGGGTCGCAGTGCTCCAGCAGCGCACGGTGCATCCGCTCCAGGGTGTCGGCGTGACGAGGATCTCCGGCGAGGTCGCGCATCTCGTCGGGGTCGTCGACCAGATCGAAGAGCTGAGGCCGCATCCCCACGTGGTGGATGTACTTGTAGCGCTCGTCCCTGACCATGAACGCAGCCGCCACCGAGCCGTTGGCGTGATACTCCGAGAGAACGGTTCGCTCGGGTGTCGCCCCGCCGGCGACGTCGAGCAGCGACCTCCCCGAGGTGCCGCGACTCGGATCCGGGAGACCGGCCCAGTCAGCGAACGTCGTGAAGAGATCCACCTGGGAAACCGGTGTGTCGATCCGGGCGCCGGCACCGACACCGGGACCCGCCATGATCAGGGGCACGCCCGCCGACTCCTCGTTCATCAGATGCTTGAACCACAGCCCGTGGGCGCCGGCGCTCTCGCCGTGATCCGACGTGTAGACGACCAGTGTGTCGTCGTCGTGTCCCGATGCCCGCAGCGCCCCCAGGACCTGCCCGACGCGGGCATCGAGAAAGCTGCACAGGGCGAAGTAGGCGTGCAGGACCCGGCGCTGTTCTTCCTCGGTGAGCGGTCTGTTCAGCCCGAATCCCCGACGGAATGCGTCGACGGACGGGTGGTCCCACGCTCCGGAGTCCGGCGGCGGCAGTTCGAACTCGGCCGGGTCGTACAGGTCGAAGAATCGAGTGGGGGCGACGAGGGGGAAGTGGGGTGCGACGAACGACACCATCAGGGCCCACGGACCCTCGTCCGTCTCCCGCCGGAGGTAGTCGACCGCCGCGCCGGCCACGGCACGGTCGAATCGCGTGTACTCGGACTCACCGCGACCCACGTTCGTCAGGTTCGGCGGTATCGGATCGTCGCCCTGCCGCTTCGGCACGTCTCCCTGCGGTCGCAGCGAGACACCGCGCAGGTCACCCCCTCCGTGCACGTGCATGACCAACCGCTGATCGGGGAATCCGGTGTCGTCGTCGGAAGACCGGTAGTGGAGCTTGCCGATCGTCGTGACCCGGTACCCGGCCTCGCTCAGCACGTGGCCCCAGCTCCGGGCACCGCCCGTGTACGGGACGGCGTTGTCCCAGGTGCCGAGCTCGTGCACCGGCCGTCCCGTGGCCAGGCTGGCGCGGGACGGGACACAGATCGGGCTCGAGCAGTACGCACCGGTGAATGTCGTGCCTCGGGCGGCGAGCCCGTCGAGGTTGGGCGTGAGCACGTGCGGGTGTCCGGCGAACCCGGCGGCACGCGGGTTGTGCTGGTCGGACATCACCAGGAGGACGTTCGGTCGGGTCGGTGTGGATGCTGGTGTCTCGGGCATGTCGCTCGGCAACCTACTCCCTGTGTGCGTTCATTGCGGATTATCCGAAGGCGTTTCGATTATCGTTCTGCCGATGCGACTGGCATCCGTGCTCACTCCCCTGTCCGACCGCAACCTGACCCTGGCCGCCCAGTGCGGCGTCGACGAGATCGTGGCCCGGTATCCGCGGGACGAGCCTGCATCGATGGCGGACATCCAGCGGAGGGTGGCCGACTTCGGGATGCGGGTCGGCGTGATAGAGGGCGGACTCCCGATCGATCTGTTGAAGACCGGAGAGGACGACGGCACCCAGCTGGCGCAATTCCAAGAGATGCTCCGTCATCTGGGCCAGCTCGGGATTCCCCTGGTCTGCTACAACTTCATGGCCGGAACCGACTGGATCCGGACCCGGGTCGACGCCCCCGAACGGGGCGGTTCGCTCACCACCGCCTTCGACCTCGCCGAGGCCGAACGCGCCCAGATTCCCGGACGCGAGAACCACGGGGCCGGCAAGGCGATGGCGGTCACCGGCATGACCAGGGATCGACTGTGGACCAACCTCGACCGCGTCCTCACCGAGGTCCTCCCCGTCGCCGAGGCCGCGGGCGTGACGCTGGTGATGCACCCGGACGACCCGCCGGTCCCCTCCCTCCTCGGCAACGAACGGATCATGTACGACGTGGATGCCTTCGAGCGGCTCATCGACCTCGTGCCCTCCCCTTCGAATCGGATCGGGTTCTGTCAGGGCACGTTCTCGGAGATGGGCATCGACATCCCGGCCACCATCCGCCGGCTCGGCGACAAGATCGGATACGTCCACTTCCGTGACGTGAGGGGAACGCCCGAGTCGTTCGCGGAGACCTGGCAGGACAACGGCCAGACCGACATGGCGGAGGCCATGCGGGCGTACCGGGAGATCGGGTACGACGGACCGATGCGACCCGACCACGTGCCGCAGATGATCGGCGAGGAAGACGGGACTCCCGGCTACACGATGCTGGGACGCCTGTTCGCCTACGGCTACATCCGCGGCCTCATGCATGCCACAGCCCCCTGACCGCGGCTCAGGGGCGAACGGCGATCACGTCGACCTCGAAGTGCAGCGCCGGCGAGAGACAGTTCGACAGCGTCGTCCTGGCGGGCAGCGGATCGGAGAAGTACTCCCGGTAGAGGGCGTTGTACGTCGGTCCGTTCTGAGGGTCCCGGATGTAGCTGGTGACACGCACGACATCCTCCAAGCCGAGGCCGGCGGACGCCAGCACCCGTGAGACGTTCTCCATGGACCTGCGCATCTCCTCCTCGAACGTCCCAGGGATGATCTTGCCCGTCTCGTCGACCGATGCCTGCCCGCTCACGAAGACGAACCCGTTCGCCTCGACCGCCGGGGTGAAAGGCAGATGGGTGGAGATGTCCGTGTCGATGGGGTGCCAGCCTGGCATGGGAACTCCTTCTCTCGCCCCGAGGACACCCCGGGACCGTTGGTCGCCACGCCCGACCCTAGTTCACCTACGCTACGAACTGTCCGCGATACGAACGGACCGACCGGCCATCGATCAGGAACGACTGGAGCCATGTTCGACCTCGTCATACGCAACACCTCGCTGATCGACGGGACCGGCGCACCGGCCCGGCCGGCCGATGTCGGGGTCGCCGACGGACGCATCAGCGCCATCGGCGAGATCCCCGCAGGTGTCGACGCCCGCCGGGAGATCGACGCCGGCGGCCGAAGCCTGGCGCCCGGGTTCATCGACATCCACACCCACTCCGATTTGAGCCTCGTCGCCGACGGGACCGGCGAGTCGAAGCTGCTGCAGGGCGTGACCACCGAGGTCGTCGGCAACTGCTCGTTCGCCGCCTTCCCGATCGAACCGTCACGGATCGACCTGCACGCCGACCACCTGGCGCGCGCCACGACACCGATCGTGCCGTGGTGGACCGACCTCGACGGATACGCGGCCGCCCTGGAGGAGGCGGGGTTGGCGATCAACGTCGCACCACTCGCCGGCCACGGCACCCTGCGGGTGGCGGCGATGGGAGTCGACCAGCGGCCGGCCACCCCAGAAGAACTCGCCCGCATGGAGCGCGACCTGTTAACGGCCCTCGACCAGGGAGCCTTCGGGATGAGCACCGGTCTCACCCACGTTCCCAGCTCCTACGGTCCGTACGACGAGGTGGCGGCACTCGCCCGCGTCCTGGCAGCACGCGGAGCCCTCTACGCCACCCACGCTCGATCCTCCGGCGGCGACTCGCCGGGCGGATTGGAGGAATCGATCGTGCTCGGTCGGGAGACCGGGGTCACAGTCGAACACAGCCACATGGCGATCAACCATCCCGACCAGTGGGGTACGGCCGATCAGCAGATGCAGCTGATGGAGCGAGCCCGCGAGGAGGGAGTCGACATCGTCTGCGACGTGTATCCCTATCACGCCTCGTCGTCCTCCCTCACCCAGTACCTCCCTCCGTGGGTCCAGGCGGGCGGAACGGAGGCACTCCGCACCAAGCTGGCGGACCCCACCGAACGAGCGCGCGCGATTTCCGACATGCACGAAGGATGGTTCGGGGGCATCCCGTGGCTCTTCGATCGCTTCCTCGTCAGCGACGCCCCCGACGGGCACGGGGTGGGCTCGACACTGGCGCAGCTCGCCGAGGAGACCGGCAGCGACCCATACGAACTGACCCTGCGGTTGTGCGAGACGTACGGCAACCTGCTGCACGTGGTCTTGTTCTACCGAACCGAGGAGGACATGTCGGTGTTCCTCGCCCACCCTCTCTCGGTCGTCGGTTCGGACGGAAACGCCATTCCGATGCACCAGCCGGAAGCCAAGCCGCATCCCCGCAGCTTCGGCACGTTCCCCCGCGTTCTCGGTCGGTACGTCAGGGAGAAGAAGGTGCTCGGTCTCGAGGATGCGATCCGGAAGATGAGCGGCGAACCGGCACGCCGGCTGGGGCTCACGGACCGAGGCACCATTCGGCAGGGCGCCGTCGCCGATCTCGTCCTCTTCGACCCCGCCACGATCATCGACAACGCCGAGTTCGCACAGGCCGCCGGCGCCCCGACGGGCATCGACATGGTGATGGTGGGCGGTCAGGCGGTGGCCGAGCACGGGAGCATCAACGCCGTCCGGCCCGGTCGGGTCCTCCGCCGGGAGAGCCGACCATGAGAGGAATCGTCGTCGCTCCCCAGCCCGCCGCGGTCGAAACCGGGGCGGCTGTGCTGGAGTCGGGGGGCAACGCCTTCGACGCCGCCATCGCCGCCGGCTACATGCAGGTGGTCACGGACCCCTTCATGTGCGGGCTGGGCGGATGGGGAGCCGCCACCCTGTACGACGCCGCCGGCGGCGGATTCGAGCACATCGGCTTCTGGCCCCGGATCGGCTCGCTGATGACACCCGACATGTGGGTCGACGACATCGAAGGCTTCACCGACATCTGGAGGTTCGCCCTGTTCGCCGACCGCCGCAACATGATCGGCTACGGCTCGATCATGACACCCGGCACGGTGGCGGGGTTCGAGGAGATCCATCGTCGTCACGCCAGCCGGCCGCTGGCCGAGCTCCTCGCCCCGGCGATCGAGCTGAGCCGCGCCGGATTCCCGATGCCGGAGTACGTCACCAACCGGGGCCATCAGCCCAGCCTCCCGGGCATGCCCCACCCCCGGGACAAGTACGCCTCTACTCCGGCCGCCCGGGCGCTGTTCCACAACGCCGACGGCGAGATCAAACGCACCGGCGAGCCGTACGCCAACCCCGACCAGGCGGCCACGCTCCAGCGGATCGCCACCCACGGAGCCGACGACTTCTACCGGGGGGAGTTGGCCGACGTGATCGTGGCGGACTTCGAGGCGAACGGGGCTTTCGTCACCCGCGAAGACCTGGCCGGGTACGCACCGGTGATCGAACAGCCCCTCACCACCACCTATCGAGGGCTCGAGGTCGCCTCGTCCGCGGTGCCCGGGGGAGGGCTGTTGACCCTCCAGGTGCTCAACATCCTCCAACAGTTCGACCTCGCCGCCATGGAGCACGGCAGTCCCGACCACGCCTATGTGGTGGGTGCGGCGCTGGCGTGGGTGGGGGTGACCCGAGGCAATCACCTGACGGACCCGACGTTCAATCCCGTACCCGTCGACGAGCTGATGTCGGAGGAACACGCCGCCCGGATCGCAGACCGGATCCGCCGACACGAGCTGCCCGACCGCAGACAGCTCAACATGCCGGGGTTCACGACCCATGTCTCGGTGATCGACGAGCAGGGCAACTGCGCCTCGATCACCCACACCCTGACGACGTGCTCCGGTGTCGTCGTCCCCGGCACCGGGTTCACCTGGAACGACTGCGTGAGCCTCATGGACCCGATTCCCGGCCGGCCCAACTCCTACATCCCCGGTAAGGCACGCGCCAGCGCCATCTCGCCGACGGTGATCCTGCGCGACGGAGCGCCGTGGATGGTGGTGGGCGCACCGGGCGGCTGGTCGATCAGCTCCGCCGTGTCGCAGGCCATCTCCAACGTGGTCGACTTCGGGATGTCGCCGGTGGAGGCGGTCTCCGCCCCCAGACTGCACAGTGAGGGAACACCCGTCTACGCCGAGCTCCGCGTCTCCCGCCGCACGGTGGAGGCGATGCGCGCCCGGGGCATGGACGTGGTGCACTCCCTCCACAACTACGACCCGGCGTTCGCGAGTGTGCAACTCGCCCTCGTGGACGGTGGGGTCTTCAAGGGCGGGGCAGACCCCCGCAGACTCGGCGGGGCGGTGGCGATCGCTCGTGGATGAGACAGGACCCAGCCGGCAGAACCAGCACCGAGGAGAGAACATGGAACGGATACTGGTGGCGCTGCTGCGCCAGGAAAGTCACAGCTTCGTGCCCGGGATCACCTCCCTGGACGACTTCGAGTTGAACCGCATCAAGGAGGGCGCCGCCGTGCTCACGCCTTCCGGCAATCGGGAGGTGGACGGCTACATGGACGCCGCCGCCGAACACGGGATCGAGCTGGTGCCCATCATCGACGCCATGGCCCTGTCGGGGCCGCCGGTCGCCGACGACGCCTTCGAACACCTGCTCGGACGCATCTGCGACGGCGTGCGGGCGAACCTCGACTCGATCGACGGTGTCATGCTCGGTCTCCACGGGGCGATGGTCACCGAGTCCCGAGACGACGCCGAAGGCGAGATCCTCGCCCGGGTGCGCGAGATCGTCGGACCGGAGGTGCCGATCGCCGCCACATTCGACCTCCACACCCACATGACGCCCCGCATGGCGGACGGAGCCGACATCGTCGTCGGGTATCAGACCTGCCCCCACGTGGATCTGCGACGGACCGGCAAGGCGGCGATGGACATCCTCGTGCGAACCGTGCGCGGGGAGGTCCGGCCTCGCATCTCGATCCGCAAGGTCAGGATGATGACGTCGTCGGAGACACACGACGACCGCCACTTCCCCAACAACCAGGTGATCGGGATGCTCCACGAGGCGGAGACACGCCCCGAAGTGCTGGCGGCCACCATGTTCTGTACCCAGCCGTGGTTGAACGTGTCCGAGCTGGGATGGACCTCGGTGATCGTCACCGACGACGACGCGGCGTTGGGCCAGGAGATCGCCGACTCGGTGGCGCGCAAGGCGTGGGAGCTTCGGGATCACTACCTGGTGCCGAAGGTCGAGGTGGATGAGGCGATCGACACCGCCCTGAGCGGTGAGGGGGTGTTCGCCCTGTCCGAGGGAGCCGACAGCACCACGGCCGGAGGCCTGGGCGACGGCAACCTGCTGCTGCGAGCACTGCTCGCCCGTGACGATCTCGACGTTCCGTGCATCGTGATGGTGCGCGATGCCGAAGCGGCGGAGGCGTGCTTCGCGGCCGGGGTGGGGACCGAGGTCACCACCGCCCTGGGCGGCAAGTACAACCCGGCGTTCTACTCGCCGGTGGAGGTCACCGGTCGCGTCAAGACCCTGTCCGACGGTCACTACCTCAACCACTACGGCGGCATCGGGTTCCTCGAGATGGGGCCGACCGCAGTGCTGCAGATCGGGACGATCTCGGTGATGATCACGACCCATCGGCCGCGCATGGTCGACTACCAGGCCTACCTGAGCGTCGGGCTCGACCCGCGCCTGGCCAAGATCGTGCAACCAAAGTCGGCCGGCGCATACCGGGAGTACTACGAGAAGATCGCGACGTGCATCGACGTCGACGTCCCGGGGCCGGCCGGCAGCGACCTGCCCTCACTCCCCTACACGCGCATCCCCCGCCCCCTGTGGCCGTGGGACCCCGACCTCACCGAACCCTGGTGACCCGACGCGTTTCTTAGCGAACCAGCGCGTCAAAAGTGACGCGCTGGGACACACAAAAAGAGGTGCGGCCGCACCACCCGGTTCTCTCTGTCTGAACGCGTCGTTTTCGACGCGCTCAGACGCCAAGAACGCGGTCAGCGGACGATGGCGGTGGCTTCGATCTCGATCAGGAGGTCGGGGTGAAGCAGCTCCTTGATGCCGTAGAACGCCGACGCCGGCTGGATCTCGCCGAACACCTCGCCGTGGGCGCGACCCGCCTCCTCCCACAGGGAGATGTCGGTGACGAAGACGCGGGTGCGGACGACGTGCTCGATCTTCCCGCCCAGCTGTTCGATGGCGTCCTGGATGACCTCGACGCAGTACTTCGCCTGACCGTACATGTCCCCGGGGGCGATGATCTTCCCGCCGGGGGCGGAAGCGGACGTACCCGCAACCTCGATCAGATCCCCGACGCGGATCGCCCGGGAGTACCCCACCTTCGACCACACTCGCTCGGACGGAACCTTCTGTGTCTCCATGACCCCTCCTCTCACTCGCCCGCCAGCCAGCGGGCCTCGCTGCCCGCCGGCCCGTAGACCCAGTACACGACCATCGGCCCGTCCGGCCCGGCTGTCGTGAGATGACGAAGGTGCGGCGGCGTCACCACGACCGACCCCTCCGCCACGTCGATCACCTCGTCTTCGATGGTGATGCTTCCCGACCCGCGCAGGATCATGGCGAACTCCTCGGCGCGATGGGTGTGTTCGGGCACCGACATGCCGCTCGGCAGCGCCGAGATGCCCCAGGCCATGTCGGCGGAGGTCCCCAGGTCCGGAGACGCCTGCACGGCCATCACCCGCCCCTCGATCAGCGGGAACTCGTCGGTGGCGATCCCGGACTCCAGGACGGCGAGTGCGCCGTCCGCCAGCTGCTGCAGGCTTCTCTTCACGTATTGACTCATCCTCGCCTCATTTCATCACGGAGAATCCGCCGTCGACGTGCACGATCTCACCGGTCACGAAGGACGCTCGCTCCGACAGCAGGAACTCGACCACCTCGGCGATCTCCTCGGTCGTGGCGAAACGTCCCAGGGCGTGCTGGCCGCTGCGCAGCTCGACGTCGACGATGCCCTGCACCACCGCCTCACGGATCAGGGGGGTGTCCACGTAGCCGGGAGCGACGGCGTTGACCCGAATCCCGTGCCCGGCCCACTCCACTGCGAGGGTCCGAGTGATCGCTCCGATACCGGCCTTGGCCACCGCGTACGCCAGGCGGCGCGGCCAGGCGAACGCATGAGCCACCGACGAGAAGTTGACGATCGCCCCGCCGCCGCCCCTGATCATGTGGAGGGCGGCCGCCTGCGACACGAACAGCGTGCCGTCGAGGTGGGTGTCGACCACGGAGTGCCAGATCTCCGGGCTGACGTCGATGCTGTCATCCGCCCGGTGATTCCCGGCGGCGTTGACCAACCCCGTGAGCACGTCGCCTCCGACGGCGGCATCCATCGCCCTGCCCACGGCGCTGCGGTCCGTGACGTCGCAGTGATGGGCACTGGCCCGGGCACCGAGCCCGTCGGCCATCTCCTCGACCCGTTCGGCATCCCGGTCGAACAGTGCCACCCGGGCCGTCGGTCGACGCTCGAGCAGCATCCGGGCGACGCCGTAGCCGATACCGCTGGCAGCCCCCGTGACCACGAGTACGTCCGTCACGCAACCCCCCTCACGAGTCGATCACACACAACGCCTCGCCGATGCCGACTTCGGCCCCGGATTCCACGAGGAGCTCGACGACCACTCCGCTCACGGGCGACGGCACGTCGGTGTCGACTTTGTCGGTCTCGACCGTGAGCAGGGTCTGGTCGGCCGCCACCCGATCGCCGACCGCCACCCGCCATTCGACCACGACGACCGCAGTCGCCGAGTCGCCCAGGTCGGGAAGCTTCACCCGCTGGCGCATCAGCTGCCTGCGGTGACGTGGGCGAACATCGCCGCGAGATCGGGAGGGGGTGCCTGCATGACCACCTCGACCGCCTCCGCCACCCGTTGGCCGACCGTCGTTTCCAGGGCCCGCCGCTCGTCATTCGAGAGTGCGCCTTCGTCGACCAACCGGTCGCCCAGGATCGCGATCGGATCGCGCTGCAGCCACTCGTCGAGCTCACCCGGCCGACGATAGGGCGCGGTGTCCGAACGCGAGTGCCCGACGAAGCGATAGGTCTTCACCTCGACGAACCGAGGACCGGGAGTGGTCCTGGCGGCGTCGAACTCCGCTGACAGTTCGGCCACCAGGGTGTCGGCATCCTGTCCGTCGACGGCCCGCGACGGGATGTCGTACGCCGCCCCGCGGCGGTACAGATCCTCGAAGGGGGTGGTGCGATCGATTCGGCTGTACTCGCCGTACAGGTTGTTCTCGCAGACGAACACGACGGGGACATCCCACACGCTGGCGAGGTTGAGCGCCTCGTGGAATGCCCCGATGTTGGTGGCGCCGTCACCGAAGAGGGCGATCCCGATCGAGTCCGCACCGGAAGCGCGCCGGCCGATGGCGGCGCCAACGGCCACCGGAATGCCGGCCCCGACGATGGCGAACGTGGGGAGAAGCCCGATGGACGGATCGGACAGGTGCATCGAGCCGCCGACGCCTCCGATCGATCCGACCGTCCTCCCCAGGACCTCACCCATCACCTGGACCGGGGTCATCCCGAGCGCCAGGGCGTGTCCATGACCCCGGTAGGTGCAGGTGACCACGTCGTCGGGGCGGGCGACCGCCGCGACCGCCACGGACACTGCCTCCTGGCCCTGGCAGGTGTGGGTCGAGCCCTTGACCAGGCCCTCGGCGAACATCTTCTGGATCGCCTCCTCCACCCGCCGAATCTCGATCATGCGCTCCAACCGGGCAACCCGGTCACCCAAGGCGCCGCGTCGATTCAGGGGCTCACTCATGACGATGCCTCCTCCCGCATCCACCACGGATCGACCACCCTGCCCCCATCCAGGAGGGCGTCGACCTGGACGACGACCTCGTCGGCGGAGGGGAGGTAGCGGGCCTCCAGCTCGGCCGCGAACGGGACCGGCACGTCGGGGGTGGTGACTCGTATCGGCGGAGCCTGCAACAGGTCGAAGCGCTCCTGTGCGGCGGCGGCGACGATGTCGGCTCCCCAACCGCCCGACCAGGGGCTCTCCTCCACCACGACCAGACGACCGGTGCGCGCCAACGAGTCGAAGACCAGCGTCCGGTCCCACGGCTGCAAGGTGAGGAGGTCGATCACCTCGGCCGACCACGATGCCTGCTCCGCCGCGGCCAGTGCGGTGGGGACCGTGTTGCCCGCCGCCACGATCGTGACGTCGCCGCCGCGCCGAGCCAGGCGCCCGGCACCGAGCGGGATCACGTGCTCGTCGGAGGGTTCGAAGTCGTCCCTCGTGCCGTAGAGGGCGCGAGGCTCGAGCACGAGCACCGGGTCGTCGCTGCGGATGGCCGATCGGATCAGTCCGTACGCGGTGGTCGCACTCGACGGCATGACCACGGTGACGCCCGGCGTGCCGACGACCCATCGCTCCAGAACCTGGGAGTGCTGGGCGCCGAATCCGAGGCCTCCACCGACGGATCCACGCACCACGAGCGGCACGGGCGTCCGGCCGGCGGAGAGGTAGCGGAAGAATGCCGCCTCGGTGACCAGTTGATCGAGGGCCACACCGAGGAACTCGATGAACATGATCTCGACCACCGGTCGCAGCCCGGTGGCGGCCGCCCCGACCGCCGCTCCCAAGAAGCCCATCTCCGAGATGGGAGTGTCGCGCACCCGGTCGCCGAACTCCTCGGCGAGCCCCACCGTGGCCTTGAAGACGCCCTCGGCATCCGCCACGTCCTCACCCCAGACGACGACCGTCGGATCGGCCCGCATCTCGTCGCGGATACCGGCGGCGATCGCCTGATTCATCCTCAGCAGCACATTGCCTCACTTCCCGCCGCCCGGGCGGCCAGGGCCGAGAGGATGCCAGCCATGGCCTTTAGTGTCAATAATCCGAGACACTTTGCACGATATCCATAATCTGTCGCTCGCCGAACACCGACCGCAGTCTCGAAATACGTGACAGTCATTTCATCTATCGTCCGGCGCGACGCCAGCAAGGAGACGAACGGATGTCGCACCCGCCCATGAACGCCGACAACATCTTCGACCTGTCCGGCAGGGTGGCGTTGGTGACCGGGGGCGGCACCCACCTGGGGATGGCGATGGCACATGCCCTGTCCGGGTTCGGGGCACACACGTACGTCACCGGACGTCGCCAGCACCTGCTGGAGGAGAGCGCCGCCTCGATCCGGGCGGCGGGCGGTGAGGCCACCCCGGTCGTCATGGACGTCACCGACCCCGACGGTGTCGAGACGGTGGTGGACCGGATCGTGAGCGAGCACGGCCACATCGACGTGGCCGTGTGCAATGCCGGTTCCAACGCCGAGAACCTGTTCCCGCCGCACACGGACCTCGACGTCTTCCGTGCCACGCTCGAATCGCACCTGATGGGGGCGATCACCACCGCCAACGCCGCCGGACGTCGCATGGTCGAGCAGGGTTCGGGCAGCATCATCACGGTGTCCTCGGTCCACGGGTCGTTGGCGGCGGACCCACGGCTGTACGCCGACCTCGGTATGGCGAAACGCTCCAGCCTCGCCTACCAGGCCGCCAAGTCGGCGATCATCGGGGCGACCCGCAACCTCGCCGCCGAACTGGGCCGGTCGGGAGTGCGAGTGAACTGCATCTCCCCTGGCCATGTGCCCAAGGACACGGCCGACCCCCGGTTCGTCGAACGCCTGATCAACGGCAACGCCCTCGGCATCAGGGGGGAACCGCGCGACATGCAGGGAGCGGTCGTGCTGCTCGCCTCCGACGCCGGACGATTCATCACCGGACACAATCTCGTCGTCGACGGCGGGTGGTCGATCTGGTGACCCAGCAACGAAAGGTCGACACCATGAGGATCGCCACCCTGGGACTCAGCCACGAGTCCAACAGCTTCGCGCCGATGCCGGCCAGCCTCGATCGATGGAAGGAGGCCGGATCGAAGGAAGGAGAGGCGATCGTCGCCGAATTCGCCACCTCCGAGGCGACGATGGCCGGCTACCTCGAGGCGGGTGTCGCCCACGACGACGTCGAGGTCGTGCCGCTGGTCTCCAGCCACCTGACCCCGATGGGTCCGATCACCGAGGAGGCTTTCGAGACCCTGGTCGGTCGCATGCTCGAGATCCTGGAGGCCGAGGGGCCGTGGGACGGCGTGCTGCTCGGGCTGCACGGTGCCGCCGTCGCCGAACACCACCGGGACGCCGACGGAGAAATCCTCCGCCGCGTCCGGGCCGCGGTGGGAGACATCCCGGTGGGGGTATGCCTCGACATGCACGCCAACGTGTCGCCGGCGATGGTCGAGCACTCGACGGTCCTCAACACGTACCTGACCAACCCCCATCTGGACGCCCGCCCTCGGGCCCGCCTGGTCGCCGACATCATCATCGCCACGATCCGTGGCGAGGTGAACCCGGTCCAGGCGATCGCCACCCCGCCGGTGGCGATCAACATCCTGCGTCAGGGCACCAGCGACTCGCCCATGAAGGAGCTGGTGGCCGAAGCCCATCGACTCGCCGGCCTGCCGGGCGTGCTGTGCGTCACCGTGGCCGAGGGGTTCCCGTACGCCGACGTCGAGGAGATGGGCATGGCGTGCGTCGCCGTGACCGACGACGACCCGGAACTGGCTCGCTCGATCGCCGACGACCTCGCCCGATCCGTCTGGGACGCACGCCACGACATGGTCGGTACCGGCGTCGACATCGACGAGGCACTCCTCCGCGCCTCGCGAGCCGAGCACCATCCGGTCGTCCTGCTGGACGTCGGCGACAACGTAGGGGGCGGGAGCCCGGGCGACTCGACCCATGTGTTGGCAGCCGCCCAGCGACTCGGGATCCGCGGGCTGTACCAGACGCTGTGCGATCCCGAGGCGGTCCAGGCATGCCTGGAGGCCGGGCCCGGAGCCACCGTACGACTGGAGGTGGGCGGCAAGACGGACGCCCTCCACGGAGATCCGGTGGCGATCGAAGGGGTCGTCCGCATCGTCGACGACGGGAAGTGGGAGGACCCCGGCAGCACCCACGGAGGCTTCCGCTTCTACGACTCCGGGCCGCGGGCGGTCGTCCACACCACCGACGACCACACGCTGATGCTGCTGACCCGCGCCCTCGGCGACCGAAGCCTGCAGCAACTCGTCAGCATGGGGATCGATCCCTTGGCGCAGCCGATCATCGTCGCCAAAGGGGTCCATTCCCCTCGCGGTGCCTTCGAGCCCATCGCGGCCGAGATGATCTGGCTGAACACCGGGGGCTGCACCACGGCCGACATCGAGGGTCTCGAGTACCGGCATCGCCGGCGCCCGATGTTCCCGTACGAACCCGACACCACCTACGAGGAGACGACATGAACGACGACCATCCCGATGCCCTGTTCGACGCACTCGAGCCGGTACTGAGCGCCGCGCCGGGGCCAGACACCACCGTTCGACCGTGGATCCGGCACGGCGTCCTCCTGATGCTGTCAGGACAGGTGGCGTTCCGCGGCAGCGAGCTGCTCGCCACCGGACGCCTCGGCGACGACATCGACATCGAGACCGGCCAGGCCTGCGCCCGGCAGTGCGCCATCAACCTGCTGGGTCGCACCCGTGAAGCGCTCGGAAGCCTCGACCGGGTGGCGAAGGTGATGAAGCTGACGGTGTTCGTGGCGAGCGCTCCCGGATTCCGCGAGCAGCACATCGTGGCGAATGGCGCGTCGGACGTCTTCCGTCACATCCTCGGGGACCAGGGGGTCCATGCCCGCTCGGCGGTGGGAATGGCGGAGTTGCCACTGGGCACCCCCGTCGAGGTCGAGGCCATCGTCGTCGCACGCACCGACTGATCAGAAGAGCGTGTCGAGCAACTCCACCACTCGATAGTCGTCGTCCACCAGCAGCATCGTGCGCCACTTGTCGAAGGTGGTGCACGGGTGGGAGATTCCGAACCCGACGAGCTCCCCCACCCGGAGCGGATCGTCGGGATCGAGGTCGAGGTAGGCGTGCTGGTCGTTGATCGTCACGACGTGGATCGGCTCGATGTCCCGAACCGCACCGTCGCGATACACCTTCTTGGCGACCGGTAGTCGACCGTCGGCAGAGGCATCCCGCTTCCCGACGCCCACCAGCGCTCGCGTCGGCTCCGGCCGGGACAACACGACTCCCCACACTTCGATGGCCGGGACCAAC
>DATHWB010000316.1:0-3877 GCA_035460965.1 Acidimicrobiia bacterium
CATCCGCTCCTCGTCGTCCAGGTGGCTGAGCGCAGCCTTCATCTGTACCCGCCGGTCGGCGGCGGCCGTCTCCCAGAAGGGATCGGGAGCTGCGACGTCGACGACGAACTCGTGGAGTTCCGAGTCGCCATCTTCGCCGACCGGACGGTCGAGGGACACGGTGTCCGTTGGGGCGCGCAGTGCCGAATCCACCTTGTCGATGTCGAGGCCGCTGTACTCGGCCACTTCCTCGATGGTCGGGGGACGGCGGAGCGTCTCGAACAGGATCTGTCGGGTGTCCTGCACCGTCCGGACGATGTCGACCATGTGCACGGGCAAGCGGATGGTCCGGGCGGCATTCCCGAGGCCGCGGCTGATGGCCTGTCGGATCCACCACGTGGCGTACGTCGAGAACTTGAATCCCTTCTTCCAGTCGTACTTCTCGACTGCACGGATGAGTCCGAGATTGCCCTCCTGAATCAGGTCCAGGAGGTCGAGGCCCCGTCCGGCGTATCGCTTGGCGATCGAGATCACGAGCCGCAGATTCGCTCGGATGAAGGCCATCTTGGCCTCTTCGCCCTGCTCGACGATGCGCCGCAGCCGGCGCTGCTCCTCCCCGTCGATGCCCGACTCGGTCTCGAGGCGGAGTGCGGCGCGTCGACCGTGTTCCATCGTACGGGAGAGACGGATTTCGTCTTCTGCGGTGAGCAGCGAGTGGGATGAGACCTCGTCGAGATACATGCCGATCGTGTCGGCTGCCGATGCCGAATGTCGGTCGGCCATCAGGTCCCCCTGTCGTTCCTCGGGCCGAGACCCTTCGTCGCGAGCCCTGCCGGTCGACTCACCGCGTCGGCCGGCCCGTCACCGGGTCCCGGGTTCTCCCCGGCACCCTCGGCCAACGTATCAGTCGGCTGTGACACCCGCAACGGAGTTTTCGCGAGGTTCGCCATCTCCTCGCCTTTCGTACACTTGATCAGCCGTGGCGAAACGCACCCACCAACTCCGAGTTCTCCTGGTCGTGACCCTGCTGTGGGCGGGGTGGGCGGCGTTCGCCGCCTTCGGTCCAGAAGCATCGGCGTCTGTGACCGTCGTCGACGAGCGCGGCGCTCCCATCGAGGGGGCGGTTGTCACACTGGACGGCAAGCAACTCGCCGTGAGCGGTCCCGACGGCACCGCCGTCTTCTCGTGGCCGAGCGACCGGGTCCCACAGGTCGTGGCTGCCGGATTCCTCAGCCAGCCTGTCACCGGACCGACCGTCGACTCCGCCACCCGGGTCCGTCTGATACCTCACACGTTGCGGGGAGTGGTGCGGGATCCGGACGGCAGGCCGGTGGCCGGCGTCTACGTCGAGTCAGGACGTGGGACCGCGGTCTCCGCCCGCGACGGGTCCTTCATGGTGCGCCTCGCCGAGCCCGGTGACGTGCGGGTGTGGCGTCCGGCGTGGCATCTCGCCGACTTCGAGTGGGACGGAGGCCTGGGTGAGCGAACGATCGTGATCGAACCGCGGATCGTGAAGGCGGTCCACGTCACGGGCGAGGTGGCGGGCGATCCCACTCGCTGGAACGCGATGCTCGACCTCAAGTCCACCACCGAGTTGAACGGGGTGATGCTGGACCTGAAGGACGAGTACGGCCTCATCTACTACGACTCGAAGGTCGGAATCGCCGAGGAGGCCAGGGCGGTCCACCCGTTGTACGACCTGGCCCAGATCGTCCGGGACGTCGACGAACACGACCTGTATCTGATCGGGCGGATCGTGACGTTCCAGGATCCGCTCGCCGCCCATCGGATCCCCGACATGGCGGCGTGGGACACCGCCACCGGAGGCCCGTACGGCAAGGCGGGCCAGTGGTTCCTCGATCCCACAGACACGCGCGCCCGCGGATACGCGCTGTCGCTGGCCGTGGAGGCGTGTCAGCTCGGAGTCGACGAGATCCAGTTCGACTACGTGCGCTATCCCGACGGCCTTCCCGACAGCGTGGTGTTCGACGGAGGGCGCGACCCTGAGACTCGCGTCACGGCGATCGAGTCGTTCCTGCTCGAGGCTCGCGAGGTCCTCCACCCGCTCGGATGTGCCGTGGCAGGCGACATTTTCGGGTTCATCACGACGGCACGTGACGATGGCGGAATCGGCCAGCAGTGGGAGATCGTCGCCGACGCGCTGGATGTCGTCTCCCCGATGCTCTACCCGAGCCACTACTCGACCGGCTGGTACGGATTCGATCGCCCGGTCGAGCATCCTGGTGAGATGGTCCGCCGAGCGTTGCAGGACGGCATCGGGCGTCTCGAACGGGGGGCGGTCGTGCGGCCGTGGCTCCAGGACTTCGGCTACAACGCCGAGCAGGTGCGTGCCCAGATCGATTCGGCCCACGAGTTCGGGTTGGGCTGGATGTTGTGGAACGCCCTCTCGAACGTGACGGTCGACGCCCTCGATCCGAGGTGAACCTGGCCGACGTCCATGCCGGGCTGATCGTGTGCCGGCGGTGTCCTCGACTGGTCGAGTGGCGGGAGCGGGTCGCCACCGAGAAGCGGGCCGCCTTCCGTGATGAGGAGTACTGGGGTCGCCCGGTTCCGGGGTTCGGGGATCCGCGGGCAGCGGTGGCGGTGGTGGGCCTGGCACCTGCCGCCCACGGAGCGAATCGCACGGGCCGGATGTTCACGGGCGACCGGTCCGGCGAGTGGCTCTTTCGAGCGCTGCATCGCACCGGGTTCGCCGATCGGCCCACGTCCGTGCACCGAGCCGACGGCCTCCGTCTCGAGGGACTGTTCGTGACCTCGGCGGTCCACTGCGCCCCTCCTGGCAACGCCCCGACGGCGGAGGAGCGGGACCTGTGCCGCCCGTGGACCACCGCCGAACTGCGGGCGCTTCCCGACCTTCGGGTGGTGGTCGCCCTCGGTGGGCTCGGATACGAGGCGGTGCTGCGGATGGCCGAGTCGTTGGGCTGGCAACGCCCCCGACCCAAACCGGCGTTCGGACACGGGGTGGAGGTGGCTCTCGGCGACGGGCCGGTGCTGCTGTGCTCCTATCACCCCAGCCAGCAGAACACCTTCACGAAACGGTTGACTCAAGAGATGCTCGACGCCGTCTTCGAGCGAGCCAGGCTGCTGATGACAGGCGAGGGGTGAGGATCGACCACTTGGACGAGCGTCCATTGATCGGTCGATCTCCCGTCGTCGACGTTCTACGGCGGGAGGCCGGACATTGGGGGCACCTCCGGGCGGGGTGGGATCGACTCCTGCCCGTGTCACCCTCGGGGAAGAGCGAGGCGGCCGCCGGGGGTGTTCCCAGGTGGCGTAATACGATCCAGGATTCAGACGCCCGGTTTGAATATCATCAAGAACACGACGATCAAGACCGTCAGGAAGACCGAATTGATCACGTTCTCGTGACGGGACTGAAGGCGCAGATACTCCGGGTCATCCAGACCGCGCTCGTCGGCCAGCCTCCGCAAACGGGGCGTGTCGACCGCCGCCACGATGGCTCCGCCCACCACCACGGCCACGACCAGGGTGAGCGATAGCCATATCCACGTCTGACCGAACGACCAGACGTCTGACTCGGCGACCATCGAGATCCCGACCACGGGGACCAGCACGGTCGCCGGGAGAACGACCCGGGTCAGCGTCCATTCCCGGGCAGCTGCGAAGGCCCTGGCAGTCGCTGCGTCGACACCCATCATCCGGCGGGAGATCGTCAGGTCGACGATCCCGCCCCCCACCCAGATCATCGCCGCCAGCACGTGAGCGAACAACAGCCAGTTGTGCAGGGTCACGGTCGAACCTCCTTGTCCGGCGTGACCTGGTCACGCTATCACTGAACTGGCGTGCCACGGAGGCCAAACCGGCGTCGACCTGGTCGACATCGTCGGGCGCATCGAATGCAGCTGCGATCGAAGTT
>DATHWB010000317.1:0-1512 GCA_035460965.1 Acidimicrobiia bacterium
GCCACCCCCGCCGTAGTGGTGGCCGGCCTGCTCATCGCTGCCACCGTGATCCTCGGGCGAGGGGCCGACACGGGGGCGAGAGTGGCAGTGGCCGCCGCCTCCGTCCTCTCCATCGCCTTCCTGTTCTCACCGCAGGCGTTCGCCAATTACTGGCTGGTGGTGGCAGTGCTGATCCTGATATCGCTCATCCCCGAAGCCGACGATCCGGTTCCGATACCGTCAGGCGACAGCGGCCACCGCCGCCAGCGAGAGACCGGCGCCGGTTGAACGCCTCAGAGATCTCCGGACGCTACGGGCAGCCAGCGAGGTGAGCATCCGGTTCAAGGCAGGTGGCGGCATGCTCATCGGCGACTCGAGCGACAGGACCTTTCTCGCCGCCGCAGGACCCATCAGAAAGCCGTAGAAACCCGACAGCCACGAGACCGACATTCCCGCCGCCTCCAGCTCCTGTCGCAGCGCATCGGGGGTGTAGCGGCGCTTGTGGTCCACCAGGTCGTCGTGGGGACTCCACAGCCACTGATAGGCGGGGACGGTCACGAGAACGACGCCTCCCGAGCGGACTACTCGCCCTACCTCTTTGAGGCATTGGCCGGGCTCGTCCAGGTGCTCCAGGACGTCGAAGAGACCGATGCCGTCGAGGGTGGCGTCACCGAAGGGAAGGGCCTCGGCCGAGCCTTGGACGAATGTTCCCTCCACCCCGTCAGGCCTAACGAGATCGAGTTTTCTGACCGACAGAGAGGAGGGGAGCAGCGACACCGCTCCGGCCCCCAGATCCACGAATCGTCCCGAGTCGATGCCGACGCGATCAAGGAGTCCCGCCACCAGATGCTTCCGGCCCCGGAACCACCAATGATCCGCTGAGGCTGATTCGTAATATTGACGGGCGAAGTCAGAATCCACGGACCGCCCGTCGTTCGGCCTCCTGGGCGGTGAGCCGAGCAGCATGCTGAGCGCGATTGGGATAGTGGATGGCAAACCACATATGGGCGACGCGTCTGAGTGTCCTTGGGACATCGCTCGGCTTGACGGTGGTCCGTCCGGCAAGTCTCGGGTAGTGGCGCACGCCCACCTCCGTGATCCGCCAGTTCCACTTCCGAGCACGGGCGACTATCTCGGTGTCAATGAAGAAGTCGTCACACATCAGGACCAGGCGGTCTAACTTGTCTCGGCGAATCAGTTTGAAGCTGCAGTCGACGTCTCTCACCGGCACTCGGAAGAGAATCCGAACCAGGCGGTTGTAGATCCAGGAGACGATCAGGCGCGGTAGGGGGTCGAAGCGATACACTCGAAACCCGGCCACCAGATCCGCCTTCTCCATGAGAGGCAGATGGTCGGCGAATTCGACCAGATCGAACTGGTTGTCGGAATCCGAGTACGCGACCACATCGCCGGTGGCAGCGATGAACCCGGACCGTAAGGCAGCGCCGTAACCCCGATTGACGTCGTGATCCACCGCCCGGATCCAGGGATAACGTGACGCCGCTTGTTTAACGATCACCGAGGTGTCGTCCG
>DATHWB010000318.1:0-8690 GCA_035460965.1 Acidimicrobiia bacterium
CCTTCCACCGTTCGACCGGATCCTCGACCTGGTGGCGGGTCGCTCGGTGTTCGCGCTCCGTCGGGCCCTGTCCCCCGGCGGCCGGTACCAGTGCGTCGGCGGCACCACACGGGCCCTCCTTCGCGTCCTGACCGTGGGAACGGTCGTCGGGCGCCTCACCGGTCGCAGGATGGGAGTGCTCGCCGTCCGTCAGGGACCCGAGCACTTCCAACCGCTGGAGGCACTGTGCACCTCGGGAGCAGTGACGGTGCACCTCGACGGTGTCTTCCCACTGCACGAGACCCCGGAGGCCATCGCCCGGGTCGGACACGGTCAGGCGCTCGGCAAGGTCGTGGTGACCCCGACCTGAGACCGTGAAGCCAGTCGGCGCTCCGGCTATCCCTGGAAGGCGCCTCCAACCCTTGCCACCTGAGCGGGTGCAGTAGCGCGAGTGGGCGCGAGACCAAGGACGGACGGGACGTTGACCGAGGACTTCAGTCGACTTCCGCACGATGGGAGACCGGCGACGTCAGGCGTACCGGTCGGGGCGTATCGTGAGTGGTGGGACTAGAAACCCGCCGGATTGGGGAGATCTCGGAGTTCGGCCTGCAGGACGGTCGGCCGCAGCCTGATGTATGACCGGCGAGAAGCCGGCGGAAAGGACTCGGGATGAAGAACGTATGGAAGGGACTGACAGTCGGAGCGTTCGCGGGCGCCGTCGTGGGAGTCCTGATGGATGTGGTGGAAGGAACCGGGCGCCGCGCCGCCGAGGTCTCCGCCCGGGCAGCGAGCGGTGTCTCGACCCGCGCCCGGTCCGGAGCATCGCATCTCGCCGAGTTCGTCGAGGACAAGTTCGACGACTGGGATGTGAAGGACAAGGTCGAGCACGCCGTCGAACAGGTGAAGGACGGGGTCGAGCAGGCCGTCGAGCAGGTGAAGGACGGAGTGGAGCAGGCGGTCGACAAGGGCATGGACACCGTCAAGCGGAAGTAGGCCCGGGTCGGCCCGCAGGTGCGGCAGCACCGTCTGAGTGGGTGCGCTAGGCCCGGCTGGTCACTGTCTGCGTGGCGGGAGCTTCTGCCTGCACAGCCCGTGACCTGTGGCCAGGACCACGCGTACCGGACGACCAGCAGCATGAGCACCGCCTCCATCACCGAGCCGAACCAGTAGAAGGCCCACGTCTCGTCCAGCAGGAAACCGATGGTGACGAGCTCGTACAAACCCCGACGTCCGACGTTGGCCCAGCGAGCCAGGTGAGCCGGCAGCTGTTCGACTGTTACGTGTACGGACACGTCATCCAGGAGACGAGCATCCCGCCGGTGACTCCCGACGAGGTGGCCGAACAGACCACCACCGATCAGCTGGACGAGTATCTCAACCTCGTCGTGATGTACGAACACGCCCGGAAGCTCGGACACAGCCTCGACGGCGAGTTCGCGTTCGGCCTCGACCTGATCCTCGACGGCCTGGAGCGCGACCGCTCAGCCTGAGGTGGAACGTCCGTGATGAATGCCAAGCACTGACCCTTGACCTCGCCAGGCGGGTACGACCAGGGCACGAACCTGGCGGACACGACCCGGCCATCGACCCGTAAGGTCGCGACATGGCAATCCACCAGTCGGTGACGTCGTGACAACCGGTGGGCCATCCGATCCTCGACGGCGAGCCTTGATCCGGACACTGTCCTTGCTCGCCGTGGCGGTCGCTTCCTCGATCGGTGCTCGGTTCGCCTTCGGACGCGCGTCGGACACGGAGGCGGCCACCGGAGCGGCTGCCCCGGCCGTCACGTCGTCGACGACGACCACCGCCGCCGTGACCTCGACCACCGCCAAGCGTGCGACGACAACGACCACGCTGCCCGCGACAACGACGACGCTGACGCGGCCCATCGTGATCGAGGTCGTCTCGAAGTCGGGCTGGAACGCTCGACCGACCGGGGCGTTCGGTTCGCATGAACCGGTTCGGCTCACCTATCACCACACGGCCTCGGGCGGATCGGATCCGGCGGAGGCGCCCGACAGGATCCGCGGATACCAGCGGTACCACCAGGATCAGGGATGGCCGGACGTCGCCTATCACTACCTGATCGACCAGGCCGGCCGCATCTACGAAGGCCGCCCGGTGGAGGCACCGGGCGACACGTTCACCGAGTACGACCCGATGGGACACTTCCTGCCGTGTCTCGACGGGAACTTCGATATCGGGCCACCATCGCCAGAGTCGGTCGACGCACTCGTGCGAGTCCTGGGGTGGGCATCGCAGACCTTCGAGATCGACCCGCAGACGCTGTCCGGTCACCGCGATCATGCGGCGACGACGTGCCCCGGCGGCTACGCCTACGAGCTTCGCGACGAACTCGTCTCCAGGGTCGAGGGGATGCTTGCCGATGGTCGGCCGATCGAGTTGCGTCTTCTCGACGAGATCTTCTGAGGAAGACCCTGTGGCTGGTCGCCGCTGAGTTCTGCTCAGGCCGAGGTGCGTCCGGCAGACGTGACGGACGGAGAGTGGCGGTGCGCGACGAGATGATCGACCACATGCGCCGCATCGCGGCCGACGCCCAGCAAGGTGTCCGACAGTACCGAGTAGAGGAACTTGACTGCGACGAAGTACAGACCAGGAACCTGGTCCACGATTCCCCGGGAGTGGACGACGTCGCCCACCTCGTCGAACACGGGCAAATCGACCCACCCGTAGCCGGGACCGTAGCCGGTGGACCACACGATGTTCCTCACGTCGAGAACAGTCCCGTCTTCCACCTGCGGACGACCGTCGACCGCGGCGACCACGCGTCCGACCCGCTGCACCCCGGCAGCCACGAGGTCTTTCGGCTTGACTCGCATCAGCGGCGCCCCCCTGTGCCGCATCTTCGAGTGGACTCTCCTTCCCATCGGTGTGCTCGTGGTGAGCACCCGATTGAGGATCACCGGGCCCACCAGCGGCATGAGCATCCGACCCGAGAGCTTTTCGGGGCGGAACGGCTGGACGCCGCTCGGCTCGCCCGACAGCCACACCCGTCGGTCCCGGATCAGCTCCTTGGCGATTTCGGCTCCGGAATTCCCGAGGCCGACGACGAGGACGTCGCCGTCCTGGAGTTGACCGGGATTCCGGTAGTCGTCGGCGTGCAGCTGGACGATTCCCGGGTCGATCTCACTCGCCAGCGGAGGCGTCTTCGGCTCCTGGTACGACGCCCTCGCCACGATCACGTTGTCGGCTTCGAACACCTGGTCCCCTGCCGCCACGACGAATCGCTTCCCTTCCCGACCGAGGCGCTCCACCTTCACCTCATGGCGGATGGGGAGGTCGAAGTGGGCGGCGTAGGTCTCGAGATAGTCGCCGAGCTCGTCTTTGGTCGGAAAGCTCCAGTCTTCTCCGGGGATGGGCAGGCCGGGGAGGGAGTTGAACCGATTGGGCGTGAACAAGCGCAGCGAGTCCCACCGGTTGCGCCACGAATCTCCCGTTCTCCTGTTGGCGTCGACGATCAGGAACGGCACTCCGACCCGGGAGAGGTGGTAGCCGACCGCCAGGCCGGCCTGGCCGCCTCCGATGACCAGCGTGTTCACGTGTTCGGGCGCAGGGTTCATGGTTGTACCTCCATGGGTCGTGGCGAAGTGCCGACGTGGCTGCGGAACTGAACCGTGGCCGAGAGACCGGTCGCCGCCATACCGCGGTGAGCCGCCGACGCCGGATCGGAACCGGGGGGTATCGGAGCCGGGATGCTCGAATCGGTCATGTTCCGGAGGGTACGAAGCGATCTCGCGCCCGGGAATACGGAGAACTCCCCATCCGCGGGTGGACCTAGTGGGCCACCAGCCCGTGCTCGGCGGCGAACAGGGTGGCAGCGGCCCGGGAGGAGACCGACATCTTGCGATAACTGTTCTGGATGTGACGATCGACCGTCTTCGGTGAGATATCGAGTTCCCGGGCAATCTGTTTGGTTTGCAGGCCGCGCGCCAGGAGACCCACCACTCGCACCTCGCGCTCGGTCAATCCGGCCGGGTGCTCGACGGTGGGGGAAGGCTGCCCGGCCGCTTCGGCCAGCGCCGTCACCGTGGCCGCGTCGTACGCCCCGGCCCTCGCTTTGGCCGCCAGGACCTCGATCGCCTGCGCGGGCGACATCGCTCCCCGGTACGGCCTCGGTTCGAGTTTGCACTGGAAGGCGTCCGCCGCAGCGAGCAACCGGGCACTCGGCGAGAGCGACGAGCTGTCCAACCCCCGGTGATAGCCCGACCCGTTGAGACGCTCGTGATGCGCCATGGCGACTGAGCCGATGTCGGCGAGGAACGCTGAGCGGGACAGCACCCGCTCGGTGTGATAGGGATGCAGCCGAGCCTTCTCCCGCTCGTCGGTCGTGAGCGGTCCCGGCTTGTTCCAGATGCGGGACGAAACCGCGGTTCTCCCCACGTCGTGAACGAACCCGGCTCTCCTCACCGCCGCCACGTCGGCGGAACGGAACCCGCAGATTTCGGCCGCCGCCCCGGCCAGGTCGCCGACGGCGGCCGAGTGCCCGGCCAGGTACGGCGAGACGAGGTCGGAGAAGGCGCCCAAGGCTCGCAACGCCCGATCGATGGCCGGACCCTCCAACCACAGCCACGGCTTCGGCTCGGCTGCCAGGACATCCTCCCACGCCGTCGCTGGCGGGTCGGGCGGGCCCAATACCTCGGGGGCATGGTCGACCAGAGCCGCGACAACCCCCGGATCGAACGCCCTCGCGGCCCTCGCTCGGAGCACCGAAATGACGTGTTCGTCGCCGCCGATCAGCCGTTGATAGGTGGCGTCCCGCCCCACGTGGATGATGCGCAGCGGGAGCGGTATCGCGTCGCCACTCGCTCGCCGGAGAGTGCCTTTCCCGTCCCACCGTTCGGTGAGTAGGGAGAATATGGCATGGATCGACTCGGGCAGGCCGAGCCGTTCGGCGAGCATTCCCGCCACTTCGCACAACGCGGCCAAGTGGCCATCCACGAACCGAGACGCTCGGGGGAGCCGGGTGGCTACCTGCCACGTCCGTCGCCCCGGTCCCGCCTCCGGCGCCGGGAGAGCCGCCATGACCCCAGCCAAGCTCTCGAAACGTGAGCCGAACTGCCGGTGGGTGTGATGCTCCGTCATGCTGCCACCGAAGATCTCGGACCGCTCCTCCTCGTCGACGGTGCAACCGGCATACATGAGGAGGCAGGCGTAGTACGTACGGGACAGCGTGTCGGTGTCGACGCCGAGAACCTCGCAGAGCCGCATCGTCGTCAGGGTGGCGTGCAGGCCATGCTCGAAGGGAAACCCCATCCCCAGGTCTGTGGCGAGACACATCGAGGAGATGACCTCGGCGGCTCGCACCCTCCCGACCGGCGTCAGATCCGGATCACTCACGCCCCCCAACGTAGTTGGCGAACCATGTGATCGAGGGGGTCTCGAGGATGGAGACGGTGCTGGTCGAACCGCGGCCGATAAGAGCCGCACCTCGTCGGCGCGATACCGGAGGTCGACCTAGCGGTGACGAAGCGTCCCGGGTCCTACGAGATGAGGCGACGATACGCAGTCATGGCATAGAAGTACCCGACGACGAGGATGCCCACGCACCAGGCGATGGCTACCCAGATGTCGGCACCGACCGGCTGCTGAGCGAACAGATCGCGGATCGTTTCGACGATCGACGTCACGGGCTGGTGCTCGGCGAAGGCCCGGACAGGGCCGGGCATGGTCTCGGTGGGCACGAACGCCGAGCTGATGAACGGCAGAAAGATGAGCGGGTAAGAGAAGGCGCCTGCACCTTCCACCGAACTCGCGGAGAGACCGGGAATCACGGCGATCCAAGTCAACGCCAGGGTGAACAGGTTGAGGATGCCGGCGACCGCCAGCCAAGCCAGTGCTCCCGCCCCCGAGCGGAAGCCCATGATGAGGGCGACGCCCACGACGACCACGAGCGAGACCAGATTGGCGACCAACGAGGTCAGCACGTGCGCCCACAGCACGCTCGACCGTGCGATCGGCATGGACTGGAAGCGCTCGAAGATTCCCCCCTTCTTGTCCATGAAGAGGCGGAACGCCGTGTATGCGATACCGGACGCGATTGTGATGAGGAGGATGCCGGGCAGCATGTAGTTCACATACGAGTCCGAACCCGTGTCTATCGCGCCGCCCAGCACGTAGACGAACATCAGCATGATGGCGATCGGCATGATCGCGGTGGTGATGATGGTGTCGAGGCTGCGTGTGACGTGGCGCAAGGTCCGTCCCGTGAGCACGGCAGTGTCGCTGAAGAAGTAGGTGGTCATCGTGGTCCTTGGTCGTCGATGGAGTCGCTCCGGTCGTCGCCGACGATCGCCAGGAAGATCTCCTCGAGGGTCGGCTGCTTCTCGACGTATTCGATCTGGGCCGGCGGGAGGAGCTGCTTGAGCTCGGCGAGGGTGCCGTTCACGATGATCCGCCCTCTGTGGAGGATCGCGATCCGGTCCGCCAGCTGTTCGGCCTCGTCCAAGTACTGGGTCGTGAGCAGCACCGTCGTACCCTGCCTGGCGAGGTTCTTCACGGCGTCCCACACCTCGACCCGAGCCTCGGGATCGAGCCCGGTGGTCGGCTCGTCCAGAAAGATCACCGGCGGATTCCCGATGAGGCTCATTGCTATGTCCAGGCGGCGGCGCATCCCACCCGAGTAGGTCGACACCCTCCGCGCGCCTGCCTCGGTGAGTCCGAACCGATGGAGGAGATCATCCGCGATCGCGCCGGGATCATCGAGGTGTCGCAGCCGGGCGACCAGGACCAGGTTCTCCCGCCCGCTGAGGATCTCGTCGACGGCGGCGAACTGTCCGGTGAGGCTGAAGGACTCGCGCACGTCCGCCGGTTGCGTGGCGACGTCGAAACCGTTGACGCGGGCCGTTCCCGCGTCTGCCCGGAGCAGTGTGGAGAGGATTCTGACGACCGTGGTCTTGCCCGCCCCATTCGAGCCGAGCAACGCGAAGATGCTGCCCCGCGCCACATCGAAGTCCACGCCGCGCAGCACATCCAGGTCCTGGTACGACTTCTCGAGGCCCCGCACACGGATAGCAGGCATCTGCGCCGTCGCCATCACTCCGCCCTCCCGTCGGGGCTCTCTTCCGCCGCCACGCGGTCGAGAGCCCTGGTCAAGCGGTCGCGTTCCTTGTCGGGGACGTACCCGCCCTTCGTGTAGTTGGCGACGAACATCTCCACGAACTCGATCGGATCGTCCCCCACGATCTGGCGCGTCGGAGTCCCGTCCGCAGCCGCCTGCTCGAACAGTTCCGCCAGATCCTCGAACTGCGACACCGCGCTGTCGTTGTCGATGGGCACGAAGTACCTCAGGTAGCGCTCGATCGCATCCACCGCTGTGCGATAACTCTCGGGAAGCCGTCGCACGCGGGCCTTGTACGCCCGCCACCGCTTCTTCGGACCGACCAGCTTCGCGATGAGGCCGCGCTCTTCTGCGTCGGACATGGTCATCTGCCTCCTTCATGGAGCTGATCCAGTCGTTCGGAGAGGAAGCTCCAGGTCCTCCAGAACTCGTCGAGGTATTCACGTCCCTGAGCGTTGAGGGAGTACACCTTGCGCGGCGGGCCTTTCTCCGACGGCACCTTCTGTACGTCGACGAGGCCGCGTTGCTCGACCCTCACGAGCAGCGCGTAGACGGTGCCTTCGGCGATGTCGGAGAAGCCCTGCTTCCGCAGCCACGCGGTGATCTCGTAACCGTGGGCAGACCGATCGGACAGGATCGCGAGGACTATCCCCTCGAGCGTGCCCTTGAGCATCTCCGTCATCTGCTTGCCCACCGCACACCTCCTCGGTCTACTCAGTGCTACTTACTACTAGTACATAGTATCGCTGAGTAGTAATCCCGCAAGTCCGGCTCCGGTCGAGATGGGATGACGCGACACGACACGGACGGCGGATGGGCAGGATCTCGCTGGGGGCAACTCGAGGCGGATCCGGACGGCGCCGCCAGATCCACTCAGTCGTCGATGAAGTCCTTCAACAGATCGGCGAAACGGTCGGGTTCGTCGAGATGCGGGAAGTGGCCTGCGCCGTCGAACAACTCCACCCTGCTGCCGGGGAACGACTGTTGAGCCGTCGCAGCGTGCCACGTCGGAATCATCCGGTCGCGGGTGCCCCACACGATCAGGGTGGGTACTTCGACCGCCAGCGGCAGATGGTCGTGGGCGGTGACGGTCTGTCCCCCCGGGTCGATGACCGAACGCGTCGTGGCGAGGAAGGCGCGTCGGCTCTCGGCGTCTGCCAACGACACGAATCCCTGCCAGGCCTCGGCCGTGTCCGAGCTCGCCCGCCATCCGACCCTGGTGAGGATCCGGCCCAGCGCCTGGCCCCGCTCCTGGACCCAGGTGGAGGCGATCAGAGGCAACACCAGTTCGGCACCGGGCAAGGTCGCGGAGCGCAGCAGCGGACTCACGGACCGCCCCAGCCCCCCACTCGCCACCAGGACGAGGCGATCGACCCGCTCCGGAAAGAGGTAACAGAACTGCATGGCGATGCCACCACCCAGCGAGTGCCCGACCAGCGTCACCCGGTCCACTCCCAGTCGGTCCATCAGATCGCGGAGGGTGGCAGCGTGGGCGCCGAGGGAGTAGTCGCCCATGGGCTTGGCGGATGCCCCATGCCCGAACAGGTCAGGAGCCAGCACCCGGTGGCGGTCGTCGATCTTGTCGACGAGGTGCATCCAGTTGCGATGCGACCCCAACAGACCGTGGATGAAC
>DATHWB010000319.1:0-16655 GCA_035460965.1 Acidimicrobiia bacterium
GCGCATGGGCTAGCGCCTCGTCGAAGCGGCCCTGGCGTCCCACGGCCACCAGCAGCGCCGTCCGGGCCCATACGGTCATCGCCGCATCGTCGGCCTGTTCGGCGATGACCAGCCCCCGGTTGGCCGCCCTTTCACCCGCACCGGGGTCGCCCGAGTACGTCAGAGCCCAGCTCTGCTGGGCCAGCAGGGGAACCCCCTCCAAGGGCGTGAGCCCGGCGGTGCCGGCCAGACTGGCATCGACCAGGTCGATGATCTCGGCGGCGCGGTTCTGGAGCGCCAACGCACCGAGCAGCGCCAGCAGCACTGGAGTGTCGATCTTCGGAGCGTGCGGCCGGGCGAGGATCGCCTCCGCCCGCGTCGACGCCTCGGCCACAAGCCCGGCGCGCAGCAGCGCCCCGACCAGCTCCGCCGCCAGCGGATCGCGGGCGGGGTCACTGTCCGCTACCAGGGCCTCGGCGCGGCGGAGGAGCTCGACTGCGACCAGCGGCGCCTTCGTAGCCGCATCAACTGCCGCCTCCCGCAACCATCCGACCACTTGCGCGTCGCCGGGTTCCGCCCCTAGGAGCAGATGATCGGCGACGTCCAAGCGGTCGGCGCCGGCTGCCATCAGGGCCCCCGCCGCCTCACGATGCAGCAGGAGGCGCAGCGGCGACGGTATGTGCTGATAGATGGCTTCGTGCACAAGCTGGTGCCGGAACACGATCCGTTTGCCGACCTCGTCGAGAAGTTGTAGGTCAAAGGCGTCGCCCAGTTGCCCCACGACCTCGGCGGTCGATCGGCGGGCAACCGCGGCGACATCGCGCACCGAAACGGAGTCGCCGAGCACCGCGGCGGCCCGCAAAAGCTCTAGCGTCGCCGTCGGCAGGTGTCGCAGCCGGCGAACCACCAGGTCGCTCAGCGCGGCAGGCAGCTCGAACGTCGTCGGCTCGACCCGGTCCCCGATGCGACGCAGCATTCCCCCGTCGATCAGCGACTGCAGCATGGCCACCGTCCACAACGGGTTGCCGCCGGCCTTGGCCAGCATCGAGGAGAGATCAGGCCCGGGAGGTCCCCCGAGCATACGGCGAGCGAGCACGGCGACATCGTCGGGTGTGAGCGGCCCAGGCCCAAGCGCACGGGCACCTCCATCCGCCAGATCGTCGAGCAGCCGGGCACCTTCGGGCGACAGCGGCGAAGGCCGGGCAGTGACCACTACGAGCAGCGGCGCCAGCGAGACCTGGCGCGTCACCGACGAGATCGCCAACAGGCTCGCTGGGTCCGACCAATGGATGTCCTCGGCTATCAACAGCACCGGGCTCTCGGCGCACGCCGTCTCCACCAACTCCACGATCGCCTCGATGACACGGAACTGGATGTCGGCTGCCGACCTCACCAGCCCGGCCGTCTCGCCTGCAATGAGGGCGCCGATCGCAGCCCGCCTTCGATCCGGCGACCGCCGATTCAGGTCAAGGGCGGTGGCTACCACACCGAATGGGCGGGTTCGCTCGAAGGGGTGCCCCTGACCGGAGAACACCACCGCTCCCCGAGAGCGGGCATCTTCGGCGATGACCTGCACCAGCCCGGTCTTTCCGATGCCCGCTTCCCCCTCGATGACCAGCGCCGATGCCCTGCCGTCGATGAGATCACCGACTGCGGTCGCGGCTACGCCGAGTTCGGCTTCCCTCCCCACGAGCAAGTCCGCCGAGGCCATGCTCGAAGCCTACGACCCTCGAAGACCCTCCGCCCGCCACCGTCCGGGCGCATCCACAAACCGCCCATATCAGGAGCGTCCAGTGCGCCCCGGGTCCATCCTCTCACCCCTGACGGTAACCCTCCACTCAGCGTGCAACAGTCTGGACAAAAGTCCGGCTGATGGTGGGCGAAGAGGGACTTGAACCCTCACGTCCTTTCGGACACAGGAACCTGAATCCTGCGCGTCTGCCAATTCCGCCACTCGCCCGGGCGAACCAGAATGGTACCGCAGGTTGGCGCCTCGTCATCCGGTCGGAGGCATTCCGCCGCCTCCCGCTACCTTTTGCGCCGTGGACGTGATGCGCCAACTCGAGCGGAAACTAGAGGCGGTTCTGGAACGGTCGGTGGGCCAGGTGTTCCGGGGAACGGCCCACGTCAGCGAGCTTGCCGGTTCCCTCGTACGCGTCCTCGATCTCTCGGTCGATTCCGACGGCCTGGTGCCCAATCGCATCCTGGTCCCGGCCACGGTGCCCGCCGAGTCGGTCCCCGCCCTCGAGTCGACCATCGCCGAGGCGATCTCCGAGCGGGGTTGGCGAATCGAGGGACCCGTGACGGTCGTACCGTCCGACGTCCGTTCCGTGACGGTCACCATCGAACGCGGCCCACTGCCCGCCTGGGCGACCCTGGAAGGACCGGGCAGGCCGGCGCTGCGCGTGAACCGTGCCGTGATCGGACGATCGGCGGCATGTGACGTGGTGATCGACGATGCCTCTGTCTCACGCCGGCATGCCCGGGTGTGGCGTCAGGATGACCGAGTCCTCTGTGTCGATCTCGGCAGCTCGAATGGCACCACGGTCGACGGAGAGCCGGTCGGCAGCTCGCCGATCGAAGTCCGGGACGGGTCCGTCCTCGCATTCGGGGCTGCCCGATTCCAGTTCCGACAGGGTCGTGATGCCTGACTTCCTCCTGACCCTGCTGCGTCTCATCTTCCTCGGCCTCGTCTACCTGTTCGTGTGGCAGGTGGCCCGTTCGATGTCGCTTCACGTCGGTGTCCGCCCTCCTAGGCGCCATCGCCGCAAAGGAACCCGAGTGGTCGTGGTGCGGTCCGACACCAACGCCGGCCTCCAGTTCATCGTGGAGGACTCGGTGGTGCTCGGTCGCAGCGACGAGGCGGACATCGTCATATCCGACCCCTACGCTTCCGACTTCCATTTGCGAATGACGTCGAAGGACGGCCGCATCGTGCTCAACGACCTCGGAAGCACCAACGGAACCTACGTGAACGGGCGCCGGATCACAGTCCCGACCGATCTGGGGCGGGGTGACGCCGTCCAGGTGGGCAAGACCGTGATGGAGGTTCGATGAGCTACCGCTGGGCGGTCGCGTCCCATCCCGGCAACGTCCGGGCAGGCAACGAGGACTCCGCATGGCCCACCGCAGCCGGCTCGGGGGAGGGACCGCTCCTCGTGATGGTGGCGGACGGCATGGGAGGAGCGGTGGCAGGCGAGGTTGCGTCGAGCCTGGCCGTGGAGACTGCGCTGGCCTCGGACGGTGATATCGAACAGCGGGTCCTCGACGCCAACGACGCCATCCTCGCCGAAGTGGACGGTCGGCCCGAACTCAGAGGCATGGGCACCACCATGACGCTCTTCGAACTGGGAGGAGCCGACCGGGTGGCTCATTTCGCCCACGTCGGAGACAGCCGCGCATACCTCCTCCGGGGCGGCGAACTGACACAACTCACCGAAGACCACACCGTCGTCAACATGTATCTCCGATCCGGGGCGATCGGTCCGGACGAGGTGGCGAATCACCCGCAACGCAGCCTCATCACACGGGCGGTCGGCCTGACCCCGGACCTGGATGTCGACACGGGCAACCTGACCCTGGAGCCCGGCGACCGGCTGTTGCTCTGCTCCGACGGGGTCAATTCCATGATCGACGACGCCCAGATCGAATCTGCGCTCGCCGTGGAGAGTCCGGAGGAGGCGGCGTGGCTCCTGGTCGAGAAGGCGAACCTGGCGGGCGGCCACGACAACATCACCGCCCTCGTCGTCGACGTCCTCGAGTGATTCGCGGCGCATGACGCGCGACACCGAGGCCGTCCTGATCATCGCCGCAGCCACGTTGGCGGCGTTCGGGATGACGCTCGTCAACATCGCCGGTCAAGGCGGCGTGGATGCCCAGGTCGGCCTGACCTTCCTGGTCGTCGTGATCGCCTTCGGTGGCTTCCACCTGGCGATCCGGGCCTTCGCGCCGGAAGCGTCGACCAGCCTGCTGGCGCCGGCGGCGCTGGTCACGATGTTCGGTCTCGTCGAGATCTACCGACTCAACCCGGTTCGGGCCGGGCTCCAGCGCTGGTGGCTTCTGATCGGGGCGGCGCTGGGAGTGGCGGTCCTCGTCTGGTTGAGCCGAACCGGGACCGACGTCCTTCGCCGGTACAGAAACATCACCCTCGCCGCCGCCATCGTTCTGCTGCTCGCCCCGATGCTCCCCTCGGACTGGCCCCTTCCGATTCGCGGACTCACCGTCAACGGCTCCCGGCTGTGGATCGAACTGAACCTCGGGTTCACCACTCTCAACTTCCAGCCGGGGGAGATAGCGAAGGTGGCGTTCGTGATCTTCCTCGCCGGGTACCTGGCCGACCGTCGAGTAGCCCTCATCGAGGCGCGCCGGCGGATCGGACCACTGGCCGTGCCGGAGCCGCGCCAGTTGCTCCCCTTGGTGGTGGTGTGGGGGGCCACCCTCGCCATCCTCGTCGGGCAGCGCGATCTCGGCGCCTCGCTGCTGCTGTTCGCCGTGTTCGTGGCGATGCTCTACGCGGCCACCGGCCAGTCGGGCTACCTGACCGGCGGGCTCTTCCTGACGCTGGTCGGAGCGGTCGGGTCCTGGCGGGTGTTCGACCACGTCCAGCGGCGGGTCACCGGGTGGCTGGACCCGCTGTCGGACTTCGAGAACGCCGGGTTCCAGGTTGCGCAGGGAATGTTCGGGCTCGGGACGGGATCCCTCTCGGGCTCCGGGCCAGGTCTGGGTAGGCCGGATCTCATTCCCAACGCCATCACCGACTTCATCTTCGCCGCCGTCGGTGAGGAGTTCGGGTTCGCCGGGACGGTCGCCGTGCTCTCCGCCTACGCCCTGATGGTCGCCGCCGGGTTCGGGATCGCCCTACGGGCGCGGGATCGGTTCCACAAGCTGCTCGCGGCCGGACTGACCCTCACCTTCGGAATCCAGACCTTCCTGATCATCGGAGGGGTCCTCCGCGTGGTCCCCCTGACGGGTATCACGCTGCCGTTCATGTCGTACGGCGGCTCTTCCTTGGTCGGCAACTTCGTCCTGGTGGCGATCCTGCTGCGTGTCTCACACGAGGAGGCAACCGGATGAACGGTCCCACCCGTCGACTCGCGCTCGTCGTCTTCACCGGATTCGGGATCCTGCTGCTGGCCTCGTCATGGTTCCAGGTGCTCGGCGCCGATCGGTATCGGGCGGATCCTCGCAACGTTCGGAACACCATCACCCTGGTCGAGAAGGAACGAGGCCTGATCGTGGCCGCCGACGGCACGGTCCTCGCCCGATCGGATCCGGTCCCCGACACCCCGCAGGCGTATGCCCGCACCTACCCCGAAGGCTCCCTGTACGCCCACACCGTCGGGTACAGCACCTTCCTGGTCGGTGAGACCGGGCTGGAGGCGACGTACGCAGCCCGGCTTCGAAGCCGGCAGGACCTCACCATCAGCGATCTCCTCGCCGCGCTCTTCGGCCGCGATCTCCGACCGGAGAACCTACAGACGACACTCCAACCCATCATCCAGCGGGCGGCATACGAGGCGCTCGGGAACCAACGGGGAGCGGTGGTGGCGCTCGATCCCCGCAGCGGGGCGATTCTCGGTTACGTCACCACCCCGTCCTTCGACCCCAACTCCCTGCTCGGCTCCGACGCCGTACCGGTGCGGCAGGGCCTGCTCGACGACCCCTCCGAACCCCTCCTGGACAGGGTCGGCCGAGCCCTCTATCCCCCCGGATCGAGTTTCAAGACCGTGGTGGCAGCCGCCGGAATCGAGGCCGGGGTCGCCGGTCCGGAGACCGAGTTCGACGACGTGGTCGTGTTCGACCTCCCGGGATCGACGGCCGACATCTCCAACGCAGGGGGAGGGACATGTGCCGGAGGCGGGACCGTCACGCTGCAGATGGCGTTCGTTCGAAGCTGCAACACGGTCTTCGCCGACCTCGCCATCCGGGTCGGAGCCCGCACGATCGACACCGTCACCAGTGCGCTCGGCTTCGGTCGCCGCCTCAACTTCCCGTGGGAGATCGCCATCTCGCGATTCCCGGCCGACGAACTGCAGGACGACCCCGCCGCCCTCGGCCAGAGCGGACTCGGGGAACGGGACGTTCGGGCGACGCCCCTCGCCATGGCGATGGTGGCGGCCGCCGTCGCCAACGAGGGGGATGTGATGCAACCCCGGATCGTGGACCAGGTCTTCGACATCGACGGTCGCACGACGACCTCCTACAGCCCTCAGCGGCTCGGTCGGGCAATGTCGCCTGCCACCGCCGCCGTCATCGCTCAGATGATGGAGAGGACGGTCACCGACGGGACGGGAACCCGGGCGGCGGTGCCGGGGTTCCGGGTCGCCGGCAAGACCGGAACCGCTCAAGGGGCCGATGGTCCGCAAGTGTGGTTCATCGGGTTCGCTCCCGTGGAAGACCCCGTCATCGCGCTCGCGGTGCTGGTCGAGGACGGCGGGAACGCCGGTGACTCGGGCACCGGTGGCTCCGTCGCCGCTCCGATAGCCGCCCGGGTGCTGTCCGCATGGTTGACCGGCGGGACCTGAACACCCGAGGGTGTGACCGACCTAACCCCGGATCGCCGTAGACTTCCGCAAGCTCCATGCAACTCCCCCACGATCTCACCGAGCGGTACCAGTTGACCGCGCACCTGGCCCGCGGCGGGATGGCCGACGTGTACCAGGGACACGACCGCCTCCTGAACCGCAAGGTGGCGGTCAAGGTGCTGCACTCCCAGCTCTCCGACGACGACGCGTTCGTCAAGCGCTTCCGCAAGGAGGCGCAGGCAGCCGCCAATCTCACCCACCCGAACATCGTCGGCATCTACGACTGGGGTCAGCTCGACAACACGTACTTCATCGTGATGGAACTGGTCGAAGGTCGCTCGCTGCGCGACGTACTCAAGTCGGAGGGGACCCTGCTCCCCCGTCGGGCGGTGGAGATCGCCGCAGACGTGTCCGCCGCCCTCTCGGTGGCGCATCGGGCCGGGCTCGTCCATCGGGACGTGAAGCCGGGCAACATCCTGCTCTCCCCGGACGGCACGGTGAAGGTGACGGACTTCGGCATCGCCCGGGCGTGGGACGACAGCCAGGAACTGACCCGGACCGGAGCGGTCATGGGAACGGCCACCTACTTCTCGCCGGAACAGGCGCAGGGGTCCACCGCTGACGAACGCAGCGACGTCTACTCGGTCGGTGTGGTCCTCTACGAGATGCTCGCCGGGTCGCCGCCCTTCCGGGGGGACAACCCGATGGCGGTGGCGTATCAGCACGTCTCGCAGCCGCCGGTGCCGCCGTCGACCGTCAATCCCGACGTCCCCGGCCCCCTGGACGACATCGTGCTCACCGCCATGGCGAAGTCTCCCGACGAGCGATATCAGACCGCCGAGGAGATGCGCCAGGACCTGTGGGCCGCGTTGCAGGGGCGGGCGCCGGCAGCGGTCGCACCCGCCGCTCACACCGGCATGGCCATGGCGGGTGAGCACGACGCCACCCGCATGATGACCCGCGCTGTCCCCCCCGCCACCGCCCCGCCCGACCAGGGATACCGCGTCCTCGAGGAGCCGCCTTCGTCGAACCTGGCCTTCGTCGTGGGTACGTTCGCCCTCCTGATCACCCTTGGCGTCCTCGTGTTCCTCGTTGTGGATCTCCTCAGCGGCACCGACACCTCCGTGACCGAAACCGTCGAGGTCCCCGAAGTGGTCGGTCTCAGCGCCGCCGACGCCATCCGGCGACTCGGACAGTTCGATCTGATCGGGATACCGGAGGAGGTGAACGACGATTCGGTGGCTCCCGGCATCGTCGTCCGCAGCGATCCCGAGCAGGGTGAGGCGGTGGAGCCGAACTCCGAGGTGATCCTCTTCGTGTCCGCCGGCGCAGCGTTGGAAGAGGTTCCATTCCTGGAGGGGATGGAGCTCGCCGCCGCCGAGGACACGATCGTCGATCGTGGCTTCCGGGTCGGAACCATCCGGGAGGAACCGAGCGATTCGGTGGAAGACGGAATCGTCATCCGTCAGAATCCCCCCGCCAACACGCCGATGCCTCCGGGCACCCCCATCGACCTGGTCGTGTCCACCGGCCCCGATTCGGTCACCCTCGACGATCTGTCGGGCCTCACCCAGCGTGACGCCACCGCCCGCCTCGACACGCTCGGCCTCACCTACGTGTTCGAGACCGAGTACAGCAACGACGTGGACCGCGGTCGCGTGATCCGCACCGACCCGGGGCCGGGCTCGCTGCCGCCCGGGTTCGAGGTACTGGTCGTGATCTCCGATGGTGTCGAGCCGATCCCCGTTCCGAGCCTGCTGGGAATGGACGAGGCGACTGCCCGCGCCCAACTGGAGGCCCTCGGACTGGTACTCGAGGTCAACAATTCGACGATCGAGGTGTCCGACCCCACCCAGGTCGGGTTGATCCAAGCGCAGAACCCGACCCAGCCCGCCGTCTTGTTCCCGGGCGACATCGTCAGGGTGACGCTGGGAGCGGCACCGCAGACCACCACGACCACGATCCCGCCCGAGACCACCACTACGACCACCGAGCCCCCGCCCTCCCCCTGACGCCGTGACACGGAATCGGGCGTTGCTCGACTGGTACGACCGTCACGGGCGAGACCTTCCATGGCGGCACACCGACGACCCGTGGGCGATCCTCGTCTCCGAGGCGATGCTGCAACAGACGCAGGTGAGTCGAGTCGTGCCGGTGTACACGGCGTTTCTCCACCGGTATCCCGATCCTTCCTCCCTGGCGGCTGCGCCGATGTCCGAGGCGATCCGGGCATGGGGTGAGCTTGGATTCCTGCGCCGGGTCATCCGCCTCCACGCCGCAGCCAGGGTGATCGCCGATCACGGCTGGCCATCCGACCTGCGGGAACTCCCCGGAGTCGGCCGGTACACGGCCGCCGCCGTCTCGGTCTTCGCACTGGGGCAACCGCAGGCGGCGATCGACGTGAACGGCCGGCGGATCCTCTCCAGATGGGCGGGTCGCCCCCTCACGCAACGGGAGGCGGAGTCGTTCGGGGCGGAGGCAGTCGAGCGGGAGCGCCCCGCCGACTGGAACGAGGCGATGATGGATCTGGGAGCGACCGTCTGCATCGCGCGCCTCCCCCGATGTGAGGTCTGCCCGGTGGCGGAGTGGTGCGCCGACCCGGCGGTCCAGATTCCCCGGCGTCCACAGTCGCCGTTCGAAGGATCGGTCCGTCAGGCGCGAGCGACAGTGCTCAAGACGCTCGCCGCCGGCGCCATGCCAGACGACCCGTCCTTCGTCACAGGACTCGATCCGGCGACTGTGACAGCCGCCGTGAACGCCCTGGTCGATGAAGGCGTCATAGCCCGCGCGGATGGCGAACTCAGGCTGGGCTGACCAGGGACGCGGCCAGGAAGTTCCTCAGCAGGGCTTTGCCCTCCGTCGTCATGATCGATTCGGGATGGAACTGCACCCCCACGATCGGGAGTTCCCGATGTCGCAACCCCTGCACGACACCATCCTCCTCGCTCCAGGCGCACTCCTCGAGGACGTCGGGTAGATCGACCGTCGCCAGAGAGTGGTACCGGGTGGCGACGAAAGGATTGGCAAGTCCGGCGAACACTCCCCTGCCGTCGTGGCGAATCGTCGAGGTCTTGCCGTGCTTCGGCTCCGGTGCCAGGTCCACGGTCCCCTCGAACACCCGCCCGATCGCCTGGTGCCCCAGGCACACCCCGAGCGTCGGCACTCGTTCGCCGAAACGCCGGATGAACTCCTCCGAGTGGCCGGCGTCTTCGGGACGGCCGGGCCCCGGGGAGATCAGGAGGCGGTCGAACTCGATGTCCTCGGCATCGGCTGGATCGAGGTGATCGTTTCGAAAGACGAGTGGATCCGCCCCCAACTCGCCCAGATACTGAACGAGATTGAAGGTGAAAGAGTCGTAGTTGTCGATTACCAGGACCTTCACGGGTGCTCCCACGGGAGGCGAGCATACCGGTCGGCACCATCCACTAGATTGGGGACCCCGACCGGAACACGACTGTGCCTGAATCGAAACGACGCAAGCCGAAACAGACCACCGCCACCCGCCCCCAGAACCCGGCGTCCGCCGCGCGGGAAGGTAACCCCTCGCCCACCTGGTACGTGGCGACGATGGCCGGACTGATGGTGGCCGGCGTGCTGATGGTGCTGGTGCGTTTCGTCTTCAGCCTCGACCAGTTGTTCCTGGTTGGAGGACTGGGTCTGATCGCCGCCGGCTTCCTCATGACCACCAACTACCGCTGAATCACACGAGTGTGATTCTCCCCAGTTGTGGGGAAGTCGGTGGAGAGTCGTCCCGTTCGTAGACTCAGCGTATGGATCTCTCCGGCATCGGCCTGCTCGACGTCGTCATCGCCGTGCTGCTCGCCGCAGCGATCTGGAAGTCCTCGATCTGGCTGATCCGACTGCTGTCGTGGTCGCCCCCGGAAGTGGATCCCGACGATGTGGTCGAGGTGGATCAGGCGTACAAGTGCAGCGTGTGCGGCGCCGAACTCGTCATGACCGCCGTCAACGTCCAGGAGGACGCCGCCCCCCGCCACTGCCGCGAAGACATGATCCCCGTCTGGCGCCCCTGACACACCCCCTCGTACCCAGGGTTCGTAGGGACGCCGGCGTACCTTTCAGCCCACAGATCGAGGCCGGCCCGGGTCCCGGCGCCATTCTGTGGGCCGCTGGGTACGCCGGCGTACCCAGCAACCCTGGGTACGCCAGGTTGTCAGACGAGTTCGAGGAGGGTGCCGTTGGCCATGCCGCCGCCTTCACACATCGTCTGGAGGCCGCGACGTGCACCCGTACGGACCATCTCGTGCACGAGGCTGGTCATCAAGCGAGCGCCGGACGCCCCGAGCGGGTGTCCCAGCGCGATGGCGCCGCCGTTCACGTTCGTGCGAGCCCACAGCGCCATCGGGTCAGAGCCTCCGTGCTCGATGCGCCAGGCGGCGGTCACTGTGGCGAATGCCTCGTTCACCTCGAACAGGTCGATGTCGTCCACCGTCAGGCCTGAGCGATCGAGGATCTTCGACGTGGCCGGGATCGGTCCGGTCAGCATCATCACGGGGTCCACGCCTGCCAGCGAGAAGTGCGTGAACCGGACCATCGGAGTCAGCCCGAGCTCCTCGGCCTTCTCCTCGGCCATGATGAGCATTGCGGCCGCCCCGTCGGAGATCTGCGACGAGTTGCCTGCGGTGACGACACCGTCCGGCTTGAAGGCGGGCTGCAGACCGGCCAACTTCTCGATCGACGTGTCGAACCGGATCCCCTCGTCGCGGGTCATCACCGAGCCATCCGGGAGCGTCACCGGGACTATCTGGGTCTCGAAGCGACCTTCCTCCGTGGCCTGGGCCGCCCGACGATGCGACTCGAGCGCCAGCGCATCCAACTCCTCACGGCTGAGCCCCCACTTCTCGGCGAGCATCTCCGCGGAGATCCCCTGTGGGACCAGCCCGTTGGCGTAGCGCTCGAGCACCAGCGGCCCGAACGGCATACCCGGACCCTGCTGGGCCGTGATACCCATCGGCACTCTGGTCATCGACTCCACACCGGCGGCGATGACAACGTCGTAGGCACCGGCCATCACCCCCTGGGCGGCGAAGTGGGCGGACTGCTGCGAGGAGCCGCACTGGCGATCGATCGTCGTACCGACGACGTCTTCGGGGAAACCGGCGGCGAGTGCCGCGTTCCGGCCGACGTTGAGGCCCTGCTCCCCCGTCTGCATGACCGTGCCCATGATCACGTCCTCGACGAGACCGGGATCGAGGTCGTTCCGCGCCACGAGCTCCTTCAAGGGGATCGAGGCCAGGTCGACCGGGTGGATGTCCTTGAGTGATCCGTTGCGACGACCGACCGGGGTTCGAATCGCATCGACGATGACTGCACTGCGCATGTGACTCCTCCGACGTTCCCAGGAAACCGACCAATCGGTCGGTTTCTTCACACCAGGCTACAGGTTCGTCGCCGGAAGCGTCCGGGCGACGCTCGGCGGCGAGTTGGGACCCTGTTCGAGGTCCAAGCGACAGGTCACTCGAAGCGTGTGGCGAGACCCTCGAACTGCCTACGCAGGATCCGCTTCGCTCCCAGGGGATAGAGCCAGCGCATGATGCCCGGCGGTCGGAGGAACGAAGCCTCGGTCACCTGGGTGATCCGGGTGCCTTCACCGTGAGGTTCGACATCGAGTGTGATCCGGCGATGCTGGAACCGGTCGGTGACCTGCCACACGATCGAGTTCGCAGTGCGTTCCACGATCGTCGTTTCACCCTCGAACTCGACGGTCTTCCGGCCGGTCGTCAAGTGCTGGCGGTAGCGGAACACGGAGCCAGGCGACATGCCGTCTCCACTGAGCAGCTCAGCCGAGTCCACATTGGGACACCACTCCGGGTCGTTGCGGGTGTCGGCCACGTACGCCAGCACCACGGCGGGAGGCGCGGGAATGGTCGCCTCGAGGATGACGGGACGCACCGGATGACTCACCGTGACCAGGCTAGGGCCGACGACCTTCGAGCGATCGCCCTCAGAAGCACAAGCTGAAGGCCACCCGGCCGGCGACGACGTGGGCGACGTGCAAGGAGGTCCCAGCCGATGGCCGGTCCTGTACGAGCCAGCGGCGCCGACCGCGAGCCTGACCTGGTCGACGACCGTCCGCTCCGGTGTGGCCCGACGGCCAGAGCGAAGTCGGACGGGCTCCGTTCGATCCGATGACATCTGTCATATCGAGTTCGAGATCGATCTCACTACCCGTCGCACCGGTCGTTCCGCATGATCGTGTTCGAGGAGGTAGTACATGAAAAACGTGCTCGAAGTACGGGGTCTCGTCCACAGATACGGTGGCCACACGGCTCTCGCCGGAGTCGATCTGACGGTCCAGTCGGGCGAGTGTGTCGCACTTCTCGGTCCAAACGGTGCCGGTAAGACGACTCTCGTTCGCAATGTGATCGGATTGATCGAAGGGAACGCCGACCTCATCGAGGTGGCTGGCGGCAACCCGCGCAGCGCCGAGACCCGCCGCAAGCTCGGTGTCGTCCAACAGGCGGTCGGCTTCCCGCGCACGCTCACCGTCGGCGAGATCGTGGGTGGTGCGGCCGCCCGCCGAGGCTATCCGCCGGAGGCGGCCAGCCGAGCCATTGCCGAAATGGGCCTGGCCGGCCTGGAGAAGCGTCGGGCGGCGATGCTCTCCGGCGGACAACAGCAGCGGCTGCAGTTGGCGATGGGCCTGGTTGCGGATCCGGTCCTGCTGATACTGGACGAACCGACCGAAGGACTCGACGTGGATGCACGGCGTCGGTTCTGGAACACGGTTCGGCAGCGTCTCGACGACGGAGCCGGTGTGCTCATCACGACGCACCTCGTGGACGAGGCGGCTGCCGTCGCCGATCGCGTCGTGGTCGTCGATCAGGGCCGAGTCGTCGCGGAAGGGACGCCGGACGAGCTGCGCCGGACGCTCCCCGACCGTCGGATCGAGATCCGTACGAAGGTACCGGTGGACGTGATCAGAGCGCTCGACTCGGTGGAGGCGGTAGAGCTTCGGGACGGACGCACCGTGATCGCAGCGACCAAGAGCGAGCAGGTCGTCAGGACGCTGCTCGACCTCGACCCCGATGCCAACGACTTGACCGTGGCGACGGCGAGCCTCGAAGAGGTCCTCGTCGCCATGACCCACACAGAGGAGGAAGCTGCATGAACACGACGATCTTTCGCACAGAGGTGCGAGACGAGCTTCTGGGAATCGTCAGGGAGCCGACTGCTCTCTTCTTCACGGTGCTGATGCCGGTCGCATTTTTCGCACTGTTCGCCACCATGTTCGGCGAAGTAGGCGGTGGCTTCGGTGTCGAGTCACTGGCCACGTACGGTGCGTTTGGTGTGCTGTCTGTGGTTCTGATGAACCCTGGTATCGGCCTCGCCGACGCCAGGGAGCGGGGCTGGCTCCGCGTGAAGAGAGCGGACGGCACGCCACTGGGGGTGACGCTGTCCGCCAAGGTCACGGCAGCACTGCCGTATGCGATCGTCACCCTGGCAGGGATAACCCTCGTGCTCCGTCTCACCGCCGGCCCACTGGACGCGGTTCAGGTCCTCGGTGTCATCGGTGTGCTGGTACTCGGATCCTTGCCGTTCAGCCTGTTCTCGCTGGCTGTCGGCGCCAGGTTCAGTCCCAGCGCAGCATCAGCGGTGCTCAATGCGGTGCTCCTACCGTCGGTGGTCCTGTCGGGCCTGTGGTTCCCGCTCGAGATGCTCCCGACGTGGCTCGGGGAGATCGCGGTGTACCTCCCGCCCTATCACCTCGCACAACTGGCGCTGGCACAGGTCGAGGGCGGAGCAGTGTGGGATCACGTCGCCTATCTCGTGGGAACGACGATCGTGGGAGCGATCGCAGCAGCGTTGGCGTACCGTTCCGCGGAAGCATGAACGAGACGACAGTCGGACTCGAGAGCTCGGCACGCCTCGACACCAGGCGTGCCGAGTTCTCGCGATGGGCACCCCTGGTGTTCTTCGCGTTCATCCTCATCGGACCGGTCTTCTCCCCGGATGCCGGCCCCGAGGATTGGGCCTTGGCGGTCGGGGTGGTCGCCGTCGGCCTCCCCACCTTCGTCGTTTCCGAGATACGCGGCTGGGACATCGGAGGGGCGGCTGTCTTGATGCTGCTGGCACTCGGAACCGCACCCTTCGACTCGACGGCGATCATGGCGCTGCCCATCTACGCCGCAGCGCTCGTGGCCGGGTCAGCCCGGCAGGAGACGCTCCGATTCAGGCTGGCGGTGATCACGGCCCTCTCTCTGACCGGCTTTTTCCTGAGTTCGATCCCCTGGCCGTTCCGAATCTTCATCCTCATCCCGGTGATCATGATCTGGGTCATTGGGTCAGCGGTCTTCCATGATGTCTCACGGGACCATCGGGCGGTCGCGCTCCAGGCCGAGAACCGCCGAGTCGCCCATCTCGCCACCATCGCCGAGCGGGAGCGAATCGCCCGCGACGTCCACGACATCGCAGGTCAGGCTCTCACCGCCATCACCGTGCGAAGCCAACTCGTCCAGAGGCTGGCCCGGTCAGATCAGGTCCGCGCCTCGGAGGAAGCCGGAGAGATGGAACGCATCGCACGTGATGCGCTGGCTTCGATCAGGCAAAGCGTTGCCGGTTGGCATCAGGCCTCGCTGCTCGACGAACTCGCCGCTGCTCGCGATGTCCTCGCAGCCGCCGGCACCGAGTTGGAGACCCTCGGAGACTCGGGGGTCGACCTGGCGCCCTCAGTCGAGAACGTTCTGGCGTTGGGGCTCCGCGAGGCGGTCACCAACGTGCTGCGCCACGCCAAAGCCAGCAAGGTGGAGGCTCGGATCGACAGCCAGCTCGGCGGGGTGTCCCTCACGGTGACCGACGACGGGATCGGACCCGCCAAGGGGACCGGATCGGGAATCCAGGGGATGCGTGACCGTGTGATCGCCGCAGGGGGGACCCTCACGTTCGGACCTGGAGAGGCGGGCGGGACAGAGCTACGGATCGACATGCCATTCGGCGGAGGTCCTTCATGATCCGCGTCGTCCTCGCCGAAGACCAGGCCATGGTGCGAGGAGCCTTCGCGGGCCTCCTCGATCTCGAACCGGACATCGAGGTGGTCGCCGTTGCCGAGGATGGCGAGCAGGGTTTGGCGGCTGTCGCAGAGCATGAGCCCGACATCCTCCTCACCGACATCGAAATGCCCGGAATGACGGGACTCGAACTGGCTTCTCGCCTCAGGGGCCATCCGACGGTACGAGTGGTCATCGTCACCACCTTCGCCCGGAGCGGCTACCTGCGAAGGGCACTCGACGCCGGGGTGTCCGGATACGTTCTCAAGGACTCGCCGATCGAGTTCCTCGCCGACACCCTCAGACGAGTGGCGGCCGGCAGTCGCGTGATCGCCCCGGAACTCGCCGTTTCGGCGTGGGGAGGCAGCGACCCCCTCACCGACCGGGAGCGAGAGGTCCTCCGGGAGGTCGGTGAAGGACATCCCAACGTGGAGATCGCGCAGAGGCTCCATCTCGCCGAGGGGACCGTACGCAACTACCTGTCCTCTGCCATCGTCAAGCTCGGGGCCCGAAACCGCACCGAGGCATTCGCAAAGGCACAGGAGATGGGGTACCTGTAGGCCGAGGGCGGGAGTGGAAGCGTGGCGCTCCACGATTCCATCGGTGGCGTCACAGTCGCTCTCTCTCACTGTGACGGCCGGCACGAGAGGTGTTTCGGTGGGCCTGCCTGGATTTGAACCAGGGACCTCTGCCTTATCAGGGCAGCGCTCTAACCGAGCTGAGCTACAGGCCCGTGCGGAAGCAGGGACGATAGCGACGAGGAGCCCCTGTTCGCCAGACGGATACGGCTGGTTCGAGGCTTTCTCCAGCCGATAACATGTCCGCTTCCCGGGGCTGTAGCTCAGTTGGCAGAGCACCTGGTTTGCAACCAGGGGGTCAGGGGTTCAAATCCCCTCAGCTCCACGGTGATCCCGCCGGGATGACCCGGACACCCCGGTACCCTGACCGAAGTGGCAGGTGTACGAGTGGCCGTGGATGGAACCGACCCGGTGCGACTGCGCGCCGTCTCCGCCCTGCTGGCGGACCATCGCGTCGATCGTGTCGGTGTGCTCGGCAGAACCCCACCGAAGGCATGGGGCAAGAGAACGGTCCCCATCACGACCGCCGCCGGATGGGACATCGTCGTGGGTGTCAGCCCACCCGCCGG
>DATHWB010000320.1:0-3306 GCA_035460965.1 Acidimicrobiia bacterium
CGAGCAGCGCCGCGCGGCCCTTCTGCGTCAGCCGCTCGAGATCCATGTTCAATCCTTTCAGGCTCAGAGTTCAGTAAATCTAAGCCTCAGGATATCAAATCTATTCCCTCAGTTGCGTTCGACCGCGGCGGCGATACGGCGCAGCAGGACCAGGTCCTCCGGATCCGCCTCGGGCTCCGGCTCCGGTCCCTTCATCCGGTTGTAAGCCCTGACGACGAAGAACATCACCAGGCCAACGATGACGAAGTTGATGACCGCCTGGACGAACGCTCCGACCGAGCCGACCTGGAGACCGGTGTCCGGGTCGACCGGCCCGAACGTCCACATCGCCTCCAGACCCGACAGGTCGAACGCGGTGGCGATGAGGGGGCTGACGATCCTCGTCGTGAACGCGTCCACGACCGTGGCGAATGCGACACCGAGCACGAACGCCACCGCGATGTCGATCAGGTTGCCCCGATTTATGAACTCCTTGAACTCCCTGATCATCGAGGCTTACCCCTTCCCTCGGCGGCGATGCTCATCTGAAGATACCGCCGCGCCCCTGCCCGACGCCGTCCAGGACCGCGCCTAGCCTGGCGTCCGATGATCGACCAACAGCGTCCCTTTCTCGCCACGATCGAGCAGTCCCAGGACGGGGACCGGATTCGGGTCGACATCACGATCGGCTTCGCCGGGGAGGTCCATCGCGGGACTTCGGAGGGGATCGCCGACCCACAGCATCGAGCGAGAGTGGTGGGAGAGGCGACCCTGCGCGCCATCGAGCATCTCGCCGGTGGCCTGGCCGAGTTCGACCTGAGCGCGGTCGGCACCTCCGAACTCGGGCCCGTGCGGATCGCCCTGGCTCAGGTACGGGAGGCGGGGTGGTCGGACTACCTGATCGGATCCGCCTTGGTACGGGACGGCGACTCCGCCACGGCCACTGCCAAGGCGGTGCTCGACGCCATCAATCGTCGTATCGCCCGCACCTCCTGACAACTACTGTGCGGTGTTGACTAGTGGTGTGTCAATGCTATCTTGCAACTCATGATAGTGAGGGCATGGTAGCGAGGGACACCTCCGATCGACGGCGGGGCCAAGGTCCCGACCGGAACACTCAGCTGCTCAAGGGCGTGCTGGACATGTGTCTGCTGTCGGTGATCTCCGAGGAGCCGAGCTACGGATACGAGATGGTGCGGAAGCTCACCGAGCGCGGGCTCGACCTCGTCAGCGAAGGCGCCATCTACCCGGCGCTGAGTCGGCTGCAGCGGAACGGGCTCATCGACGGGTACCTGGTGGCCTCCCCTGAGGGCCCGGCCCGCAAGTACTACCGAATCGAGGCGAAGGGCACCGAGGCGTTGCAGGAGTGGTCGACGGCGTGGAGAGGATTGGTGAGCGGAGTGGAGAACGTGCTGGGAGGTGATCCCCGATGACCGGTGACGTCGCCCGGATCGCAGCCGACTGCGATCGCTATTGGCGCGAGAACGGCGTTCCACGGAGTGCGCGGACGCAAATGCGACTCGAATTGGAACAGCACCTCGCGGCCGCAGCGGCCGAAGGCCGGCCGGCCACGGCCGTGACCGGGCCGAACATCGAGCGGTTCGCCCAGGAATGGGCCGCCGCCCAGGGGCACGGGGACCCCAAGACCAGTTGGTACGACATCCAGAGCGGGGAGGCGGACTTCCGCAGGATGTCCCGCCGCACCGCCATCACCTACGGACTGGGCATGCTGGCACTGATGGCAGGTGTCATCGCCGGGAGCCTCGCACAAGGAGGGGACGACGTGGACAACGAGACGTGGCGGTGGGTGTGGACACTGCTGGCGATCGGCATGGGGATCGGCGAGATCTTCACGGCGGGCTTCTTCCTCCTGCCTTTCGCCATTGGGGCCGCTGCCGCCGCCGTACTCTCGTGGCTGGGAGTGGCGCTGCTGGCGCAGTGGCTGGTGTTCTTCGGGGTGTCGGCGATCGCATTCGCCTACCTGCGAAAGTTCATCGACCGGCAGGATCTCGCCACGCAGCCCAGAGTGGGAGCCAACCGGTGGCTGGAGGCGACCGGCGTGGTGCTGGTCGACATCGACACGCACGGATCGGTGGGGATGGTGCGAATCGACACCGAGGAGTGGCGAGCGATCAGCGAAGACGGCTCGCCGATCACGTCCGGGACCAGGGTCATCGTGACGGACGTGCAGGGATCACGCCTGGTGGTCACGCCACTGGGCGACCAGTGAAGAAGCAACGGAAAGGGAAGTAGGCAATGGAGATGGACGCAATCGTGTTCCTGCTCTTCGTGCTCGCAGTGGCGGCGATCCTCGTCGCCGCCGCCGGGTTCCGGGTGGTCAGGCCGTTCGAGAAGGGGCTCATCGAGTTCCTGGGACGCTACGAAAAGACGGTCGACAGCGGGCTGAGGTGGGTGATCCCGTTCGTCAAGCGGATCACCAAGGTCGACATGCGCGAACAGGTGGTCGACGTACCTCCGCAGGAAGTCATCACCAAGGACAACGTGGTCGTGACGGTCGACGCCGTCATCTACTACGAAGCCACCGACCCCGTGAAGCTGAAGTACAACGTCGGGAACTTCATCCTGGCGGTGACGAAGCTCGCCCAGACCAATCTGAGGAACGTGGTCGGCGACCTCGATCTGGACTCGGCCCTCACCTCCCGCGAGGTGATCAATGCCAAGCTGCGCCAGATCCTCGACGATGCCACCGACAAGTGGGGCACGCGAGTCGTGCGAGTCGAGATTCAGCGCATCGAGCCGCCGGCCGACGTGACCGAGGCGATGCACCGGCAGATGAAGGCCGAGCGCGACCGCCGTGCGGCCGTCACCGAGGCGGAGGGCGACAAGCGGGCGGCCATTCTCCGCTCCGAGGGGATCAAGGAGTCGAACATTCTCGAGGCGGAAGGGCAGGCCGAGGCCATCAAGCGGGTGGCGGACGCCGACCGGTACCAGAAGGAGACCGTGGCCGAGGGTGAAGGACGGGCCATCGAGCGGGTCTTCCAGGCGATCCACACCGGCGACCCGACTCCGGACCTGATCGCCATCCGGTACCTGGAGACGTTGACACAGGTGGCGGACGGTCAGGCGACGAAGATCTTCCTGCCGCTCGACACGAGTGGCGTACTCGGCAGCGTGGCGGCCATCGCCGAGATGTGGCAGGACGTCGATCCCGGTACCGGCCGGACGATGTCCACGTCCCGGACGACGTCCAGCAGCTCCACCACCCCCGCCAGCGGGGGCTGATTCCCCGTACCCAGGGTTCCAGGGTACGCCGGCGTACCCTGGAACCCTGGGTACGGGGAATCAGCCCCCGCTGGCGGGGGTGGT
>DATHWB010000321.1:0-7555 GCA_035460965.1 Acidimicrobiia bacterium
AAACAGGAACCCCTTGACAGAAACCCCTTGACAAGATGACATCATTCTGACATCATAGTGACATCACGCCATGAGGAGAGCGGACCATGACCAGCCACAGCTACTACAAGGCCCACCACGCCGAGTACCTTCGTCGGCATCGGGCGACCCCCCGGACACCGAGGGTTCGTCAGGATCTCGCCGAGAGGAAGACCCGCTGATGCATCTCGAACCCGTCATGACCGCCCTGGAAGCGGCGGTGAGCACCCAGCTGGCAGTCGCCGGCGCCGACCCCACCATGGAGGCGGCTGCCGGCCAACTGCTGTCCGCGCTGGAGCCGGCCCTTCGACAGGTTGGGCTGGAACTGGCGCAGCAGGCAGCCGAAGAGGTCGGTGCCCAACTCGGGGACCGCAACGTCGAGGTTCTGATGGTGGACGGCGAACCCCAACTTCGGGTGACACAACCCAACGAAGTCGAGTCGAGTGCCATGGAAGAAGACTTCGACGCTCGCATCACCCTTCGGCTCCCGCCTTCCCTCAAGGGTCTGGTGGAGTCCGCTGCCGACGAAACCGGAGACTCCGTCAACACGTGGGTGGTCAAGACCCTCACGAGCGGCGCCCGCAAGTCCACGAAGGTGGGCCGGACGGTGCGAGGGAGCTTCGACCTGTGACCACCGTCAGTCAGCAGTTCGCGGTCGGGTCGGGAGCTGGTCTCAACGTGAAGATCCAGTCGGGACGAGTGGACATCGCCGAGGGGCCCCCTGGCTCGATCTCACTCGAGATCGAGACCCGCGACCCCGACAACGTCGAGATCCACCAGTCGGGCAACACGGTCTACGTGTCGGACAATCGGAGCGGTTGGGTCGTTCGCGGCAGCGTGCGCCTCACCGCCGTGATCCCCGCCCGGAGCGACGTCGAGGTGGGGTCTGCCTCCGCCGACATCTACGTCGATGCCGAGGTGGGCGCTCTCGTGTGCCGGACGGCATCGGGTGACCTGTCGTTCCGCGAGGCCGACACGCTGGAGGTCAAGACAGCCTCCGGGTCCATCCGAGGCGAGCGCGTCGCGGGCGACGTGAGGGTCAACTCCGCCTCCGGAGACGTGTGGATCAAGCGGATCAGCGGTCGTTTGACCGCAGCTCTCGCCTCCGGGGACGTACGCGTAGAGGAGGTGGCAGAAGACCTACGCGCCAACTCCGCCTCCGGGGACGTACGGGTCGACCGGTTCCGAGGAGACGAAGTGGTCGTGAAGTCCGTGTCCGGAGATCTGCACATCGGGTTCCCGCGAGGGATCACGCTCGACGCCGAAGTGAACACCTTGTCGGGCAGCGTCAACCTGCCCGTGCCTCCGGATCCCCCCTCGCCGCCGGCGCCCGGGGAGACACACGCCGAGCGGCCGTCGGGCAAGCGCCGTGTTCGGCTGAATGCCAAGACGGTGTCTGGCGACGTCAGGATCTCGACGTTCAACGACTGAACGAGACCGCCGTCCCCCACGCCGTCACGATCACCCTGGACTTCCGTTCCGTCACACTGATCGCGGCGTCGATCACCGCGTTCGCTCCGAGCGAGGCGGCCCGCTCCTGGAGTTCATCGAGGCAGCGGGCCGTCGCCGCATCGAGCGCTTTGGCGGTGTCGTCCTTCTCGCTCTTGGCGTGAGCCGCGACGAGTCCGTGGATCGTCCGCACGGTCCACCCGGATGGGAGGGATCCGGCCGTTACGACGACAGGCTGTTCGACGGAGATCTCGATCTCACCCGCCGGGTCGTCGTCGACGATCGGCGCCGGGGGAGCGCCTTCGGTGCCCCAGTCGGGGAGGTTGAACTCGGGAAGGGTCGAATCGTCCGCCATGGGTGCGAGGATACGCTCAGCTCATGCGGATCTCGATCGTCACGATCTTTCCCGGATATTTCGATGGTGCGCTTCGCGTCGGGATGGTCTCGCGAGCCCTCGAGCGTGGCGCGCTCGAGGTGGTTCCGATCGACCTTCGCACCTGGGGCACGGGGGTTCACCGTGCAGTCGACGACGCACCGTTCGGCGGCGGCCCGGGAATGGTGATGAGTCCAGGCCCGCTGGCGGCGGCGCTGGACACCGTCGCCGACGCACACCGCGTGTTCTTGACACCCGCCGGGTCTCCGCTCCGCCAGGAGCACCTCGACCGCTGGTCGGGTCTCGATCATCTGGCGCTCGTGTGCGGACGCTACGAGGGAGTGGATCAGCGCATCGTCGACAACATGATCGACGAGGAGATCTCGTTGGGCGACTTCGTGCTCGCCGGAGGGGAGCCGGCCGCCCTCACCGTCGTGGAGGGGGTGGCACGGCTGTTGCCCGGTGTCCTCGGAAATCCCGATTCGGTGCTGTCGGAGTCGTTTCGGGACGGACGGCTGGAAGAACCGGTGTACACGCGGCCGGCGGAGTTCCGTGGCTGGAAGGTTCCGGAAGTGCTGCTGTCAGGAGACCACGGTCGGATCGAGGAGTGGCGACGCCAGCAGCGACTCGAGCGCACCCGGACTCGCAGACCCGACCTGCTCCTCGACTGATCTGGGCGATTTCTGGCGGCGGCGGTCGGTGGTATGCTTTCGGCTCTGCCTGGGTGAGGTCGCGCCCGTTCCAGAACGGTCCTCGAACGCTTGTCGCCTGGGCACCCTGTGTTCCAAGGAGTCCGCCATGAACAATCTCGACATGCTCGAAGGCGCGTATGTACGCGACGACGTACCCGACTTCCGCGCCGGAGACACCGTCAAGGTGCACGTGCGCGTGGTCGAGGGCGGTCGGGAGCGAGTCCAGGTGTTCGAGGGCGTCGTGATCGCCCGCAACGGCACCGGGCTCAAGGCCTCGATGACGGTGCGCAAGGTGAGCTTCGGCGTCGGCGTCGAGCGGGTGTTCCCGATCCACGCCCCGATCGTGCAGAAGATCGAGGTCGTGCGCCGTGGAGACGTGCGTCGATCGAAGCTGTACTACCTGCGCGAGCGGTCCGGGAAGTCGGCCCGCATCAAAGAAAAGCGCGACTGAGACACCCGGTGAGCGCACCGGTCGACGAGACGGACCAGTCCCCTCGGGAGGAGCCCAAGCGGCGTTCGTTCCTGTCCGAACTCCCGTTCCTGCTCCTGGCGGCACTGGTGGTCGCCGTCCTGATCAAGACGTTCCTCATCCAGCCGTTCTACATCCCGTCCGGCTCGATGATTCCGACGCTGTTGGTGGACGACCGGGTGCTGGTGTCGAAGGTGAGCTACCTGTGGAGCGATCCGGAGCGGGGCGACGTCATCGTGTTCGAGAACCCCTACGCACCGGAACTCGACGAATCGTTCCCCGAGAGCGTGGTCCGCGTGACGCTGGAAGCGCTCGGGATCCGCACCTCCGCCAGCGACGACCTCATCAAACGGGTCATCGGGCTGGGCGGTGAGACGATCGAGATCGTCGGCGGCCAGCTCCTCATCGACGGGGTGCCGCTCGACGAGCCGTATCTGCAGGTCGGGTCGGCGATGGGCAACTTCGGGCCGCGGGCCCTTGCGCCCGACGAGCTCTTCATGATGGGTGACAATCGCAATGAGAGCTCCGACGGCCGGGTGTTCGGCCCGATCCCCGCGGACGACGTCATCGGAAAGGCAGTCCTCCGGATCTGGCCCTTGAGCCGGATCGGGACGATCGACGGCTGAGCCTCACCGACGGGGACGCGCCTCCCGCACCGTGAGCACCCTGCCTTCGACCTCTGCCCCGTCCAACTCGGTGATCGCGCGGGTGGCATTCGGCATCGCCACGAATCCGAACCCGCGGGAGCGGGTGGTCTTCGGGTGCGTGACGATGGTCGCCTGGTTCACGGATCCGAAGGGGGCGAACAACTCGGTGAGCTCGCGGGAGGTCATCGAGTAGGGGAGGTTGGCGACGTAGACGTTGCCCTCCACGTCGTCCTCGCCTCGGTTCCGGGGAGCGGGCGAAGCCGGCGTCTGCCGGGTACGGCGGTCCATCTCCTCGGCGGGCCGGGACTTCGGAGCGGCGGCAGGCATCGATCCGGTCGTCGGCGCCGTCAGGTCGGCGTCGAGTCCCAGCTCCCTGATGATCCTCCGCGCGTCCTTCTGCTGGGAGCGTTCGACGAATGAGTAGACGGCGCCTGTCGCTCCCGCACGGGCGGTGCGCCCCGATCGGTGCACGTAGGTCTTGGCGTCCTCCGGCGGATCGAAGTGGATCACGCTGGAGACATCGTCGACGTGGATGCCGCGGGCGGCGACGTCCGTCGCCACCAGCGCCCGCGCCCGGCCTGAGCTGAAGGCCGCCAGTGCCTTCGCTCGTTGCGGTTGCGACTTGCCACCGTGCAGGGCCACGCCGGCTGCCCCTTCGCGAGTGAGCTGCTTCACGAGCCGATCCGCCCCGTGACGCGTCCGGGTGAACACGATGGTCGAGTCGGACGCAGCCACGATCGCAGCGGTGTGCTCGAGACGATCCAGGCGATCGACGTGCCAGAAGTGGTGGGCGACTTCGGCCGCGCTGGCCGCGGTCGACTCCGCCTCGTGACGTACGGGACTGCGCTGGTAGCGCTGTGTGAGTACGGCGACGTCACCGTCGAGGGTCGCGGAGAAGAGGAGCGTCTGTCGGTCGTTCGGGGTGAGATCGAGGATGCGCCTGACGGCGGGAAGGAAGCCCATGTCTGCCATCCGGTCGGCCTCGTCCAGTGCGACCAGTCGCACGTCGTCGAGGCGAATGTCACCGGAAGCGAGGAGGTCCTCCAAGCGTCCCGGGCACGCGATCACGAGATCCACTCCCTTGCGCAGGGCACCGCGCTGGGGCCCGTAGCCCACGCCGCCGTAGATGACCGCAGTGCTGCGTCCCATGGCGTTGGCGAACGGAGCCAGTTCCGAGCGGATCTGGTCAGCCAGTTCCCGGGTGGGGACGAGAACCAGGCCGGTCGGGCGGTAGGGGCGGGCGCGGTCGAGACCCGCGAGCAGCGGGAGCCCGAACGCGAACGTCTTGCCGGACCCGGTCGGTGCGCGACCGCACACGTCGCGCCCGGCGAGGGCGTCGGGGATGGAGGATGCCTGGATGGGGAATGGGTGGGTGATACCCGCCCGGTCGAGCACATCGGTGATGGCGCTCGGAAGGCCGAGGTCGGCGAAGGACTGCATGGTTGTCTCCTGCCCGCGCGGGCGGGCGTTGTTGGCTGGATGTGATCTCGCTCGAAGCAATGGATCCGAGATCGGCGGAAAGAGGCGGTCCAGCCGGTGAGACGAAGCCCTGGTCATCGGGGGAATGCCTCGGCGAGGCGCGCCTCCCACCCGATGGGGTCTCCGCCACGATACCAGGGATCCGCGTCAATCCCGATCTCGTCACACCCGCCGGGTAGACACCCCGGTGTGGACCATCGAACGGACCTCGGGCGGATCGGCGAGCGTTTGGCGGAGTCGGTGCTGGTCGGGCGAGGGATGACCGTCGTCGGGCGCAACGTGGCGGTGGGGAACGGGGAGGTCGACCTCGTGATGCAGACCGGGCGACGGCGAGTGGTCGTCGAGGTGCGGACGGTCATCGGCGCGCTTCGCCCCGAGGAGCGGTTCCCGGCCGAGAAACGACGTCAGGTGTCGTCGTTGGCGGCCCGCATGGGCGTTCACCGCGTCGACCTGGTCGGTGTCGGCCTCGATCGGGCCGGAGTCACAGTCCACTGGTCACGTGATGTCCCGTGCGACTGATCGACCGTGTCGCCTGCGCAGTTCGCGGTGCCAGCAGCCTCGATGCCAGTGGCGGCGTAGATCCGGTGTCAGCTCAGGGACGACGACGAGGTGATAGGTCCCGGCAGGGATGGTGAGTTCGCAACCGGGACACAGGTAGGTCTTCCGTGCGGCGTACGGCTGCACCGGCACGACCACCTCGTCCATCAGCTGCCGAAGACCGCCCACGCCACCACCCCGGCGGTCAGCAGCAAGGCCCCGACGACGAGAGCGATGTCGAGCGCGGTTCTGGCCCGTTGACGGAATGGATTGAAACCCATGAGTTCACGGTACAGGCTCCTCCGCCTGCGTCGGTGATCGGTACTCTCGCCGCATGTCATGGCTCGAAGTCGCCGATTCCGGACCCGTCCGAACGCTGACGATCGCCCGCCCGGAGCGGCGCAATGCCATCCCGCCGAGCGGCTGGACCGATCTGACCGCGGCGTTCCGGGACTTCGACTCGTCCGAGGCGCGGGTGCTGGTCGTGCGGGGACGAGGGGGAGACCTCTGTGCGGGCGCAGACCTCGGTGACGAGATGGCGATCCCAGGAGTGGTCGACGGCAAGCGCAGGATGAAGGTCACCGGTGATGCCGCGCTGGCGCTCCACCGCCTGACCAAGCCGACGATCGCGGTCGTGGACGGGGTGGCGGTGGGTGCGGGGATGAACCTCGCCCTCGGGTGCGACGTCGTCATCGCCTCCACCAGGGCGCGATTCGCCGAGATCTTCGTTCGTCGGGGACTGACGCTCGACTTCGGGGGTTCCTGGCTGTTGCCCCGGGTGGTCGGGCTACAGCGGGCCAAGGATCTGGCGCTGTCGGGACGGATCGTGGAGGCGGACGAGGCGCTGGCGCTCGGTCTCTGCCTGGATGTCGTGGCACCGGAATCTCTCGAGGAGCGGGTGGCGGAGCAGGTGGACCGATTCCTGGCCGGCGCCCCGGTGTCCCAGATGTTCGCCAAGCAGGCGATCGATCACGCCTGGGACCTCGCGTTCCCCGACGCGGTCGAATGGGAGGGCCAGAGCCAGGCGATCTGTTTCACGACGTCGGACTTCGTCGAGGGAGTGGCGGCCTTCCAGCAGAAGCGACCCCCGGAGTTCCAAGGTCGCTGAGCGCCTCGCCGGCGGGGCCTTTCTGTCGGTCCGACTTCGTACGGTCCCTCGGCATGTTCTCCTCCACCATTTCTGCGGCGCAGGTGGGCGTCGAGGCTCGCCAGGTGAACGTGGAGACCCACGTGTCACCGGGTCGGGGATCCTTTGGGATCGTCGGGTTGCCGGACACGGCGGTTCGGGAGGCGACCCACCGGGTGAGGTCGGCCTTCTCCACCTCGGGATTCCGGTTCCCCTCCAGTCGGCTACTGACCGTGAACCTGGCGCCCGCTGCTCTGCCGAAGTCGGGGCCGGCCTTCGATCTTCCCATCGCCCTCAGCGTGCTGGCAGCCGAACGCCTCATCCCCACCGAGGCGGCGGCGGTCGTGTCCGTGGGCGAGTTGGCACTCGACGGTGGGGTGCGGCATTGTCGGAACGTGCTGGCGGCGGCCCGCGTCGCCGCTCGGACCCGCCGCCCGCTGCTCGTTCCTCGCGGTGAGGAGGACGAGGCCTTCCTCGTGGAAGGAGTCGACGTGCGGCCGGTCGACTCCCTCGTCGACGCCGTCGCCGCCGCCCTCGATCCGGAGCGCCGCGTGGTCCCGATGTCCGTCGGAACCGGGACGTGGACGGGTCCTGACCTGTCGGACGTGCGGGGTCAGCCGATGGCCAGGAGAGCGCTCGAAGTGGCGGCCGCCGGCAGACACCACATCCTGTTGGTGGGTCCGCCCGGGGCCGGGAAGAGCATGCTCGCCAAGAGATTGCCGGGGTTGCTACCGCCGATGCTGCCTGACGAGCGTCTCGAGGCGG
>DATHWB010000322.1:0-5073 GCA_035460965.1 Acidimicrobiia bacterium
CAGCGGGACCCAATCCACCGCCTGAGGGAGGTCGTACCCCCACAGCGTCATGGTGAACTGCACCGTTGCAAACACCAGGGCGAGGACGACGGTGGGCCGCCACTCGTGGAGACCGACCCCGAGCGCTCGGAGAGGACGGGACCGCCACACGACGGTGTAGACGACGGGTGCGGTCACACCCAGCAGCAACAGACCCACGACCGCGAAACCGATGAAGAGGCCGGCCATCGACTCGGTCGTGAAGCCGACGAATGCCACGCGGATGGCCGTGACCAGAGCGAGGTACAGGACGCCGACCGCCAGTAGGTCGGGGCCATCCGGCCGCCACCAGGCCAAGGTCGAACCCCTCCCGACCAAGCGCCACAGAACGGCGGAAGCGAGCAGCCCGATCGAAACGACCGCGGTATAGGTAACGCCTTGGAACAGGTCGAGCAGGAGCAGCCCTGCCGCGACCACCACTCCGATGGCGACCAACCTCGACGAGCGCTCGGCGACACTCCGCCGGTCAGTCGTCACCACGACTCACCTCCTCATCCGATGTGTCCACCATGCCGCCGCCGGGGCGGAGCCGACACCGCCGAAAGTCACTGATTCCCGAAGCGTGAACCCTTGATCAACGCCGACGTCGGGACGAGGGACCGACAGGGGCCCCGCCCAACTGACAGAGGACCACGGCGCAATCGCGGGCACTCCGGGTGCGTCCTATCTCAGGAGGCCGGCCAACACACCGACTCACGAGAGGAGACCCACACATGTCCACCACCGTGAACGTTCGCAACGGCATCGACGTCAACCAACTGCTGCAGACGATCAGCGCAGTCGAAGACGACGCCAACGTCGGGTCGTTCACCTTCCGTGCCTCGAGCACGTGGAAGGACGGGACCTACAACACAGGTGCGATCGGATCGTTCGTCCATGCCGGACGGGAAGACGACACCCGAACCAGTGACTTCGTACTGGAGGGAGACGAACCGCCGGTGCTGCTCGGGTCGAACAAGGGCCCCAATGCGGTCGAACTCCTGCTGCAGGGACTCGCCTTCTGTTACGCCGTCGGGTACGTGGCCAACGCCGCCGCCCGGGGCATCGAGATCGAGCGGATGGAGTACGAGATCGAAGGCGACATCGACCTGCGACCATTCCTCGGCCTGGACGGCCGCCGTCCCGGATTCACCGAGATCCGGGCCACGGGCCGGGTGTCGAGTCCGAACGCCACTCCCGAAGAGCTCGCCGAACTGTGCCAGTACGTGCAGGACACGTCCCCGGTTCGTGACACGCTCGCCCATGCGGTACCGGTCGCCACCACGCTCGAGGTCGTGTGACCGCCGCTGGTGGGGGCGGGTGGCCGTCCTCCGCCCCCACCAGTCGACGGTCACGACCTCGTTGACTACGGTCGAACCATGGCGGTGAGCCAGGATCCCGGGTTCCAACCGGTCGCCCGCCAGCAGCTCCCGTGGCTGTATGTGCTCGCCCGGCGACTGGTTGGCGACGCAGCCGAGGACGTCGTGCAGGACTGCCTGATCAAGGCATATCGCAACTTCGAGGCGCTGCGCGATCCCGCCGCCGCGCCCGCCTGGTTTCGGTCGATCCTCCTCAACTGCGCCCGCGACCACTTCCGCAGAGGGGCTGCCGGGATCGACGAGACACCCATGGAGGACGTGCCGGCGACGTCCTTGTACCGCAGGATCGTCGACGAGGATCCGTGGCCGTATTCCGACAGCGTCCACGTCGACTTCCTGCACTCGTTTCGGGAACAGGACGTTTGGGAGGTGCTCGACCGCCTCAAGCCGATGTATCGGATTCCGCTCGTGCTCGTCCACATGGAGGGCCTGGCGGTCCAGGAGGTGGCTCGGATGCTGGGAACACCGAAGAACACCGTGCTCTCGTGGCTCCATCGGGGGCGCAAGAACTTCGAGGCCGAACTGTGGGACTATGCCAGCGAGAGCGGCCTCCTGCGGGAACGAGAGGAGGCGCAGAAGTGATCCGGTGTAGCGACGCCGTTCGCCGCCTCTGGGAGTTCGTCGAGAACGACCTGAAACCTGGCGAGCGCCAGAAGATCGAAGAACACCTCGCGTTCTGTCGACGCTGCTGCGGGGAACTGGAGTTCGCCGAAGAGCTGCGTCGATTCATGGCGCGTCGCCCGACGGTCGACATCCCGGCCCCAGTTCTCGATAGGTTCGACCGGCTCATCCGCAGTCTCGAGTTGGAGGGCCAGCCATGAGCCGCGACCTGATGTACAGCGACGAGATAAGGGATCTCGTTCGCGACACTTATCAGAATCTGAGCCAGCCCGACGGCCCCGGACTCGCCTTCTACGACGAAGACCAGGTCGCCGAGCTGCCTCCCGGAGCGCGAGCCTGGGCGCTCGGGGTCGGCAACCCCCTTCGGCACGCCGACATCACCGAGGGCGACACTGCACTCGACCTGGGTTGTGGATCCGGTATCGACGTGCTGCTCGCCGCCCGTGCAGTGGGCGGGACCGGCACCGCCATCGGCGTCGACTTCCTGCCGTCGATGATCGAGCGAGCTCGCGCCTTCGCCCGCGAGAACGGAACCCGCAATGCCAGTTTCCGGATCGGAGACATCGAGGATCTTCCACTTCCCGACGGATCGGTGGACGTGGTCGTCTCGAACGGCTCGATCAATCTCGCCGCCCGCAAGAGCAGGGTGCTCGCCGAGGCGATCCGGGTCCTGAGACCCGGTGGGCGGTTGTGCGTCACCGATCTGACCCTGAACGACGACGACCTTCCAGCGGAGATCATCACGCACCCCTCCGCCTGGGCCGGTTGAGTATCCGGGGCCCTGGCGGAGCGTGTCTTCGTCAAGAAACTCGAGAACGTCGGGTTCGCCGACATCGAGGTCGTGGAACGCCATCCGTTCCGACTGACCGACGCTGCCCGGTATCCGCTGTTCACGCCGGACCTGATCGACCTCATGCACGACCTCCTACCCCCCGAGCGCCACGACGAGGTCGCCACCGGGGTCACCATCCGGGCGCGGAAGCGCTGGTAGCCCGCGCACGACACGCCCCAAGTCCGACCACTGCACATCCCAGGGCGGTGAACCAGGTGTCCGTCCGCTCAGGAAGCCGAACCGCAGAAGCGGATGATCTGATCGGGGGCGGTGGGCGATGTCCGCTTTCTCAGAGGAGAGCAATGTCACAATGTGGCCATGACCGATGTGTCGGGATGGCTCCTCGTCGGATGGGTTCTCATCAACGGCATTCTCTTCGCCTCGCTATTCGGCTACGCCTGGAGCTTGCGGAGACGGTGGCATTCATCTCCCGTCGGATACATCGCCACCGCCCTCGTCCTGGTCGCCGGTACCTTCCTCGTGTCCTCGATTCAACGCCTCGGGATCCACGCCGCCAGGGTGGAGTTGCTGCCGTCGGATTGGGAGGACTTCTTTCTCTCAGGCTTTCAGGTCGTGCTTTCACTGGTTGGTACGGTCACCGGCGTCTACGCGGTCACCCGCGTCCGCGCCGGCCTCCAGCGCATCGAGGAGGCGGAGCGGATGGTGAGCGTGCTCACCGAGGGCGCCCCGCTCGATGTGAGCGTGTCGGACTGGGGACTCACCGCGCGTGAACTCCAAGTGCTGGAAACGATCGTGGCGGGACGGACATCGGACGAACAGATCGCCGAGACGCTCTTCATCGCCGCCTCCACCGCGGCGACTCACGTCCGAAACATTCTCCGCAAGGCCGGCCTGTCGAATCGGATGGATCTGATGCTGGTCGGCACTCGTTCAAGTGATCGGCAAGGCCGCAAATCACCCCGACGACCCTTCACCGGTCCCGACCTACCCGGTTCCGGGTAGGGATTTCACCTCGATCAGGTAGGCACATACCCGCCTCCGACGATGTAGAGGTCGGACGAATGCACCGATGACCGCCGCATGCGTTCACTCGAATTCTCAGCAGCTCGACTCTCCCGCCGAGAGCGCCGAGGTTCACATGGCTGTACCACGAGTCCGTCCCAGGGCGGGAGGAAGCGGAACGACAAGGAACGGGGCGCGGCTCTCGTGGAGGCCGCCTTCGTCACTCCTCTCGTGATCATGCTGCTGCTGGGAACGGTCACCGCCGCCCTGGCCTACAGCGAGCACACTTCCCTCCAGACTGCTGCCAGAGAAGCGACCCGCTTCGGCGCCACGCTCCCCGTCAACGGAGATCTGGACGGATGGCTCCTCGACGTACTCGGCGTCGCCAAGGCGGCAGGCGGCATCGACCTGGCCGATGATGCTCCCGGCCAATACATCTGCGTCGCGTACGTCTATCCGGACGGCGCGGCAGTCAACGACCGGACATCGCGTCGAGTGCAGAGCGCCGGGGTGACCGGAGCACTTTCGACCGGCCCCACTGCGACCTGTTTCGACGACGGTCGACCGAACAACGAGCGTCGAGTGCAGGTCGTCACCGAACGAACCACCACTATCCAGGCAGTCTTGTTCTCGGTCGATGTGAACCTGTCGACTCCATCAGCTGCCCGTTTCGAGAGGGGTAACTGATGAGTAGGAGGACCGAAGGCGGCTACACCCTGTTCATGGTCGCAGGTTCCATCTTCCTGATTCTCGGCGCCGCCGCGTTCGCCATCGATCTGTCGGCCGTCCGTCTCGACCGGGCGTCCGACCAGCGGGTGACCGATACCGCCGCGGCGGCCGGCGCCCTGGCGGTGGCGTCTGGTAACGGGATGACGGGGTGCGAGGCCGCGCTGGGATACGTCGCCCTCAACACACCCGGGATCTCGAGTCTCGACACTTCTGGCTGCGCCTCGTTCGCTACGTCCTGCGACGCTGCCACTGCCCGTGAGTACAGCCAGGTGGCGGGCCGCTTTACCGTCACCTACGTCCACCCGGTGCCTGATGGCCACGAACTCATGACACCGGGGGCGCTCGGATCGCCAGCGCAGCCAGTGGACCCCCAGGACGGGAGCAGTTGCGAACGGGTGGGAGTACGAATCACCTCTGTCCCCGACGCCCCGTTCGCCCGCCTACTCGGAGTCACCGCGCCGCCGACCACCGTGCACACGGTGGCCAGGGCGGCCGTCGGTGGCGGGAGCGGAACGCCGATCAATCTGCTGG
>DATHWB010000323.1:0-4397 GCA_035460965.1 Acidimicrobiia bacterium
TCCTCGCCGGGTTCGTGGTCGGGTTTCTGCTCGTGGAGGAGCGCGAGGAGCGCATCCTGGATGCGGTGGCGGTCACACCCCGCGGCACGAGCGGCTTCTTGCGCCACAGGACCCTGCTGCCGGCCATCATCGGAGGTCTCGCTTCGCTCTTCGTGGGCGTCGCCACCGGGTCGATGAGCGCCGGGCGGCTGATGGTGGTCGCCACGCTGGCCGCAGGATCGGCCACGCTGGTGACACTCACGATGGTTGCGGTCGCCCGGGACCGGGTTCAGGCCCTGGCGGTCTCGAAGCTGACCGGACTCCTGCTCGTGGCCGCCATTGCGTTCCAGTTCGTCGAGGGGCTGTGGCGGCTTCCACTGGGAGCGTTTCCCTCGACCTGGATCGTCGAGGCCGTTGCGGGAGAATCGCACGTGGCGGCCTTCGGCATCGGCTCGGTGACACACCTGGTGGCAGGAGGCCTGCTGATCGGTCGGGTCCGCCGCACTCTCCGAGGTCGTTGAGCCCGGTCAGGGGCGAAACGTCGCCTTGAGAACCTCGCGTTCGGCGAACAGTCGATAGAGGTCGGGGCCGTCTCGGAGATCTCGATCCGGGTGAGTGACGATCGCACCGGTGGGAATCCGCAACGACTCCACCTCCGGCAGGATCGCCTGGAGGACGCTGCGCACCGGGGCACGTCCCGTGCGGATCGTCAAGTTGCGGTCGTACGCCAGCACCGGATCGATGGCGAAGGAAGGGTCGGTCTGGACGGCGATGATCGAGATGGTGGCGCCCGCATCCGCCAGATCGGCGGCGAGTCGTTGCGCCGTAGGCGGTCCGGCGGCCTCCACGATCGACAGGAAATGTCCCTCGACCTCGTCGGGAGTCGTCGCGTGGGCGCCTAGCGCGATGGCAGCGGCGCGTCGCGATTCCACCGGGTCGATCCCCACCACCTCTTCGATCCCCATCGTCAGGGCCACCGCCACCGCGCACAGTCCGACGGCGCCGAGACCGATCACCGCCAGCGGTCCGCGGGTCCAGTCGGATCGGCTGACGGCGTGCCAGGCGGTGGGATAGCTGTCGGTGAGCAGCAGGGCGGTGGCGTCGTCGATCCGCTCAGGAATCGGGACCAGTGTTCCATCGGCCAGCGGCACCCGGATCCGTTCCGCTTGCCCGCCGTGGAGAGGCGGCGTGGTTCCGGACGGGTCACCCCAACCGAACAGGCGGCTCTCCCGGCAACGAGACGACAGCCCACGAGTGCATCGATCGCAGGATCCGCAGGAGACGGTGAATGGGACGATCACCCGGTCGCCGACCCGGAGGCTCGCAACGGCGCCGCCGACTTCCGTGACCACTCCGACCACCTCGTGCCCGGGGATCACCCCACTCGCACATCGCTCCCGCCCGCTGTACGGGTGGAGGTCCGAGCCGCACAGTCCGGCGAGTGTCACGTCGACGATCGCGTCCGTCGGCTCCTCGGTGACGGGATGGGGGAGATCGTCGGCGAATCGGATCCGGCCGGGTCCGTCGAAGACGAGACCCCGCATGGTCACTTCCAATTGCCGTTGCCGCCGACTCGCTCCACGCCGATCCGCATCACGAGGCCGTCCGGTGCGTTGTCGGGCACGAAGACGGCGTCCGGTGAGATGTAGACCTGGGCGAGGCGGCGCAGCAGGTCGGCGCCACCGCCTGCGGTGACGCGGGCGCGGCCGTGGATCACGACGTACGGTTCCATGCCATGCGGCCCGGGACGGCCCGACGCGATCGAGAGGGCGACCCGCGGGTCACGACGGACGTTGGCGATCTTGCGCTGAGTCTCGCTGAGGTGGCCAGACACGATCTCGTTGTCCTCGATCCCGACCCAGATGCCCGTCACGTGCGGACTGCCATCGGGTTCGAGCGTGACGAGATGGGCGAGGTGGCCTTCCTCGATCAGTGCACGGATGGCGGCGGGGATCGTCATGGCGACTCCTGGCTGTTTGGACTGCTCGCAACCTACCGCTGCCCTCGTTCTGTGGGCTGGAAGGTACGCCGGCGTACCGAGGAACCCTGGGTACGGGGGGTCGACGCTCCGTCAACCCGTCGAGGGGGTCGGTTCGGAGGTGCCGCGTTGCCAGGAGGCGTGCAACTTCGAGTACACCCCGCCCTGGTCGACCAGCACGGAGTGTGGCCCGTCTTCCACCAGGTGACCCTCGTCGAAGACCAGCACGCGGTCGGCCGCTTCCGCAGTCGACAGCCTGTGCGCGATCGTCACCACCGTGCGTCCCGCCGTCAGCGTGTTCAGCGCCCGACTGATCCGCACCTCCGTCGCCGGGTCCACCGCAGACGTCGCCTCGTCCAGCACCAGCAGCTCCGGGTCCGCGATCGCCGCTCGCACCAGGGTGACCAGCTGCCGTTCGCCCACCGACAGCGAAGCCCCCCGCTCTCCCACCGGCGTGGCGAGCCCCTGCGACAGCTCCGACAACCAGTCCTCCAACCCGAGCGTGCGGAAGGCCTCCGTCAGTTCGGCGTCCGTCGCCTCGGGGCGGCCCATCCGGACGTTGTCCGCGATCGTCCCCCGGAACAGCATTCCGTCCTGGGGCACCATCACCACCCGGTCGCGCAGCGACCGGAAACGCACGAGCTTGAGGTCCACCCCTCCCACCAGCACCTTGCCCTCCGACGGGTCCATCAACCGGGTGAGGAGCTTGGCGAACGTCGTCTTGCCGGACCCCGTCTCACCCACCACGGCCACCCGGGTGTCGGGGTCGATGGAGACCGACACGTCGAGCAGGGCGGCGGTGCCCGTGGCATCCGCGGCCACCTCCCCGGAACGGGGATAGCGGAAGCTGACACCGAAGAAGTCGATGTCCAGCGAGCGGTCCGGCAGATCGATCCCGCCCTCGCCCGGATCCGCCACGTCGGGCGGGATGTCGAGCACGTCGAGGACCCGTCGCCAGCCGGCCACGGCGGTCTGTGCCTCGTTGATCGCCTCACCCAGCATCTGCACCGGCTGGACGAACAGTTGGATCAGGAAGAGGAACGCCACCACCGTCCCGACGCTGACCGTCCCCGCCACCGCCATCAGCACACCCACCACCAGCGTCGCCGCCAGCACGATCGCCGACAGCATCTCCCCGGTGCCGGAGAACGACGAGGACAGGACCCCTGCCTTCACCGCATGCGACCGGTGGTCCTCGATGGCGGCGTCCAACCGGCTGCGCGTGTGCTCCTCGATGCCGTAGGCACGGATGACGGGCGCCCCGACCACCACCTCGGCCAGGGTCCCCAGCAGCTTGGCGACCTTGTCCCTCACGATCAGGTAGGCGGCATCCAACCGGGTCTGGAACCACCGCATCGTGAAGAGGATCAGCGGGAGGACTGCCGCCACCACCAGACCCAGCTGCCACGAGTACACGAACATCGCCAGCAGCGCCAGCGTCGCCTGGAAGGAGTTGATCATCAGCATCAGACCGGCGAACTGCATGAAACGGCTGATCTGGTCGACATCCGAGGTCACTCGTGCCACCAGTGACCCGCGGTGCTCCGATGCCTGATGCAGCATCGACAGGTCGTGGATGTGCCGGAACGCCTTCACGCGCAGGTCCGACAGGGCGGTCTCGCTGACGTCGGCCAGTCGGATGTGCATCAGCGACGTGCATCCGGCGGTGATCGCCACCGCCACCAGCGCCAGCAGTGTCATCTGCAACACGAACCGCATGTCGACCCCGCCCTGGGTCAGTCCGCGGTCGAGCACCTGCTGGATCGCCACGGGGACGATGATCCGACCTGCAGTCGCCACCAGCCCGAGGAGCAGCGTCACCGGCAGACCGCGGCGCAGCACCGGTGACAGCTGGATGCCCCGGCTGATCGTCTGCCAGGCGGTGCGACCGTCGCTCATGCCGGGTCCTCGGTGTTGTAGGCGTCGATGAGATCGGCGTAGGCGGGGAGCGAGGCGTACAGCTCGGCGTGAGGGCCCCGGCCGATGACACGCCCGTCCTGTACGAACAGCACGGTGTCCGCCAGCAGGATCGAGGAGCGGCGATAGGCGACGATGACGATCGTCGTGTTCAGCTCCGCCAGCCCTTCCAGGATGGCGGACTCGACGGCCGGATCGACCGCCGAGGTGGCGTCGTCGAGGACCAGCAGCCGGGGCTTGCGCACGAGCGCCCGCGCGAGCGCGATCCGCTGGCGTTGGCCGCCCGACAGGGTCGAACCACGCTCGCCCACCCTGGTGGCGTAGCCGTCCGGCAGCGCCGTGATGAAGTCGTGCGCCTGGGCGAGCCGGGCGGCCTCCTCGACCTCGGCGTCGGACACGTCGAGCCCGAGGGTGATGTTCTCCCGCACCGACTCGTCGAACAGGAAGGCCTCCTGGAAGACGATCGCGACGGTGTCCGACAGGTGGGGGCGGTCGAGCTCGGCGAGGGGCTGACCGTCGAGCT
>DATHWB010000324.1:0-11108 GCA_035460965.1 Acidimicrobiia bacterium
ACAGCGGAGATGCCGACCTTCGACGACGCCGAGGCCGATCTGGTGTCGCGCCCACCGGTGATCACCGTGATGGGCCACGTCGACCACGGCAAGACCTCGCTGCTCGATCGCATCCGCCGGGCCAACGTCGTCGAAGGCGAAGCGGGTGGGATCACCCAGCACATCGGTGCCTACCAGGTGGTGGTCGGGGACAACCGGCTGACGTTCATCGACACGCCCGGACACGAGGCCTTCACGACCATGCGCGCTCGCGGCGCCGAAGTCACCGACATCGTCGTGCTGGTGGTCGCCGCCGACGACGGCGTGATGCCGCAGACGATCGAAGCGATCAGCCACGCCAGGGCGGCCGGAGTCGAGATCGTCGTGGCGATCAACAAGATGGATCTCCCGGCTGCCGACCCGATGCGGGTGCGGACCGAACTGACCCAGCACGGGATCATCACCGAGGAGTTGGGTGGTGACGTGACCTCGGTCGAGGTGTCCGCCCAGACCGGTGATGGAATCGACTCACTGCTCGAGGTGCTCGATCTCATCGCGCAGTTGCAGGAGTACAAGGCCAACCCGAAGCCTGCTGCCACCGGTGTCGTCATCGAGTCACAGCTCGACCCCGGCATGGGACCGACCGCCACCGTGATCGTCAAGCGGGGCACGCTCGAGTTGGGCGATTCGTTCGTGGCGGGAGGGGTGGCGGGCCGCGCCAGAGCGCTCATGGACCACGAGGGCAACAGATTGAAGTCCGCCGGCCCGAGCGCACCGGTGCTGATCATGGGATGGTCGGACGTGCCGACCGCCGGGGACATCCTCGAAGTCGTCAAGAGCGACAAGGAGGCGCGGGCGATCGCCGCTGAACGTCAGCAGGATCTGAAGGATGGCGAGCAGGGCACGATCAGCGGTCGCGAGAGGCTGCAGGGCCTGCTGGAACAGCTCCGTTCGGAGGACACCGAGCTACGGGTGATCCTCAAGGCCGACGCCCACGGGTCGCTGGAGGCCCTCAAGGACTCGATCGCCAAGATCACCCGGGCGGACGGCCGGATCGACGTCGTGCACGGTGCCGTGGGAGGCATCAACGAGAACGACGTCACCCTGGCGGAGGTGACGGGAGCCATCGTGGTGGGGTTCAACGTGCGGCCCGACCCGAAGGCGCGCCGCTTGGCCGAACAGACCGGGATCGAGATCCGCACGTACGGGATCATCTACGAACTCCTCGACGAGCTCGAGGCCATGCTCGTGGGCCGGCTGTCCCCCGATCAGGAGGAGATGGTGCTCGGGTCCGCCGAGGTGCGGGCACTCTTCAAGGTGCCGCGCGCCGGGACGATCGCCGGGTGCTACGTCACCGAAGGCGTCATCCAGCGCGGGGCGCGTGCCCGGCTGTTGCGGGCGGGAGTCGTGGTGTACGAGGGTCGTGTCGACTCGCTGCGGCGGTTCAAGGACGACGTGCGCGAGGTGGCATCCGGATTCGAGTGCGGAATCGGCCTGGAGAACTTCAACGACGTCAAGGAAGACGACGTCATCGAGGTCTACGAGATCCGCGAGGTCGCCCGCACCTGATGCACGCCGCCGCGTTGCGGATCGAGCTGCATGTGCCCGACAGCCGTTCGCTCAAGGACAAACGGCGCGTGCTGAGACCGTTCGTCGAGGGACTGCGCCGCCTGGCATCGCTGAGCGTCGCCGAAGTGGACCACCACGACACGTGGCAGCGTGCGGCGGTGGCGGTGGCTGTCGTGGCGCCCGACGCCGCCTCGCTGGAGCGTCTCCTGGAGCGGGTGCGACGCTACGTTGACGAGCAACTCGAACTGGACGTGCTCGGCGTGGAGACCACCTACATGGAGGCACCGGATGGGTGACCCGTCCTTCTCACGCATGCGAAGGGTGAATTCGATCGTCCGGCAGGTTCTGGCGGAGGAGGTCGAATTGCTCAAGGACCCTCGACTGGGGATCGTCTCGATCACCGGAGTCGAGACGGCTCCCAACCTTCGTCACGCCGTCGTCTACTTCTCGGCGCTCGACCCGTCGACCATCGCCGACACCCAGGCCGGCCTGGAAGCGGCCGCCCCGCGGCTCCGGCGGGAGCTGGGCCGTCAGGTGCGGATGAAGTACACGCCGGCACTCGAGTTCAGGCCAGACCATGGGATCGCCGCCGGTGAGCGGATCGATGCCGCCCTCCGCCGACTCGAGGAGTCAGAACGTGACCAGTGACCCTTTCGATCGGGCGGTGGCGGTGCTCGCCGGGGCAGAACGGCTCGTGCTCGCCTGCCACGTCGGTCCGGACGGAGACGCGCTCGGGTCGATGCTCGGACTCGGCCTGGCCGCCACGCGGGCCGGCAAGAAGGTCGTGGCTTCGTTCGGGACCCCCTTCTCGGTGCCCGAGGCCTACCGCTTCCTGGACCTGGATCTGCTCGTGCCGCCGTCGGAGGTGCCCGAAGCCCCGGACGTCTTCGTGAGCTTCGACGCGGGATCTGCGGACAGGCTGGGAGAGCTGGCGAGCGTGGCGTCGGCGGCCGGCACGGTCGTGGTCATCGACCACCACGTGACGAACTCCGGGTTCGGTCACATCGACCTGGTCGATCCGGCGGCGGCGGCCACGGCCGAGATCGTGATCCGACTCCTGGACCGTCTCGGTTGGCCGGTCGACGAGCCGATCGCCACGGCGCTGCTCACCGGGCTGGTGACCGACACCGGAAGGTTCCAGTACTCGAACACGACACCCCGCACGCTGGAGGCGGCGGCGCGCATGGTGGACGCCGGGGCGCGGCCTGAGGTCATCGGGCGCCACGTCTACGAGGAGACGCCCTTCGGGTACCTCCATGCGGCCGGGGCGGTGCTGTCCAGGGCACAGCTCGATTCCGAGCGGCGGCTGGTCTGGTCGGTCCTCACCCGCGCCGACCTGGAGGAGTCCGGGATCGGCCCGGGCGACACCGATCCGTTGATCGACGCGATCAGGACGGCCCAGGAGTCCGACGTGGCGCTGCTCGTCAAGGAGGTCGACGGAGGCCGCGTCAAGGGAAGCCTGCGATCTCGGGGCCGGGTGGACGTCGGCGCGATCGCCGTCGAGCTGGGCGGCGGCGGCCATCACAACGCCTCCGGCTTCACACTCACCGGTACCGCCGAGGAGGCGGTGGCGGCGGTGCGGGAGAGGCTGGAACCGGCCGAGTGACCACTGGGTTCCTGGTCGTCGACAAGCCCGCCGGGCTCACCTCCCACGACCTCGTGGCGCGGGTGCGTCGAGCGACGGGTGTGCGCCGGGTGGGGCACGCCGGCACCCTCGATCCGATGGCCACGGGCGTCGTCGTGGTGGCGGTGGGCGGTGTGACCCGCCTCATCAGGTACATCCAGGACCAGGACAAGGAGTACGAGGCGACAGCCCTCTTCGGCGTCGCCACGGACACCCTGGACGCCGAGGGCGAGGAGATCGACCGGACCCCGATGACGGTGACACGCGCCGAGCTGGAGGAGATCGGACGGCGGTTCATCGGGGAGATCCACCAGATCCCGCCGATGGTGTCGGCGCTCAAGCGGGACGGGGTCCGGTTGTACGAACTGGCGCGCCGTGGAGTCGAAGTCGAGCGGGAGGCACGGCCGGTGGTGGTCCGCCAGCTCGAGTTCCTCTCGGTCTCCGACGACGAGTACCCGTCGGTGACGTTTCGCGTGGTGTGCGGGAAGGGCACCTACGTCCGGTCGTTGGCTGACGACATCGCCCGCGCCGCCGGCGGATTCGCCCATCTCACGGCCTTGCGACGAACGCGTATCGGGCCGTTCCCCGTTGCGCACGCGATCGGAGTGGACGCCCTCGAGTCGTGGACCGATCATCTGATCCCGCCCGTCGACGCCCTGTCGTTCCTGCCGGCGCTCGAGGTCGACGCCGAGACCGCCAAGATGGTCGGCAACGGGCGGCCGATCCCCGTCGGGTCCGAGGACGGGTCGATCCGGGTTCTCGGCCCGGATGGCGCGCTTCTGGCCGTCTACTCCTGCGCGGACGGGACGGGGCGCCCGGAGGTGGTGCTCGGGTGATCCTGCGAGGCGATCCGTTCGGGTGGGAGGTTCCCGCAGAGGCGACGGCCGTGGCGATCGGCGTGTTCGACGGGGTGCACCTGGGCCATCAACGGGTCGTGCGCGACCTGGCGACGACGGCGTCCGGGCGAGGGCTGGTGACCGCTGCCCTGACCTTCGACCCCCACCCGCTCGAGTTCCTCGCCCCGGAGCGTGCTCCGCAGATGCTGACGACGGTCGAGCAGCGCGCTGCGATGCTCGGCGAATGCGGTGTCGAGATCCTCGGCGTGCTGCCGTTCCTGGAGATCCGTGATCTCGATCCCCACACCTTCGTCACCGAGATACTCGTGCTTCGGCTGCGGGCGGCGGTGGTGGCCGTCGGCGAGAACTTCCGGTTCGGTCGAGACCGCGGGGGCGATGCCGTCCTCCTCCGCAGCATGGGTGACGAGCTCGGCTTCACGGTCGAGATCGTCGAGATGGTCGACGACGCCGGGGAAGGCGGTTCGATCTCGTCGACCCGCATTCGTGACCTCCTCCACTCGGGGGACGTGCAGGGGGCGGCCCGATTGCTGGGACGTCCGTTCGCGCTGATCGGACCGGTCATCCATGGCGATGCTCGCGGCCGGACGATCGGCTTCCCGACGGCCAATCTGCACGTGCCGGACCGGATGGTGGTGCCCGCAGACGGGGTGTACGCAGCCTGGGTGGAATGGAACGGGGTGAAGTACCCGGGCGTGGTGAACATCGGTGTGCGTCCCACCTTCGGCGTCTCGCAGCGGACGATCGAGGCGCATGTGATCGGTTTCGACGCCGACCTGTACGGTGAGTCGCTCACGTTGCATTTCGTCGACCGGATCCGGGCCGAGCGGCGCTTCGACGGCATCGATGCGCTGGTGGCTCAGATCGGGCGTGATCGGGACCAGGCATCGGTCTTGTTGGCCGAGGGCGACGATTCGCCTGGGAACGTCGAGGTGGTATCGTGATGGACTCCCGCTCCGGGAGGACCTCCGTCGAGGATCACATAGGACCTTTTTCGCGCATATGAAGACCACACAAGAGATCATCACCGAGTTCGGCACGCACGACTCGGACACCGGCTCGCCCGAGGTGCAGGTTGCATTGTTGACCGAACGGATCAATCACCTCACCGACCACCTCCGCGAGCACAAGCACGATCACCACAGCCGCCGCGGCCTGCTGATGATGGTGGGCAAGCGTCGCCGACTCCTGAACTACCTACGTCGCCAGGACGTCGAGCGGTATCGCTCACTCATCGCAGCACTGGGCCTGCGTCGCTGACGATTCCGGAAGGAGCAGCCACCACGGCTGCTCCTTCTGCGTTCCGGCCCTCGGGTCGGGATCACCTCCGGGGCGAATGCCTCGGGTGCCAACACGATGGAGTCAGCCGGTTGCTAGTTGTGACTGCTCCCGTACGGAGCAGCGACCACTGGTAACGGGCCGGACTCCCCGACAAGAGGAGCAACCGTGTCCGAAATCACGGTATCCGGCGAGGTCGGCGGCAAGACGCTGTCGTTCTCGACCGGCAAACTGGCCGGACAGGCCGACGGCGCAGTCGTCGCACGTCTCGGCGAAACCGAAATACTGGTCACCGCCACCGCCAACAAGCGGCTTCGCGAGGGGATCGACTTCTTCCCGCTGACGGTCGACTTCGAGGAGCGGATGTACGCCGCCGGGCGCATCCCCGGCTCGTTCTTCCGACGCGAGGGTCGTCCGAGTGAGCAGGGGATCCTGGCGTGTCGCCTGGTCGACCGCCCACTCCGTCCTTCGTTCAAGGACGGGTTCCGTTGTGAGACCCACGTCGTCATGACGACGCTGTCGGTCGACGACGAGAACCCGTTCGACGTGATCGCACTCAACGGTGCGTCTGCCGCTCTGAGCGTCAGCGCGATCCCGTTCGAGGGCCCGGTCGCCGGTGTGCGTCTCGCACTCAAGGACGGCGACTGGATACCGTTCCCGACGTACGAGGAGCTGGACGAGTCGGTGTTCGAACTCGTCGTGGCCGGTGGCCGCAATGCCGACGGCGGAATCGACGTGATCATGGTCGAGGCAGGTTCGACGCCCGACGGCCTGCGACTCATCCAGGAGGGGGCACCCGCCTCCGACGAGGAGACCGTCGCTCGTGGCCTCGAGGAGTCCAAGCAGTACATCGGCGAGCTCGTCGACCTGCAGCGCGAATTGATGTCCAAGGTCACCAAACCGGTGGTCGAATGGCCGGTCGCCGTCGATTACACCGACGAGATCAAGGCACGGGTCGGCGAGGTGGCCCGGCCCAAGCTGGCCGACGTCGTCCGGATCGCGGACAAGGCAGAGCGCAAGGCTGCGGAGACGGCGGCGCTCGACGCCACGATCGCCGAGCTGGCCTTCGCAGACGACGACGCCGACGGCCCGGCGATGGCCAAGCGCGCCTTCGGATCCATCCTGAAGGACATGATGCGGGCGCGGGTCGTCGACGAGGGCGTGCGGCTCGACGGGCGCAGCGCCACGGACATTCGGCCGCTGTCGGCGGAAGTCGGCGTGGTTGCTCGTGCGCACGGCTCCGGACTGTTCCAGCGTGGCGAGACACAGGTGCTCAACATCACCACCCTCGGCATGCTGAAGATGGAGCAGATGCTGGACGACCTCGGACGCGAGGACGGCAAGCGCTACATGCACCATTACAACTTCCCACCGTTCTCGACGGGCGAGGCCGGCTTCATGCGCGGACCGAAGCGCCGGGAGATCGGCCACGGTGCGCTTGCCGAGAAGGCGGTGCACCCGGTCGTTCCGACCGAGGAGGAGTTCCCCTACGCCGTTCGACTGGTGTCCGAGGTGCTCTCGTCGAACGGGTCGACGTCGATGGCGTCCGTGTGCGCCTCGACGCTGTCGCTGATGGATGCGGGGGTGCCGATCCTCGCCCCGGTGGCGGGTATCGCCATGGGTCTCATCTACCGCGACGGCAAGTACGTCACTCTCACCGACATTCTCGGCGCCGAGGACGCACTGGGTGACATGGACTTCAAGGTGGCAGGCACCGCGGATGTGATCACGGCTCTGCAGCTCGACACCAAGCTGTCCGGTCTTCCCAGTGAGGTCCTCACCGGAGCGCTGGCACAGGCCAGGGAGGCGCGCCTCGCGATCCTCGAGGTGATGACGGCGACGATGCCCGAACCGCGTTCGGAGCTCAACAAGAACGCTCCTCGCATCGAGTCGATCGAGATCCCGAAGGACAAGATCGGCGAGGTGATCGGCCCGAAGGGCAAGGTCATCCGCGAGTTGGAGGAGTCGACGGGCGCCACGATCGAGATCGAGGAGGAGGGCAACGTCGGCCTCGTCCGCATCGCTTCGACCGACGGCGAGGTCCTCGCCGCGGCCAAGGCGAGGGTGATGGCCATCGCCTTCCCGCCCGAGCCCGAGTTGGGTGCCGAGTATGACGGCGAAGTGGTGAACATCACCAAGTTCGGTGCTTTCGTCAACATCTTCCCCGGGCGCGACGGGTTGCTCCACATCTCCCGTATCGACTCGGAACGCCGGGTGGACCGGGTCGAGGACTACCTCACTCAGGGTCAGAGGATCAAGGTGCGGCTGCGCGAGATCGACGACAAGGGCAAGTTGAGCCTGGAGTTGGTCGACAAGCTGGAGCCGTCGGAGGAGGCGAAGAGCCGGCCTGCCGACGACCGCCGGGACGACCGCCGGGACGACGACCGGGGCCGCGATCGCGGTCGGGACACTCGCGGAGGCGACCGTGGTGGTGACCGTGGTGGTGACCGCGGAGGCGACCGCGGCAACGACCGTGGCGGTGATCGCGGCAGCGACCGTGGCAACGAGCGGAGCAGGGATCGGGGAGGCCGTGGCGATCGCGACGGCAACCGGAGCAGCGAACCGCGTCGTGAGAGCCCCAGCGAGGGGTCAGGCGGGGACCGGCGCCGCCCGGCTCGGTCGTTCGACGAGGCCTTCGAGGAGATCGACCCGAAGTGATCCGTTGAGGGAAAGGGGCCCCGGGTGAATGCCCGGGGCCCCTTTCCGTTCAGCGGGCCAGCGGTTTGTACTTGAGCCGAGTGGGGCGAATCGACTCCTCGCCGAACTCGGCCTTCATCCACTCCTCGTACTCGGTGAAGTTGCCGGGGAAGTAGCGGACCGTCGAGTTGCCCTCGAACGCCAGGATGTGCGTGGCCACCCGATCGAGGAACCAGCGGTCGTGGCTGATGACCACGACACAGCCGGGGAAGTCCTCGATGGCACCTTCGAGGGCTCGCAGCGTGTCGACGTCGAGATCGTTGGAGGGCTCGTCCAGGAGGATCACGTTGCCTCCGGTCCGCAGCATCTTGCCGAGATGGACCCGGTTGCGCTCACCTCCCGACAGGTCACCGACCCGCTTCTGTTGGTCGGCGCCCTTGAAGTTGAGCGAGGCGACGTATGCCCGGGAGTTGATCTCACGCCGGCCGATCTTGAGCAGGTCTGCGCCACCGCTGATCTCCTGGAAAACGGTTCGATCGGGGTCGAGTGCGTCTCGGGTCTGGTCGACGTACGCCAGGTCGACGGTGGGCCCGATCTCGATCGTTCCCGCATCCGGCGTCTCCTGGCCGGTGATCATTCGGAACAGGGTGGTCTTGCCGGCCCCGTTGGCGCCGATGATGCCCACGACGCCGGCCGGAGGGATCGAGAAGTCGAGGTCTTCGAACAGCAGGCGGTCGCCGTAGCCCTTGGTGAGTCCCGCCACGTCGATGACCCGGTCCCCGAGCCGCTGGGTGAACGGGATCGCCAGTCGTAAGGCATCCTCACGCGACTCGACGGCGGCCGCCTGCGCCACGAGTTGCTCGTAGGCGGCGAGTCGGGCCTTGCCCTTCGCCTGACGTGCCCGGGGCGACATCCGCACCCACTCCAGCTCGCGGGCGATGGTGCGTTGCCGGGACGAGGCCTCCTTCTCCTCCTGCTGGAGGCGAGCCTGCTTCTGTTCCAGCCACGAGGAGTAGTTGCCTTCGAACGGGTACCCCCGGCCCTGGTCCAGCTCCAGGATCCACCCGGCCACGTTGTCGAGGAAGTAGCGATCGTGGGTGATGGCGATGACGGAGCCCTGGTAGTCCTTGAGGAACCGTTCGAGCCAGGCCACGGACTCGGCGTCGAGGTGATTGGTCGGTTCGTCCAGCAGGAGCAGGTCGGGTGAACTGAGCAGGACGCGACACAGGGCGACCCGGCGGCGCTCGCCTCCCGAGAGGGTGGAGACATCGGCCTCCCCGGGCGGAACACGGAGGGCGTCCATGGCGATCGCCACCTTGCGGTCGAGTTCCCAGGCGTCGGACGCCTCGATCTTCTTCTCGAGGGCGGCCTGCTCCTCTCCCAGCTTGTCGTAGTCGGCCTCGGGGTCCGCCCATGCGGCGAGAACCTCGTTGTACCGGTCGAGCAGCGCCTGGGTCTGCGCCACTCCGTCCATGATGTTGCCGAGCACGTCCTTCGAGTCGTCGAGGCGGGGCTCTTGCTCGAGGAGCCCGACGGTGTAACCGTCGCCGAGCCTCGCCTCCCCGGTGAACTCGGTGTCCTGGCCGGCCATGATCCGCAGCAGCGTGGACTTGCCTGCGCCGTTGGGTCCGAGCACGCCGATCTTGGCGCCGTAGTAGAAGGACAGCGAGATGTCGCGGAGCACGTCCCGGTTCGGTGGCACGTGCTTCGAGCAGCGGTACATCGAGTAGATGAAGTCAGGCACCCGGCGAGGGTAGTGGCGGCGGCGTCGAACCGATCATGCCTCGAACTCCCAGGGTGTGTCGATATTCTGCAATGCGTTCTAGGAATAGTCGTCCCGGTGTGCGAGACAGCGCTTGCGCACCGCGAGATTCGGTGGCTATCTTCCGCGGCGTTCAGGAACGACCGGGTAGGTCCTGGTGCTCCGGAGCGCGTCACGGGAAGAGAGAGGAAACATTCATGAAGCAGAGGCTCATCGACCGCGGCTCCGGGTTCCCCCGGATGCTGGCGCTGATGCTGGCAATGGCGATGGTGCTCGCTGCCTGTGGCAGCACCACCGACGGCGAGACCACCACCACGGCCGCCGGCGGCGAAACCACCACGACTGCAGCCGGAGAGACGACGACCACCGCCGCCGGCTCCGAGCCGGACCCGCGCGGCACCACGCTCACCTACTCGTATCCGCAGGAGCCGCCGAACTGGAACTACTGGGAGACGGGCCTCACGGCCGTGTCCGCCCCGCTGCTCCTGAACGTGCTGGAGACGCTCGTGGCCCTCGAGGCCGACGGCAGCCCGGTGCCGCTGCTGGCGGAGTCGTGGGACGTCAGCGCTGACGGACTCACGGTCACGTTCAACATTCGGGAAGGCGTCGAGTTCCACGACGGCTCCGAGTTGACCGCCGCCGACGTGGTCTACTCGATGAACAAGAACTCCGAGTCGGGCGTCTCGACTGCTTCGGTCGGGTATGCGCCGGTGACGGCGATCGAGGCGACGGGCGACTTCACGGTCCAGGTGACCCTCGACAACCCCAGCCAGAGCTTCCTGAGCCGAATGGCGGACCGCGGCGGCATCATCGTTCCCGAGAACTTCTTCGAGGAGAACGACGCCGCCACCACCGTCATCGGGACAGGTCCATACACGTTCGGTGAGTACCGCATCGACCAGGATCTCACCCTGCACCGCTTCGACGGCTACTGGGGCGAGCTCCCGTACTTCGAGACGGTGGTTCAGCGGTTCATCCCTGACGAGACCGCGGCGCTCAACGCCCTGCTCGGCGGCGAACTGGACATGGTGGCCTCGGTCATCGGCGAAGGCATGGACCGGGTCAGCACACTGGCCAGCGATCCGAACCTGCAGCTGGACCTGATCCCCGGCACCGAGGTGTCGTACTGGGCGCTCAACACCAACGTGGAGGCGTTCCAGGACATCCGGGTACGACAGGCCATCCAGCACGGACACAACCGGCAGTCGCACATCGACGCCGCCACCGCCGGCACGGCGATCTCGTCGTGCACGATGGCGGTACCCGCCGGCGTGGCATGGGACACCGACTACTGCCCCTACCCGTACGACCCCGACCGCGCACTCGAGCTGCTCGAGGAGGCCGGAGCCACCGACCTGGTGCTCGACTTCCCGTTCGCCAACGTCGCGTGGCACACCGTGATGGC
>DATHWB010000325.1:0-9256 GCA_035460965.1 Acidimicrobiia bacterium
GCCACCCCAGCCTGGGATCGCTTCCCGATCGCCCCGACATCGTCAACGTGGTGGTCCCGCCCGGGCGAGCGATCGGCGTGGTCGACGACTGGGCCGAGCTGGGTGGGGGGTCGATCTGGTTCCAGCCAGGGTCGTACGACCGCGAGGTCCTCGCCCGGGCACGCGACGCCGGGATGTCCGTCGTCGACGGGGACTGCATCATGGTCGTCAGCCGACGTCTCGCTTTCTGACGACCCGCGTACAGTGGCGGGCGAGCCCACGAGGAGCCCTTCCATGCTGCAGCCCGCCCCCGAGGTCTACGACGCCGTCACCCGACTGCGCGTCGTGCGCAAGTTCGAAGACCGGCCGGTCTCCGAGGAGGACCTGACGGCGATTCTCGAAGCCGGGCGCTGGACCGGGAGCTCGAAGAACCGCCAGAGCTGGGTGTTCGTCGTGGTCAGGGACCGTGCCCAGCTGGACCGGTTGGCCGAATGCGGTGACTTCACGGGACCGCTGCGGGGGGCTCCGCTCGTGATCGCCCCCGTCCGGCTGCCTGACGGCTACGACTGGGACATGGGGAGGGTGAGCCAGAACATGATGCTGGCAGCCGCCTCACTCGGCGTCGGCTCGTGCCCGATCACTCTCCATCGCCACGACGACGCTCGGGCGGTGCTCGGCGTGCCCGCCGACCACGGCTGTCAGTGGGTGGTGGCCCTGGGCTACCCGGACGAGGAGGCGGAACGGGCATCCCGAGGCAAGAACCCGCTCAGCGGGCGGAAGCCTCTGTCGGAGTTGGTTCGGTACGACCGCTTCTGAGTCGGGAACGGACCGACCGGTCGAGGAGCCACGCCATCCCCACCAGCTGCACCCAGTCCCCCAGCCGGGTGTAGAGCGTCGGACCGTCCGCCCGGAACTGGACGGTGCCCGCCAGGGCGGTGATCTCGGCGAGACCGGTCTTCTCGCCCACTGCACCGCCGTCGGTGATGAACGTGGACCGACCGGTCACCGACCCGTGGACCACGTCAACCCCCAGCTCGGCCGATCTCATGCGAGTCATCCCGATCAGCTGGTCGCTGGCGTCGGAGTACGGGTAGCTCGCCTGGCTGGTGGCCACCACGAGGAGTCCCGCCCCCGCCCGCACGTGGTCACGGCTGTAGCGGGCGAACGAGGACTCGAACGAGATCACCGATCCGAGAAGCCCTCCGTCGATCTCGAACAGTTCCGGTCCGTCCCCGCGAATCATGTCTCGGGGAACCCGGCTGAGATCGGGGATCCAGGCGAACATCGGGCGGGCGGGTACGTACTCGCCGAAGGGCACCGGGTGACGCTTGCGGTACTCGCCCATCAGCTCGCCGTCCCGGTCCCAGACCACGTTGGCGTTGATCCACTCGGTGTCGGAGACAGGGCGGTCTCCCCCCACCAGCAGCACCGCCTCTATCCGGGCGGCCTCGGCCGCGATCGCATCCCCCACGGCAGGATCGAGAATCGGATCCACGTTGAATCCGGTCGAGCCCTCGGGCCACACCACCAGGTCCGCCGAACCGGGCTCGATGCGCGACGTGAGCTCCAGCGAGGCGGCATAGGTGGCGGCCCTCTCCCCCGGACAGCGCTGACCCGGACAGGGGGACGATCCCTGAACCAGCACCACGTCCACCGACTCACCGGTGGAACGGGGCGGAAGAAGCGCACCCCCCAGCCCCAACGTGGCGATCAGGGCGAAGGGGATCGCGGCACGGGCGTCGACTCGCCGCTCGGTCACGACCACCGCCACGGTGGCGGCCGCCAGCGCCACCACCACCGACCAGCCGGACGTGCCGATCCATTGGGCGGCGTGACGCAGCCAGGCGTACTCGCCGACCGGGTAGCCGGCCATCCCCCATCCGAAACCACCGAGCGGGAAACGCTCTCGCACGTACTCCATGGCTCCCCATCCGGCGGCGGCGATCAACACCCACTCACCCGGCGGCCGGTGCCGCGCCCGGTACATCGCCCGGGCATAGACGGTCGGGAAGAGCCCCTGCACCACCACGAGGGGAACGAGGGCGATGACGCCCAGTTCGGCGAGCCACGGGAAGAGAAAACCGAAGAACACTCCGCCGAATGCGACTCCCGCGGCCCACGCCTCCCCCGGCCGACGAGCCAGTCGAATCGCCGTCAGGAACGCGGCCACGGCCGGCAAAGCGAGCGCGCCGATCCCCACGGGAGGAAACGCGAGTACCAACACGTACCCGGCAGCAGCGGCGAGAAGCGTGGGGCGCACCGGAGGATCGTAGGTTTCCTCCGGGCTGTACCGTCCGACGACGTGATCGACGATCTGACCTTGGCCGGGCTGTGCGCCCGACGGGCGGCGGACATCGTCGCGTCCGGGTTCGAGGGCGTCACCTCCACCGAGTTCAAGGGCTCCGTCGACCCCGTGACCGCGGTCGACAGGGCGGCGGAGACCGCCATTCGATCGTTGCTCGCCACCCACCGGCCGGACGACGCGATTCTCGGCGAGGAGGAGGGCGGGGCGCGCTGGGAGGCGGATCGGGTGTGGATCGTCGATCCCCTGGACGGCACGGTGAACTTCGTCCATGGCATCCCTCACGTGGCGGTGTCGGTGGCGCTGTGGGACCGCGGTCGTCCGCTCGTCGGCGTCGTCCACGACGTGCTCAGGGACGAGGTGTTCGCGGCGTCGGCCGGAGGCGGAGCGACGATCGGTTCGGGCGAACCGGGGACGCGGCGGCTGCAGGTCTCGACCACTGCGGGCCTCACCCGGGCCCTCGTCGCAACCGGGTTCCCGTACGACCGCCAGGAGCACGCCGGCGAACTCGGCGCGACGGTCGGAAGGGTCCTGGCCCGCGTGCAGGGCATACGCCGCATGGGCTCTGCAGCCCTCGACCTGTGCTGGGTGGCGGCCGGACGCTACGAGGCCTACTGGGAGTATCGACTGCAGCCGTGGGACACCGCCGCCGGGCAACTCGTCGTCGAAGAGGCGGGAGGAAGGGTCAGCGACCTCGCCGGCCGCCCCTACCGACCGGACGCGACGGCCGTCCTGGCCTCGAATGGGCACGTGCATGACGACCTCGCTCGGATACTCGGGGAGGGCGAGTGACGACGATCGTCGCCGAGCGGATCCACGGCCATCCCGGGTCGAACGCGCTGACGATCTCGGCCGGCCGCATCACCACGATCGGATCCGCAAAACATGGAGAGGACGTCATACGGGTGCCGGGCGTCATCCTCCCTGGGCTGCGCGATGCTCACCTGCACCCCGTGGGGGTCGTCAGTGCGAGAGACCAGCTCGACCTCTCCGCCGCGCGCACCCTCGAGGAGGTCCGCTCTCTCCTGTCCGAGGCTTCCGCCCGGCTCCCGTCCACCGCACCGCTGGTGGCCACGGCCCTCGACGACGACCGACTCGACCTGGGTCGGATGCCGACGGCCGCGGAACTGGACGGAGCCGTCACCGACCGTCCGGTGCTCGTCTACCGACGGTGCTCCCACGTGGCGGCGGCGAACTCGACGGCACTGAGGCTGGCGGGGATCGACGACGACACCGCCGACCCTCCCGGGGGTCACGTTCGGCGCGGCGTCGACGGGACGGTGACCGGCGTCGTCGAGGAGGCGGCGATCGCTGCCATCGTCGAGGCGCTGCGATTCCCGGACGCTCCGCCCGATCCGACCCGGCTCGAGCGGTTCCTGAGTTCCCTGGCCGGGCGCGGGATCGTCGCGATCGATGCGATGGTGTCGGTAGGTCCTTCGATGTGGTGCACGGGCGTCGACGAGTTGGACGTGGTCGTCGCACTCGGAGAGACCAGCCCGGTCCGCATGGACGTCCACGTCATCACTCGTGATGTCGAGGCGCTGGCCGGGGCGGCGCGTGTGCTGACCGACGCCGGGCCCCGGATCCGCTTCGCCGGGTGGAAAGGGTTCGCCGACGGCTCGCTGGGCGGCCACACGGCGGCACTGCGGGAGCCGTACGCCGATCGACCGTCCACCTGGGGAATGCTCACCGCCTCGCATCTCGACGAGATGGCCGAGGCGGCGGTCGCCCTGGGCGGCACCGCCGCCGTGCACGCCATCGGCGATCTGGCCGTGGAGACCGTCCTCGACCTCGCCGATCGCATCGGGCCTGGCCGGATCCGAATCGAGCATGCCTCCGTGGCTGACCCCGAGCAGGTGGCGCACATGGCCGAGGCGGGCGTCATGGCGTCGGTCCAGCCTTCGTTCGCCACCTCGGACCGATCCTTGCTGAAACCCCGTCTCGGCCCGAGGAGGGCGGATTGGGCATACCCGTTCCGAACGATGCTCGATGCCGGGGTGGCGATCCGGGCCGGGTCTGACGCTCCCATCGAGTCGCCGGACCCGTTCACCGGAATCGCCGACGCCGTCCGGCCCCGTCCCGAGGGCGTCACCGTCGCCGAGGCCATCGACCTCTACGCCGACCGCCCGCTCACCATCGGTGGCCCCGCCACGTTCGTGGCGGTCTCCGGCGATCCTGCCCTGATCGATCCGGAGGTGATTCCGGAGATGACGGTTGAACACATGTGGACTGAGGGAGTGATCACGAAGTGACCGAGGAGACCTGGTTGCCCGACTGGGATGCCGGCCTGTACGCCGCCAACACCGCGCATCATCGGGTGTTCGACGAAGGGTTCCTGGCCGACACGCCTCTCCGACCCGATCTGCGCATCGTCGATCTCGGCTGCGGAGCGGGCGACTTCACCAGGCTGTTGGCCGATCGGGTGCCGGACGGGGAAGTTATCGGCGTCGACCCGCACCAGGGCTTCCTCGACGAGGCTTCCACCCGCGCTCGGTCCAACCAACGCTTCGCCCGCGGCACCGGCCAGGATCTGGTGACGGCGTTGGGCGGGGACCGCTTCGACGGCATCGTCTCCCGTGCCGCACTGCAATGGGTCCCGTGCGCCGAGCAGCCGCGGGTGGCCGAACAGGTGCGAAGCTCCCTGGTACCCGGTGGGTTCTTCCGACTCGACATGAGCGGTGCCGGCAACATCCGGCTCGTGCTCGGGTTGCTCGACGAGGTGGCGGACACCCTGGCGGGGCCGACCAGCCCGTGGTGCTTCCCGGATCCCGGCTGGTACATGGAGATACTGGAGGCGGCCGGTTTCGATCTGATCGGCGGTCGGGTCCGGAGCGTCGCTCAGCGACGCGCCTTCGACCGGGATTCGTTGTGGAACTGGCTCGAGTCCCAGGTGTTCATCGCCTACGAGGCCGACATGGACACGGAGCGTCGGGCGGAGTTCCGGGAGATCGTTCGGTCCCGCCTCGACGAATTGCGCCGTCACGACGGCAGCTTCGACCAGACGTTCGTCCGACTCGACGTGCTGGCACGAGCACCGGGCGCATGACCGAATCCGCCCCGAGTAGGAGGTCGGAGGCCGATATGGTCGCCCGATGATCTTCGACTACACGGCCATCAGTCCGGAGCGGATCCGGACCGTCACCGACGAGGCGATCGCCGCCTCCACCCGCATGCTCGACGCCATCGTCGCCGGGGACCGCTCGTGGTCCGCCACGATGGAGCCGCTGGAGGACATCGCCTCCCTCCTGGTGGACGCCTTCGGCCAGGCGGGGTTCCTGGGATACGTCCACCCCGACCCGGACACCCGCCAGGCCGGGAAGGAGGCTGAGGAACGGCTTTCCAAGTTCGGGATCGAGATGGCCTTCCGACGGGATCTCTACGAGGCCGTCGCCGAGTTCGAGACCCGGGACGACTCGACGGGGGTGGACGCCCGGCTCGTCGAGTTCACGATGCGCGACTTCCGCAATGCAGGGCACGAGCTCGACCCGGAGGCACGCGACCGGCTCCGCTCCATGTCTGACCGGCTGGTGGAGATCGGCGTGGCATTCGAGCGAAACATCGCCGAACACGACGACAGCCTCGTCGTGTCCACCGCCGACCTCGAGGGCATGCCGGACGCTTACATCGAGTCGCTCGAGGACGGACCCGAACCCGGGACGCACCGGATCACCCTGTCGTATCCCGATGTCATCCCGTTCCTCGACAACAGCCCGCGCCGGGACCTCCGGGAGGCACTCTCCCTCAAGTTCAACACCCGCGCCGTAGACGCCAATCGGCCCCTGCTCGAGGAAGCCGTCGCACTTCGCCAGGAGATCGCCGGTCTGTTCGGCGTCCCCTCATGGGCGCACAAGGTGCTGGAGGAACGGATGGCGGAGACTCCCGAGGCTGTCGCCCGGTTCTACGCCGACCTGCAGCCCCCGCTGACGACGGCCGGTCAGGTGGAGGTGGACCGCATGAGTCGGCTACTCGAGTCCGATACCGGGGATTCGACCCTCATGCCGTTCGACGTTCGCTACTACGACACACTCATACGCCGCACGGAGTACGGCGTGGATCAGCACGTCGTCGCGGAGTACTTCCCGCTCGACTCCGTGCTGGAGGGCCTGCTGCGAATCACCGGAGACGTCTTCGGACTGACCTACGAGGAACTGAACGTCGAGGTGTGGCACCCGGACGTGAGGACGTTCGCCATCCGCGATGCCGCCGACGGACGCCTCATCTCCCATTTCTCGATGGACCTCTTCCCGCGATCCGGGAAGTTCAGCCACGCCGCCGCCTTCCCACTCGTGGCGGGCCGGCGCCGGGGCGACGGCAGCTACCAGACTCCCTACGCCGCCATCGTGGCCAACTTCACCAAACCGACCCCGACGCGTCCCAGCCTGCTCCAGCACAGCGAAGTGGAGACCTTCTTCCACGAATTCGGGCACATCCTCCATCAGACCCTGACGACGTCGCCCTACGTCCGCTTCTCGGGCACGAACGTCGAACGCGACTTCGTGGAGGCGCCGTCGCAGATCATGGAACACTGGACCTGGCGAGCGGACGTGCTGTCGACGTTCGCGCGACACCATTCGACGGGTGAACCGATCCCTGCCGATCTGGTCGATCAATTGGTGGCGGCGCGGAATCTCAACGTGGCTCTCGACAAGCTTCGCCAGATGACCTTCGGCATGCTGGACCAGGAGCTGCACGGCCCCGGTGACAAGGGCCTCGACCGGGTGTTGCGGCGCTCGTGGGCGGTGACATTGCTCCCCATGCACGAGGGAACCTTCTATCCGGCGTCGTTCGCGCATCTGTTCGGCTACGACGCCGGGTACTACGGCTATCTCTGGTCCGAGGTGTACGGCGACGACATGTTCTCCCGCTTCGAGAGCGAGGGTGTCCTCTCGCCCCTGGTCGGCGCCTCGTATCGGCGTGAGATCCTCGAGGCCGGGGGCACCCGGTCGGGCATGGACCACCTGCACGCGTTCCTCGGACGCGAACCGGACTCCGCCGCCTTCCTCCGCAAACTCGGTATCGACTGAGGCTTACGCCGGGCTCTGCCCACCCGATCGATCGCCACCTTCGGGTTTATCGGAGGTTTAGGGCGGGAACCGTACGGTCTCAGAAGACGTCTCATCCACGCGAGCCCACGGCTCCGAACTAGAGGTATGACAGGCGGCTTCACCGGGAAGAAACGGTGAGCAACCACTGTTGCACCACATGCAGGCTTCTCGAGAAAGGGGCCCGACAATGTCAGACATCATGAAGGGCGCATCCATCAAGGGTGTGACACGTCCCTCGAAAGACTTCGGTGAGGGCAGGGTCTGTCGCAGCAAGGACTGCGTCACCAAGCTCTCCCGCTACAACCGACGCGAGTTCTGTTTCGCCCACGCCCCGGTGAAGTATCCGAGGGTCCGGGGGCGGATCCTCCCCGAAGGGGTCTGAACCCGCAATCATTGGCATCGCAGTCTGGTTCTCTCCCTCCTCCACGACCCGATGCCAACCCCGAAACGGGGTCCCGTGCCGCCCGGCCGGGACCCCGTTTCTCGTGTCGCGGCCGTCGAGATCGAGCGGCCTCGGGCTCGAGTTCCTTTGCTACCCCACCCCAGGAGGGGTAGAGTCGTCGGGATGAAGGACGAACACAAGCGGTCGGCGCTCAATCGCCTGAAGACCGTCCGTGGGCACCTGGACGCCGTCATCGGCATGGTCGAGGACGAGCGTTACTGCCCGGAGGTGATGAAGCAGATCTCGGCGCTCCAGGGTTCGCTGGAACGCGTGAACCGTGTCCTGCTCCAGAACCACCTCGAGACTTGCGTTGCCCACGCGGTCAGCGAAGGTCGCACCGCCGAGATCGTCGACGAACTCATGGAGACCATGAAGTACACGGCCGCCGTCACGGGGCCCTCAGCGGAAGGAAACCACACATGAGCACCACGACGCTCAGCGTGCCGACCATCTCCTGCGGACACTGCAAGTCCAGCATCGAAGGAGCGGTCGGCGAGCTCGCCGGTATCAATCGAGTCGATGTCGCCATCGAGTCCAAGCAGGTCGACGTCGACTTCGACGAGGCCGCCATAGACCTCGCCACCATCGTCCAAGCGATCGAAGACCAGGGATACGACGTCGAACGATGACCGTCCACACCGACAGCGCCAGCACCACGGCCGTCACCTTCGACGTCGAAGGCATGACGTGCGCCGCATGCGCGGCCCGGATCGAACGCGTCCTGGGCAAACAGCCAGGGGTGGATGCGGCCGTCGTCAACTACGCCACCGGCCGTGCCCAGGTCCGGGTGACCGACGCCACGGATCTCGACCTGCTTCGCAGCGCTGTCGACAAGATCGGATATGCCATCTCGCCGAGCACACCGGAGGACACCCTCCCGGCGCTCCGCCAACAGTGGAAGGACGAGCAGGTCCAGTGGCGCCGGTTCCGGGTAGCGGCCGTCCTCTCGACGATCGTGATGGTCCTCGCCATGCTGGTCCCACGTTCCGGCTGGAACACGGCCGTCCAGGCCGTGCTCACCGCCCCGGTCATCTTCTGGATCGGTGCCCAGTTCCACCGGGTCGCGTTCAAACAGCTGCGCACCTTCGGTGCATCGATGGACACGCTCATCTCGCTCGGGACCCTCAGCGCCTTCGGGTACTCGTTGTGGGCGCTCGCCACCGATCACCACCCCTACTTCGAGACCGGGGCGATGATCGTGACGCTCATCACCCTCGGTAGGGCATTCGAGGCTCGCGCCAAGGGCCGGGCCACCAACGCGTTGCGCGGGCTGCTCGAGCTCGGCGCCGATCGCGCCACGATTCTCGTCGAGGGCGGGACCCGAGTGATCCCGGCACGAGACATCCTGCCGGGTGACCGAATGGTGGTCGACCCGGGCTCGAAGATCCCCACGGACGGGCGCATCGTCCAAGGCCAGAGCAGCCTGGACGAGTCCATGCTCACCGGCGAGTCGAAGCCCGTCGACAAGTCGATCGGGGACGACGTCTA
>DATHWB010000326.1:0-15704 GCA_035460965.1 Acidimicrobiia bacterium
GGGGACGACCAGAAGAAGGAGGCTCCACCGGCGATCGAGCCCGACGCTCTGATGGCACGTGCACAGGTGGTCCCTGTGCCGCCGGGCAGGCTCGCCAGTCTGGCATTCGCTTCAGGAAGGCTGTACTTCGTGGCTCATCCCATCGTGGGTTCCCGCCCGGTGTCGTGGGGTCCCTCGGAGCCTCCCAAGGGAACACTGTTCGGGTGGGACTTCGGGTCGAACAAGGTCGAGCAGATCGCAGAAGGCGTGACTCGGGCGACTGTGTCCGCCGACGGCAAGGTGTTGGCCGTGCTGGCCGACCGGCGGCTCCGGGTGGTGGGGGTCGGATGGAAGGACGACAAGTCCGGTAAGGACGGTCCCGGCCGCGAGTCGGGGTGGGTGGACCTGGACCGCGTGCGGGTCGAGGTGCGGCGCACCGACGAGTGGCGCCAGATGTTCTCGGAGGCCTGGCGCCTGCAGCGCGACCTCTACTGGTTCGAGTCGATGGGAGGCGTCGACTGGGTGGCCGTTCACGATCGCTATGCCGCGCTGGTGGACAGGCTCGGGTCCCGGTCCGAGTTCTCCGACCTGCTGTGGGAGATGCAGGGTGAACTCGGGACGAGTCACGCCTATGAGATGGGTGGTTCGTACCGACCCGAACCGAAGGTGACGCTGGGTCGCTTGGGAGTCGACCTGGAGTGGAGCCGGGGTGCGTGGCGGATCACGGGTCTTCCTGCGGGGGATTCATGGGATCCGGCGGCGGCATCTCCCCTGGCGGCTCCCGGAATCGACGCCCGGGTTGGGGACCGCGTACTCGAGGTGAATGGCGTGAGCCTCGATCGGACGACCGACGTCGGTGAAGCGCTCGTGGACCAGGGCGGCAGGGCGGTCGAGATCTCGCTGGCGAGGGGCCGGGCGCGGCCGCGTCGGATCGTCGTGAAGGCCCTCGAAGACGAAACGATGCTGCGCTACCGCGATTGGGTCGAGTCGAATCGGCTGGCGGTGCGTGAGGCGTCCGACGGGCGTGCCGGTTACATGCACGTTCCCGACATGATGGGATGGGGCTACAGCGAGTTCAATCGCGCCTGGCTCTCGGAGGTCGAGCGGGACGGTCTGGTCGTCGATGTCCGATTCAACCGGGGCGGAAACGTCAGTCAGCTGCTGCTGCAGCGGCTGCTGCGGAGGCGCCTTGGGTTTCGGGTCACCCGCTGGACCGACCCGGCCGGCTTCCCGTACGAGTCGCCGACCGGACCGATGGTGTGTCTGACGAACGAGAACTCCGGTTCGGACGGCGACATTTTCAGTCATGCCTTCAAGCTGCATCGCCTGGGTCCGCTGATCGGCACCCGAACGTGGGGTGGGGTGGTCGGGATCTGGCCCCAGCAGTCGTTGGTCGACGGGACCGTCACCACCCAACCCCAGTTCGGGACGTGGTTCCACGACGTCGGCTATGCGGTCGAGAACTACGGTACGGATCCGGACATCGAGGTCGTGACGACCCCGCACGACCATGCCGCCGGGCGTGATCCTCAACTGGAGCGGGGCGTCGACGAGTTGCTCCGGCTGATCGAGGCGGCCGAGCCGCTGCAGCCGGATTTCGGTCCCGAACCGTCGGTCCGTCCACCCAAGCTGTCCTGATCCGCCGAGCGCCCGAAGCCTGATGACTAGTCAGTTCGCGTGACGCAAAACTAGTCAAGGTATTCTCGGAACGGGACGACAAACACCTCATGCGAGGCGGGATCCGCATGATGGTGGTTGCGCTGACCACCCTGATGCTGGCGGCAACGATGCCGCTGGGTGCGGCCGCGAACGTCGATCCCGTAGCGGCGGAGACCCAGTTCGTCGAGCTGATCAACCGGGAGCGGACTACCCGCGGACTCGCTCCACTCGCCACCCACCCGGATCTTGTCGCCGGAGCGCGCAACCAGGCGAAGGCAATCCGCGATGCCGGTCGGCTCTTCCACAACGCCGATCTCGGGGCGGTCACCACCGGTTGGACGAAGCTCGGCGAGAACGTCGGGTACGGCGGAAGCGTCGACCGCCTCCACGCCGCGTTCATGGCGTCGCCGGGGCACCGGGCCAACATCCTGGAACCCGCCTACACCCACATCGGGCTGGGGGTCGTCGTCGACGGATCGACGATGTGGGTCGCAGAGGTGTTCATGCAGTCGAGCGTCGCCAGTGTCCAGCAGACGGTGTTCAGCGGTCCGTTCAGGGACGTGAGCGGCCTGCCGTACGAGCAGGACGTCGTCAAGCTGGTCGAGGCGGGGATCACGTCGGGCTGCGGCTACGAACGGTACTGCCCGTTCGGATTCGTCACCCGCGAGCAGATGGCCAGCTTCCTCCAGCGAGCACTCGGGCTCAAGGCCCCGGCAACCGACTTCTTCTGGGACGACACCTTCTCCGGCCACCACTCGGCGATCAACGCCATCGCTCAGGCTTCCATCTCCACCGGGTGCGGAGGCGGCAGGTATTGCCCGACCATCTCGGTGTCCCGCGGCGAGATGGCGACGTTCCTGGTCCGGGCGCTCGGTCTTCCCAAGGCGTCGCGGGACTACTTCTGGGACGACAACGGATCTCCGCACGAGCCTGCCATCAACGCATTGGCCCAGGCCGGGATCACGATCGGATGCGGATCCGGCCGGTACTGCCCATGGGGTGGTCTCACCCGAGGCGAGATGGCCACGTTCCTGGTGCGCGGCCTGGAGCTGTGAGGACCGGTTCGGTCAATCGGCGGTGATGCGCTCGGCGATGAGGTCGCCGATCTGCGACGTCGACATGCCCATGTCCGGACCGCCCGTCGTCTTCAGCTCGGGGAGCACGCTGGCGGCAGCCGTCTCGACGGCGGCTGCAGCCTCGGTCTCACCCAGATGATCGAGGCACATCGCGGCGGAGATCACCGCCGCCACCGGGTTGGCCCATCCGTTGCCTGCGATGTCCGGGGCCGACCCGTGGACCGGCTCGAACATCGACGGGGCTTCCCGTGTCGGATTCAGGTTGCCGGATGCCGCCAAGCCCAGGCCACCCTGAACTGCCGCGCCGAGGTCGGTGACGATGTCCCCGAACAGGTTGTCGGTGACCATCACGTCGAAGCGCTCGGGTGAGTTGACCATGTAGAGACACGCCGCGTCGACGTGCACGTAATCGAGCGCCACGTCCGGGTACTCGGCGTGTACCTCCTGGGCGGTACGCCACCACAGGTCCCCGGAATACGTCAGCACGTTGGTCTTGTGCGCCACGGTGAGCTTCTGGCGCCGATTCCTGGCGCGATCGAAGGCGTCCCGGACCACCCGTTCCACTCCCAGACGGGTGTTGATCGAGTTCTGGGTGGCGACCTCGTGCGGTGTTCCCTGCTTGAAGAGCCCGCCGATGCCGGCGTATGGACCCTCGGTGTTCTCCCTCACCACGACCATGTCGCAGCGATCGGGTGTGAGCCCGGCGATCGGGGTGGGGACACCGGCGTAGAGCTTGATCGGACGCAGGTTCACGTACTGGTCGAAGTCGAACCTGAGCTTGAGCAGGAGCCCTCGCTCCAGGATTCCGGGCGGCACGTCGGGGGTGCCGACGGCCCCGAGGAGGATGGCATCGTGCTGTGCCAGTTCGTCCTGTACGGAGGTGGGGAGCACCTCACCGGTGGCGAGGTAGTGGTTCCCGCCCAGCTCGTAGGCGGTGTAGTCCACGCTGAACCCGAAGCGATGGGCGGCGGCGTCGACCGCCTTCACCGCCTCCGCCGTGACCTCGATTCCCACCCCGTCGCCGGGGATCGTCGCAATCCGATGTGTCATGCACTCGCCTTGTTGAGGGCCTCGACGAATGCCTCGGCCGAGCCTTCGACCACGTCGGTGTTGATCGACCGGCCGCTGAACGTGTCCTCTCCGACCCGGACCACCACGTTGACCTCCGCCATGGCGTCTGCCCCCGACGTCACCGGAACCACCCGGTAGTCGACGAGCCGGGCGTCGATCCCGAAACCCTGCTTGATGGCGGCGAAGGCGGCATGGACCATGCCGTCGCCGTGTCCGGTGAACTTCATCTCCCTGCCGTCGGCGATGAGGGTGACGGTGGCTTCCGGGGTGACGTCGTTGCCGCCCTCCACGTGGAGGCCACCCATGACGACGGTGCCGGCAACGGCGATCGCCTCCTCGTTGACGATGGCCCGCACTTCGTCCTCGCCGATCTGTACCTTGCGGTCCGCCAACTGCTTGAACTTCTCGAACGCCCGGGCGAAGGCCTCCTCCTCGAGGGTGATCTCCATCTTGGCCAGGGCATCCGCGAAGCCCGCCCGACCCGAGTGCTTGCCCAGGATGATCTGGGCTGCCTGTTGGCCGACGGACGCCGCGTCCATGATCTCGTAGGTGGTGCGGTCGCGCAGTACTCCGTGCTGGTGGATGCCCGACTCGTGGGCGAAGGCGTTGCGGCCGACGACTGCCTTGTTGTACTGCACCGGGTAGCCGGTCAGGCGCGACACCAGTCTCGAAGTCTCGAAGAGCTCCCTCGTGTCCGCCCCGATCTCGACGCCGAAGGCGTCCTGGCGGGTCTTGACCGCCATGATGATCTCCTCGATCGAGGTGTTTCCTGCCCTCTCACCGATCCCGTTGATGGCACCCTCGATCTGGCGGGCGCCGGCAGAGATGGCCGACAGCGAGTTCGCCACCGCCAACCCCAGGTCGTTGTGGCAGTGCACGGAGACGATGACGTCGTCCCGGTCGCCCTTGACCTCCCGGAACACGTTCTTCATGAGGTCGACGAAGTCGCTCGGGGTGGCGAACCCGACCGTGTCGGGGATGTTGATGGTCGTGGCTCCCGCCTCGACCGCCGCCTTGCAGACGTCGATCAGGAACCGGTAGTCGGTGCGGGTGGCGTCCTGCGGGCTGAACTCGACGTTGTCGGTGTAACGGCGAGCCCGTTTGACGCCCTCGACGGAGGCGTCGAACACCTCCTGGGGTGTCATCCGCAGCATCTTCTCCATGTGGATCGGCGACGTCGACATGAAGACGTGGATCCGGAACTCATCGGCGGCTTTGAGGGCGTCGTGCGCCTTGTCGATGTCGTCGGGGTGGGCTCTGGCCAACGAGGCGATGACCGGGCCTCTCACTTCGGAGGCGATGCGGCTCACCGCCTCGAAGTCGCCGGGGGAGGAGGCGGCGAAACCCGCCTCCAGTACGTCGACCTTCAGCTTGGCCAGCTGATGTGCGATCGTCACTTTCTCGCCGGGGGTCAACGCGATACCGGGGGCCTGTTCCCCGTCGCGCAGGGTCGTGTCGAAGATGATCAGTCGGTCGTCGGACATGGTGGGGTCTCCTTCTCTGGGAGGGTGGTCGAGAGTGCAGCGCGCCGGGCCGGGTCGGGACGCGCGCGCCCCGCCCGGCTACCGAAGTTCGAGCAGACCCCAGTGATGGCCGACGCCGGAGTACCTCACGGCGCTTCCTTCGGCTCCATGAAGCTCATCAGGCCGCGCAGTTCCTTGCCGACCGACTCGATCTGGTGTCCACGGTTCTTGTCGCGCTGTTCGTACAGGTACGGGGCGCCCTCCCGGGCCTGTGCCAGCCATTCGGTGGCGAAGGCGCCCGACTGGATCTCGTTGAGGACCTTCTTCATCTCGGCCCGGGTCTCGTCGGTGACGATGCGCGGTCCGCGGGTGTAGTCGCCGTACTCGGCGGTGTCGGAGATGGAGTAGCGCATGTACGACAGGCCGCCCTCGTACAGGAGGTCGACGATCAGCTTGAGTTCGTGCAGGGTCTCGAAGTAGGCCGACTCCGGTTGGTATCCGGCGTCGACCAGCGTCTCGAAGCCGGCCTTGATCAGCTCGGACACGCCACCGCACAGCACGACCTGCTCACCGAAGAGATCGGTCTCGGTCTCCTCCTTGAACGTGGTCTCGAGCACGCCGGCGCGGGTTCCTCCGATACCCCACGCATACGACAGCCCCAGGTCGTGGGCGCTGCCCGTGGAGTCCTGGTGCACGGCGATCAGGGCAGGCACTCCGGAGCCTTCGGTGTACGTGCGGCGCACCAGGTGGCCGGGACCCTTGGGGGCGACCATCAGCACGTCGACACCTTCCGGGGACGTGATGGCCCCGAAGTGGATGTTGAAGCCGTGGGCGAACATGAGGGCGTTGCCGCCGTCGAGGTGCGGTGCCACTTCCTCGGTGTAGATGTCGGCCATGTGCTGGTCGGGGACCAACATCATGACGACGTCGGCCCACTCGGCGGCCTCGGACGGCGACATGACGGTGAGCCCGGCAGCTTCCGCTTCGGCACGACTGGACGAACCCTCCCTCAGCCCGACCACCACCTCGACACCCGATTCCTTCAGGTTGTTGGCGTGGGCGTGGCCTTGGGAGCCGTAGCCGATGATGGCGACCCGGCGGCCCTTGATGATCGAGGGGTCGGCGTCCTTGTCGTAGTAGATCGTGGCTGGCATCGGGTGTCTCGCTCGTTTCTGCTCGCTCAGTTCACTGCCCGCAGGCGGCCCTGCGGCTTGCCCTTCTGGTCACGTGCCAGGGCGATGCGACCCGACTTCACGAGGTCGACCACGCCGTAGGGACGTACCAGATCCAGGAAGTCGTTGATCTTGGCAGGCTCGCCCGACACCTGGAAACACACGGTGGCATGGCCCACGTCGACGGCCACCGCTTTGAAGATGGCGGCGATCTCCAGCACCTCCGACCGCTTGCCGGGAGGGGTCGAGACCCGCACCATCATGACCTCCCGCTCGATGGCCTGGTCGGCTTCGAGCTCGGTGATCTTCACGACGTTGATCAACTTGTGGAGCTGCTTCTTGACCTGTTCCAGCTCCGGAGCCTCGACGACGATCGTCATCTTCGACATCCCGTCCTCGTTCGACGGGCCGACGGCCAGCGAGTGGATGTTGAAGCCGCGCCGGGCGAGCAGCGACGACACCCGCGCCAGGACACCGGGCTTGTCCTCGACGAGGACCGACAGTGTGTGGTTCATCGTGTCTCCTCGTCTCAGGGCAGATCCGACGCGGCGAGCACGACGCGCTCGCCCGGTCCCGTGATCACTTCGTCGTTGCTGCCCCCAGCCGGGACCATCGGGAAGACCATCTCCTCGGGGTCGACGACGAAGTCGACCACCACCGGCCGGTCGTTGATGGACAGGGACTTCTCGATGATCGGGGCCACCTCGTCCGGCGTTTCGGCGCGCAGTCCGACGCAGCCCATCGCCTCTGCGAGCTTGACGTAGTCGACCCCGTTGCCCAGCTGGGAGGCGGAGAATCGATTGTCGTAGAACATGCGCTGCCACTGGGTGACCATGCCATGCACGCCGTTGTTCATCAGGGCGACCTTGATCGGGATGGCGTCGGCGGCGGCGGTGATCAGCTCCTGGCTGGTCATCTGGAAGCACCCGTCGCCATCGATGGCGTAGACGAGTTCGTCAGGCTTGCCCGCCTTGGCGCCGATCGCAGCGGGCACGGCGAAGCCCATCGTCCCGAGCCCTCCCGAGTTGATCCAGCGGCGAGGATCCTCGAACTTCCAGAACTGGCTCGCCCACATCTGGTGCTGCCCGACGCCGGACACGACGATGGCGTCGCCCCCGGTGATGCGGTGCAACTCCTCGACGACGTACTGCGGCTTGATCGGGCCGTCGGGCTGCTGGTCGTAGGCCAGGGGATGCTGCCGCTGCCAGCCGCCGATCGTGTCGAGCCAACTCGAGCGGTCGGGTGTTTCACGGTCTCCCCACGCCTCCAGCAGCTGCTCCATCACTCGGCGGGCATCGCCCACGATCGGCACGTCCGGGACGCGCACCTTCCCGATCTCGGCAGGGTCGACATCGATGTGGATGACGCGGGCATGGGGAGCGAAGAAGGCCGGGTTGCCGGTGACCCGATCGTCGAACCGAACTCCGATCGACACCAGCAAGTCCGCCTTCTGGATCGAGGTGATGGCGGCGTACGTGCCGTGCATCCCGGGCATCCCGAGGGCGAGTGCGTGGGAGTCGGGGAACGCTCCCCGACCCATGAGAGTGGTGGTCACCGGGATCCCGGTGCGCTCGGCCAGCGCCAACAGCGCCTCGGCACCGTTCGCCTTGATGATCCCGCCACCGACGTACAGCACGGGTCGTTCGGCCGACTCGATCAGATCGATCGCCTCCCGGACCCGGCGGGGATGGCCGTCGACGGTCGGCTTGTAGCCGGGGAGGGCGAAATCGACGGGGGCCCGCCACGTCGTGGCCCGGTTGAGGATGTCCTTCGGCAGGTCGATCAGAACCGGTCCGGGGCGTCCGGTTCGGGCGATGTGGAACGCCTGATGGACGATGTCGGGGATCTCGTCGGGGTCGGTGACGAAGTAGTTGTGCTTGGTGCACGGCATCGTGATCCCGGTCGTGTACGCCTCCTGGAAGGCGTCGTTGCCCACCGCAGACGTCGGCACCTGACCGGTGATCGCCACCAGCGGCACCGAGTCCATCAGTGCGTCGGCCAGTGGGGTCACCAGGTTGGTGGCACCGGGACCCGACGTGGCGATGCAGACGCCCACTTCGCCGGTGGCCCATGCGTAGCCCTCGGCCATGTGACCGGCGCCCTGCTCGTGGCGGGCGAGGACGTGACGGATCGGCGAGTCGAGTATCGGGTCGTAGGCGGGCAGGATGGCCCCGCCGGGGACGCCGAACGCGACCTCGACCCCCTCGTGCTCGAGTGCCTTGATGAGTGACTGGGCTCCGCTGATGGTGGTCATTGGTGTGTTTCCTCCATGGGGCCCGAGCGGTTGGTGTGCCGATCGGGCAATGAAAAACCCCCCCGGGTTCCGGGAGGGCATCGGTGCGCACACGCCTTGGTCTGTGGCGTGTGCGCTACGGAAGTACGAGAATGCTGTGGGACATGTCCGTCGGCGAGTATCGCGCCCGCTCGCATGAGAGTCAATCTCATTGCGGTGGTGGCGGACCCCGTGGGGGCTCACCGATACGATCGCGGGATGCCGTCCGCCGAGAACCGTCCCAGCGTGCTGTCGGCGATCGAAGATGCGGCCAGGCATCCACGACCCGTCTGGGGATCCGAGCGTGCGTATGTCCTGGCGACCATCGCCGGGGTGGTCGGGCTGGGCAACGTCTGGCGCTTCCCGTACATGGCCGGTCTGCACGGCGGAGGCAGCTTCGTGCTCGCCTACGTCGTCTGCGTGGCGATCATGGCGGTCCCGTTGGCGACGGTCGAGAGCGTTGCCGGGGGACTGGTTCGGCGCTCGCCGGTGGGCACCCTGCGGGCGGCCGCGGGACGGTGGGGTGGTGTGCTCGGATGGTTGGTGGTCGGGATGACCGTCGCCATCATGAGCTACTACCTGGTCGTGACCGGATGGACGTTCGGGTACCTGCTCGATGCCTTGCGCGGGCGCTTGACGACGTTCGGCGAGTTCACCTCGGGTCTGGCGTCGTTGTGGTTGATGCTGGCCGTTGGCCTGATGCTGCTGGCGGTCGTGTCGTTGGGGGTGAAGTCGATCGAGCGGGCGAGCCTCTATGCGGTGCCGGTGCTGGTGGGAATCGTCGTGGCCCTGGCGGTCTACGCCCAGTCCCTCGACGGTGCCGACCAGGCCCGGGCCTTCTTCTTCGGGCTCGACGGCGATCGACTCTCCGATCCTGCGACCTGGCGGGCTGCCGCCGGGCAGGCGTTCTACTCACTCGGCATCGGTCAGGGCGTCCTCATCGCCTACGGGAGCTTCGTGCCGGCCGGGACCAACATCCTCCGCTCGACGACTGCGGTGGCATTGACCAATTCTGCGGTGTCGATCATCTCCGGACTGCTGGTCTTCTCGATCGTGTTCACCTTCGGCATCCCTCCGGCCGCAGGCAGTGAGCTCTCCTTCACGGCTTTTCCTCGGGTGTTCGGACAGATGGCAGGGGGCGAGTGGGTCGCGGTGGTGTTCTTCGGTCTCCTCTTCCTGGCGGGTTTCACCTCGTGCATCGGCGGGACGGTCGTCGTGATGTCGGCGATACGGGATGAAGTCGGCGTGGGCAGGGCGGCTGCGTGGACCGTCGGGCTGATTGCCGTCCTGGGCGTGCCATCCGCTGTCAGCTTCACCGGAATCGGCCTCCGAGTCGGCGACGCGCCGTTCCTCGACTGGCTGGATCAGGTGACCGGTGCCGGCGCCATCGTGGTGATCGGACTCCTCGGTGCCGCAGTCCTCGCCCGTTCCCTGCCGCGGCGGCGCCTCGTTGCTGCTTCCGGCGTGGACCCGATCCGCCTGGGCCGGCTCTCGCTGGGATCTGATCTCGTCTTCCGATGGGCGGTGACACTTCCGCCGCTGGTTGTGGTCGCCTACGTGATCGCTGCCATCCTGTGACCGTGGAGTCCTCGTCGTCACGCGCCTGGTGGATCGTTCGTCGATGGCGGGTGGTGGTCGCCGCCGTCACGACCGCTGCGGCGACGGTGCTGGCTACCCGTCACCGCCACCGCGACGTGATCGAGCTTCCGGACCCCGCCACCTCCGTGACGGAGACGGCGGCCTCGGTACGCAACGCCGCCAGAGGTGCCGTCATCCAGGCTGTTCGCGAGTCCGATCACCCCACACAGGAACTGGTCGTCGGCACTGCCCTGGCCGCGGTCGACGAAGGGCTGCGGGCCGGTGTCGACATCCTCGCCCCGGTCGTCGGAGTGGTCGAGGGCGCCGCCGACATCGCCCATCTGCTGGATCGCGGGCGCCGCGACCTCGCACGGAGCGTGGCCGAGGCCGTCCTTCCGGCCGCCGAGGAGCGCGGTCCCGTGGCTCTGGCGCGTGTCCGCACGATCCTGGCTTCGCTCGACGAGGACGCGTGACGGTGGTCGTCCGGATGTGCTCGGGGGCGGGATCCGACGCTTGGGAAGTGGCGGCGACGACAATCGTGGGATGACCCAACCTCCCGCCGCGCGCTGGCACCCGTTGCTCCGGCATGCCTTCGCCGCCGCCCATCGGGCACTGAAGCGGCTGGAGGACGACCAGGTACCGGCATCGCTTCGTCCCGTGCGGGCGGCGTCCGTGCGGCGGACCCTGCCCCGACCGCTGGAGCGGATCCTCGTCGAACACCTCGAGGAGGGGTGGCTGCGGGAACTGGCGTTGGTCGAACTCGGCGACGGTGACTCGCCTCCCGCCAGAGCGGCGCACCTGTATCTGTCACGGCCGGAGGGTTGGGAACAGGCCATCGAGTCGATCGCAGAGGCTCGCCAGGAGCGTTCCCAGGCTCACGAGACCCAGGCGATGCAGGCGGAGAACGAGCGTCTGCAACGCCTGGCCGAACAACTCACGGAACGCCTCCGCCAGGCGGAGGCGCAGGTGACCGCACTCTCGGACGAACTGACGTCCGACGAACGTGCCGAGGCCTTGCGCCGCCGCCTCGACGAGGCGCTCCGCGCGCAGAGGCGAATGGAGGCGGCTCTCGCAGAGAATGAAGCGGAGCTAGAGCGTGTCAGGTCCGAGCTGGCCGAGGCGGATGATCGGGTCTCGGTGCTACGGAACAGAAACCTGCGTTCCGCACCGCCCAGCCCCGGAGCTTCCGGATCGGGAGACAGGGCATTCGGTCGGGGAAGGCCGATCGAGACCGCCAGGCTGCTCGACGAGTTGGTCGAGACGATGCGGCCGAGCCGCGAGAAGGAACGAGAGGTCGTGCCGCCCGATCCACTCCGGTTCCCGTCCGGACTTCGCCCGGACGCCCCCGAGGCGATCGAATGGATCCGCTCGGTGGACCGTCCGCTGCTCGTGGTGGTCGACGGCCACAACGTCGCTCACGACCTCGACCCTCGGCCCGGCAGGACTGCCCGCGACCGGGTGGTGTCCGAGGTGGCGCGCTTGCGGCGTCTGGCGGAGGGCCCGTTGGCGGCGATCGTGTTCTTCGACACCGTTCACGCGGCGGAACGCCACACGAACGCCGGTGTGTCGGTCCGGTACGTCGACGACGCCGATTCGGCGATCGAGGCCATCGCCGCCGGGACGGACATCGCATGCGTGGTCATCAGCACCGATCGGGAAGTGCGGGCACGTGCTTCCGCCCATGGAGCGATCGCCCTGTGGGGGTCGGCCCTGTCGGCGTGGATCCAGCGGCGCTGATCGCGATGCCGGAAACCCAGGGCCAGGACGCCGGGGGCGCCGCCCCCGACGGGCCGGTGGGCACCCGCGACCCCTCCCACCGGCCCGCTCCGGCCCTCTGTCAGCCGGTGGCCGCCGTCGGCGGTTCTCCGTCCTCGACGAGCCGCAAGCGGGGAACCAGTCCCGCTTCCGACAGGGCGTCGAGGGCCTGCCGTTCGGTCTCGTCGATCTCGAGTGGTCCGGGACCGATGGCCAGCAGCACACCGACCACACAGTCGTCACACGCCGTCGTGTCACGCATGGAGCAGTGGTCGCAATCGATCAGCATGTCGCACCCATGTCGCACCTCGAGTCGCCTGCGGGACAACGTATCGAAGGGGTGTGACACAATCGGCGGGTGACCGACGTCGTGGAACTCGTGACGGCAGCCGGTTCCGATCTGGACCGCATCGGCTGGACCACCGCCGACCCGTTTCCGGAGGTTCGCGACGAGATCGAGCGGCGAGTTGCCACCGGCGAGTCCGGCAGACTCGGATTCACCTTCTCCGACCCCGGGCGCGCAACGGATCCCCGCTCCAGCTGGCCGTGGGCTCGGAGCATCGTCATTGGGCTGCACTCCTACATGCCGCGAGCAGGGAGTCCGGCGGGACCGGCTCGAGTGGCGAGGTTCGCCACCATCGACCACTACCGCCCCCTGCGTGCCGCCATGACCAGGGTGGCGGACAGCCTCACCGGGGCAGGCCACCGTGCGGAGGTCGTGATCGACGACAGCCGCCTGGTCGATCGCGCCGCCGCCCACCGCTCCGGACTCGGCTGGTGGGGCAAGAACACCATGCTCCTCACCCCCGGGCTGGGGCCGTGGTTCCTGATCGGCTGTGTGGTCACCGACGTCGACGTCCCGCCGTCCTCCACGATGCGGCGCGACTGTGGGACGTGCGCGGCTTGCCTCCCCGCATGCCCCACCGGAGCCCTCGTGCGCCCTGGAGTGCTGGATGCCCGCCGGTGCCTGGCCGCCATCCTCCAAGCCCCGGCACACATCCCCGCCGAGTTTCGGCCGGCGGTGGGGGACCGCCTCTACGGATGCGACGACTGCATCGAAGCCTGTCCGCCCGGTACCCGGCTGCTCGCCGAGGCCGTCCCCGAACCGGACGGTCCTGGACCCGTCGACGTGCTCACCATGGGCGATGCCGAACTCCTCCATCGGTTCGGGCACTTCTACCTGCCGGGCGGCCACCCCCGCTACCTGCGGCGCAACGCCCTCGTCGTGCTCGGGAACGTCGGCGATCCCGGGCACCTCCCACTGCTCGCGGGCTACCTGTTGTATCCGGACGAGATGCTGCGCGATCACGCTCGATGGGCCATCACGGCGATCGGAGGCACCGACGCCCGTCGTTTGTTGGAGCTCGATCAGTCGGCGGGACGACCCAACGGGAAGTAGGCGAGGTCGCAGTAGTCGGACAGCATCCGATGCGTCGAGAACTCCACCAGCGACGACACCACCGACTCCTTCATCCGTTCGATCCAGCGTTCGGGGATCCCGTCGGCGTTTCGCTCGTAGTAGAGCGGCGCGATCTCCTCGGCGAGCACCCGGTAGAAGTCCTCGGCGTCCTCGTGGTCGGCTGCGTCCCAGTGTTCGTTGGTCTCGGCCGACCCGTACACCCAGCCGTTGGCTCCGTTGTATCCCTCCAGCCACCAACCGTCGAGGACGGAGAAGTTGAGTGTCCCGTTGATCGCCGCCTTCATCCCCGAAGTGCCGCTCGCCTCCATCGGCGGACGGGGATTGTTTGCCCAGACATCCACCCCCTGCACCATGAAGCGGGCGATCCGGGCGTCGTAGGCCTCCAGCATGAAGACATGGCCGCGGAAGTCCTCGGACTTGGAGATCTCCGTGATGTGGCGGATGAAGTCCTGGCCGTGCTGGTCGGCCGGGTGCGCCTTGCCGGCGAACACGATCTGGATGGGCCGGTCCGGATCCGTGAGCAGCGCATGCAGCCGTTCGATGTCACGGAACATCAAGGTCGCCCGCTTGTAGGTGGCGAACCGACGGGCGAAACCGAGGGTCAGGCGATCGGTGGGCAGCATCGACGCGATAGCGGCCAGTTCGTCGGGCGACCCGCCGTGCCGGGCCAGCTGCCGTCGGATGCGGCCGCGGGCGAAGCGAGCGAAGATCTCCTTGCGCCGGAGATGCGCTTCCCACACCCCGTCGTCGGGAAGGTCCCGCCCCTCCTCCACGAGAGAGGGTTCCTCCAGGAGCTTGGTCGGCCACTTCGATCCGAAGCGGCGCGTCAGCAGTCGAGCCCCGTCCCGTCCGATCCACGAAGGGGTGTGCACCCCGTTCGTCACCGAGTTCGCCTCACCGCCGATCAGATGGCTCCAATCCCGTGTGGCGATCTCGCCGTGACGTTTCGAGACACCGTTGACGATGGAAGCGAACCGGATCGCCAGGGCCCCGAGGTCGAAGCGATCGAGGCTCTCGCCGTCGGGACTCGCCAGCCTGGTCAGCTCCTCCATCTCCAGCCCCAGGCGCTGCGCCCACGGTCCGAGGTATTTGGAGGCGATCGAGGCGTCGAACACCTCGTTGCCTGCCGGCACCGGCGTGTGCAGGGTGAACAGCGTGTTCCGGCGGATCTCGCTGCGAGCCGTGTCGAGCGAGCCGCCCCCGGCCATCGCCCGCGCCGCGCGCTCTAGGACGCTCATCGCCGAGTGTCCCTCGTTGACGTGCCACACCGCCGGATCGATCCCGAGTTCGTCGAGCGCCCGCACGCCCCCGATTCCGAGCACCAGTTCCTGACAGAACCGCATCTCGCGTCCGGAGACGTACAACTGGTGGGTGATCGGCCGGTCGTAGACGTTGTTCTCCGGAAGGTCCGTGTCGAGCAGGAGGAGCGGCACTCCACCCACGTCCAGCTTCCACACCGCCACGTACACCTCGCGACCGGGCAGCTCGACCGTCACTTTCAACTGGCCGCCGCCGTTGGAGGACACCGGTCGCACCGGGAGCCGCCGCAAGTCCAGTTCGGGGTAGAAGTGCTGCTGGTCCCCGTCCATGTCCACCTCCTGTCGGAAGTAGCCACGGCGGAACAGCAGTCCCACCGCCACGAGCGGAATCCCCAGGTCCGACGCGGACTTCAGATGGTCGCCTGCCAGGATGCCGAGACCCCCGGAGTAGAACGGCAGCGAATTGTGCACGCCGAACTCGGTGCACAGATACGCCACCGGCCCGGTCATCGGCGCGCCCTGCCGGTCGTACCAGGTCTCACGGCCCTCCATGTAGAGGTCGAAGGCGGCGAGAGCAGAGTGCGTCAGGTCGTGGACGACCTCCACCTGCTCGATCTGCCGCCACCTGGTCGGGTCGATTCCCTCCAGCAGGTCGATGGGGTTGTGGTACTGCTCCCATCCGACCTGGTCGAGCGAAGCCCACAGGTCGCGCCCCTCCGGATGCCACGACCACCACAGGTTGTACGCCAGGTCGGACAACCGTCGCAGGCTGCGCGGCAACGTCAGTTCGGCATTGGGAAGAGTCGGAATGTCGAAGTACATGAACCCCGCAAGCTACAGCAGCTTGATTGTGCAGGGGGCACGAGCCCCCCGGCACCCCCCAGCGCTCGATCCCTGTTTGTTTGTGCAGGGGGCGCGAGCCCCCCGGCACCCCCCAGCGCTCGATCCCTTCGGGATCGTCGCATTTCGCGTCTCTGGGTCTTCCACTTGTTTGTCCCCC
>DATHWB010000327.1:0-11674 GCA_035460965.1 Acidimicrobiia bacterium
ATCCACCTCATCGGCAAAGCCTTCATCGGCCGCACCATCGCCATCGACCCCCACACCTACATCGCCTACTACCGCAACATCCCCATCCGACACGTAAACCATGTCCCCGAACACCCGTAAACCATCACCCCGGTCTTGACACGTCGCTTCGCTCCTGGGGGGAGAAACCTGGGGGTGGTGAGCGTCAGCGAACTCGTGGGCCACTCTGGGACGGCCCCCCTCGGCGTCGCCTGCGGCTCCGCCACTCCCCCCAATGTCGCTTCGCTCCTGGGGGGAGGAACTTGAGTCAGGGTTTGTCCCCCCTCGGCCGGAGGCCGTTTGGGGGGACCGGCCCGGCGGAGCCGGGCCGAGGGGGGCTGTGAGCGCAGCGAACTCGTGGACCACTGCGCTCGGAGGGCCGGCGGCGTCAGTCCTGCTTCGATCTGCCGACGGAGCGTCGGTGCGCCTTCCAGGCTTTGACGGCGGCCAGGGTCTCCGGGCCGTCGACGTCGGCGGCGGTACGGGGCTGGGAGTCGCCGAACGGAGCGCACACCCGTTCCCATTCGTCGGGTCGGATCCCGTATCGCTTGGCGAGGATGGCGATGAGGATCCGGGCCTTCTCGTCTCCGAAGCCGGGGAGTGCTCTCAGCCGGCGGTACGTGTGTTCGGCCGGGCCGTCCCACAGCCGCTCGACGTCTCCGTCGAATCGGTCGACGAGCAGGACGCAGACTCCGTGGATCCGGCGTGCCATCACCGCCGGGAAACGATGGATCGCGGGCGGTTCGCAGCAGATCTCGACGAGCCGTTCCTCGTCCATCGCTGCGATGCGGCGGCAGTCGAGGTGGCCGAGCCTCTCGCGAAGTGTGGCCGGGCCGCGGAACGCCCACTCCATCGGGACCTGTTGGTCGAGCAGCATCCCGATGACGAGGGCGAGCGGGTCGGTGCGGAGGAGGCCGTCGGCGACTGCGTCGCCGGTGATGCGGAGGGTCCCGTCCATCAGGCGCAGTCGATGCAGACGCCCGCCTCGTCGGAAGCGAGCCGGGACTGTTTGGTCATCCAGCACCGCTGGCAGACGAACGTGTCCTCGGCCACCACCGCTTTTGCCTTGGCTGCCCGCAGGGTCTTGGTTCGCGCCGGGGCGGCCGTCCGCGCCCTGGTCGCGACGCGGGCAGGCTTGGAACGGGTGACGAAGTAGCGGGACGCATCGTGCTCCTTCTCGACGGCCCACCACAGCGCATCCAGGGTCCACAGGTCCACTCCCACTTCGGCGGCGGTCAGGTTCAGCATCTCGTCGACCATGCCGTAGACGGTGCCTGGTGACGCGCCGTCCGTGCCGTCGGGCCACAGGCCGAGACGACGCATTGCACTCTCCGAGATCTGGTTCCACACCCCGTGGGTGTCTGGGTGGGTGACGAGCAGGATCGGGGACCAGATCTCTCGGTCGAACTCGCGAGGCTCGCCCAGTCCGTCGATTCGCTCCACGATCGGGCGATCCTCGTCCAGCAACTCGGAGATCATCTCCCGCACCGCTTCGAAGCGGCGAAGCAGGATGTCGGACCTGCGCTGCAGTCCCCACCAGTGGCGGTTGTGTTCGAACTGCAGGAAGTCCGACAAGTCTTCGGGAGTGAGGCGGGACGGGCTGGCGAACACGCGACCCCACCGGGTGATCGCCGAGTCGCGGTCGCGGATCATCTGGACCACGTCGTTGTGCTGGCCCGCCTCGCGCACCCGGCGGAGATAGGCGATCGGATCGGTGGGGGCGCTCATCGGCTGCGGAGCCTATGGCGTCGCGGCGGATGCGGCCAATGCGACGCGACCAGGCCCGAGACCGTGGTCCCGGGCCTGATGTCGGAGTGGGTTTCGGCTAGACCGAGCGTGCGCGACCGCCGGTGATGGCGCCCCAGACGAAGAGCACCAGGGCGATGATCAGGACCCAGCGGAGTGCCTCGACCGCCAAGCCGATACCCCCGAGGAGGATTGCGAGCAGGATGAGCGCGAGTGCGACTTTCATGATCTTCCTTTCGTTCCCGCTGTTCCTACCCGGGTGCCGAAGGGGCTATACCTCGCCCGCCGACCAACCCCGCCAGCGTTCGACCGTGACGAGCACCCAGGGACCGGGCGGAGGTTCGGTCCCGTAGGCAGGATGTCGTTCGTGCAGGACGGCCGCCTGGCTCGGCGGCTCGTCGTGCTCGACGGCGATGCCGTCGGCTCTCACCCACCAGAGCTCCCTCCAGTCGCCGGAGCGATGTTCGAACAGGATGGACACCCGGGGGTCGGCGGCGATGTTCTCGAGCCGTCGGAGACGCCGTCCCGTCTTCGGTTTGCGATCCACCGCGAAGACGACGCTGTCGTCGACCACTGCGTGGACGATCGGGACGAGGTGGGGTCTCCCGTCGGGGCCGATCGTGGCGAGGACGGCGAATTCGGTCGATGCCGCCAGCCGGCGCCAGTGGGAAGTCAGAGTGACCGCAACTCCCGGCGGAGGATCTTGCCGGACGCCGACTTGGGAATGGCGTCGAGGAACTCCACCACCCTGACTCGCTTGTACGAAGCGACGTGGCTCCCAACATGGTCCATGACCTCGTCCTCGGTCAGCGTGGCGCCCGGTGCAACGACGACGAACGCCTTCGGAATCTCGCCGGCCTCCTCGTCGGGAACGCCGATGACGGCGGCGTCGGCGATGGCGGGATGGGTGAGCAGCACGCCTTCCAGTTCGGCCGGCGGTACCTGGAACCCCTTGTACTTGATGAGTTCCTTCAGTCGGTCCACGACGTAGAGGAACCCTTCGTCGTCGAAGTGGCCGATGTCCCCCGTGTGGAGCCACCCTTCGTCATCGATGGTGGCGGCGGTCGCTGCCGGGTTGTTGAGGTAGCCCTTCATCACCTGCGGGCCACGAATCCAAACTTCACCGTCGTCCCCGTGGGCAGCGTCCTCGCCGGTGGCGGGGTCGACGATGCGGGTCTCGGTGTTGGAGATGGTGAATCCCACGGACGCCGGGTTGTAGCTGCCTTCGGGGGTGGAGTGGGTGACGGGACTCAGTTCGGTCATCCCGTACCCCTGGACGACGGACACGCCGAGGCGGTTGCGGGCCTCGTCGGCGAGTTCGCCCGACAGCGGGGCGGCGCCCGAGAAGATCAGGCGGAGTGACGACAGGTCGTACTCGGCCACGAGCGGGTGCTTGGCGAGGGCCAGCACGATCGGCGGCACCAGGTAGGCGATCGTGATCGTGTGGTCCTGGAGGAGGCGCAGGAACTCAGGAAGGTCGAACCGGGGCATCGTGACGACCGTGCCTCCTCGGTGGATCACGTTGTTCATCAACACCTGCATCCCGTAGATGTGGAAGAACGGCAGCACGGCGATCACCCGGTCCTCGCCGGGCGTCACCTCCATGATGTGCTGGATCTGGGCCATGTTGGCCGTCAGATTTCGGTGGGTGAGCATCACCCCTTTTGGCAATCCGGTCGTACCGGATGAGTAGGGCAGGACGACGACGTCCTCGGCGGGGTCGACGGCGGCGTGGCCCTCGTAGGGCTCGGCGGAGAGGAGTTCCGAGAACGGGGTGTGGCTGTCGGTCTCTCCCACCACGATGATCTCGGTGACGTCGGTCCCGACGACCGCCTGCTCCGCCGTCTCGACGAACATCGGAATCGTCACCAGCAGCGATGCTCCCGAATCGCGCAGCTGGAAACCCACCTCCTCGGCTCCGTAGGTGGGGTTGATGGTGGTGACGGTGCCACCGGTGGTGGCGGCGCCGTGGAAGAGCGGGAAGTACTCCGGGAGGTTCGGGAGCAGGATGCCGAGTACATCGGCCTTGCCGAATCCCCGCTTCGTCAGCCATCCGGCCACGCGGCGGGTGGCGTCGGCAAGTTGGGCGTAGGTGTATGTCCGCCCCGTGGGACCGTCGATCATCGCCGGGTGATCCGCCAGCGCCTCCAGGTGGCGGAAGACGAACGGAGTGACCGGTTCCGTCGGTATCTCGACGGTGGGGAACGGGCTCGTGTACATGTCTCTCGCCTTCTCCTGGGCCGACGGCGGCGACGTTAACGGGGACAATCGTCTCGAGTGGGCGCCTCTTGCTGCCGAAGCATCTTCGATGCAATTCCTGCATGAGTCGTCGCGTCGCCTGGCGGACCGCCTCGCTCGCCTGGCACCTTCGGCCCTGGGCTCGGGTCCGCCTGCCGTGGACGGGACGAGTGATCCGTCAGGTCCCCGTGTCGTGCAGATGGCGGTCGCCGGATCCGGTGTAGTCGTCCACGGTGCGATGTATGCCCTGTCCGCCCGCCCGGTCTTCCTCTGGGTGGCGGGACTGTGCGCTCTCTACCTCGTGGTGGGCGTCCCTCTCGCCCTCGGGGTGGCCGACCGTTCGCCGAGTCTCGTCACCTGGAGCGACCTGGCCACCATGCTCGTCCTGTCCACCATCATGGGCGACCCGATCACGCTCCTGGCCTGGTTCCCGTTGCTGATGGTGGCCAACGTGGTCTACGAGGCGACCGCGGACGCGGTGCGCAACGCCATCGGGCTCGTGCTGGTGGCGGGTGCCTATTCGCTGGTGATGGTGAACGTGTCGGACCGGTTGTTCGAGGCGGAGACGGCTCGGAACTACCTGATGCTGACTCTGCTGATGTGGGTCTGTTCGTCGGTGGTGTACGCGTTGGCGGTGGGTGGGGCGGTCAATCGCCGGGAGGCAGTGGTCGAGGCGGCGCTGTTGCAGCGCGACGAGGCCGAGCGTCGGGCCAGGACTGAGGCAGGACGGCTGCGGGCCTTTCTGGAGGAGGCCCCGATCGGGATCCTCGTCCAGGACGTCGACGAGACGTTCGAGTACGCCAACTCACCCGCCCTGGAGATGCTCGGCATGACGTTCGCCCAGCTGCGAACGTCAGGTGCCGCTGCCGCCCTGGACCCTGCCACCCGGGATCGGGTCGAGGCCGAGATCCGGGTCGCCCGTGAGCACCGGAAGCCGTTCCTGGTCGAGCATCGGACGGTGGGAGGCCGCATCCTCGAACTGCGCGGACGTCACGTCGAACTCGACGGGCGGTCCACCACCGTCACGACGTTGCGTGACCTGACCCCCGAACGTCTGGCACACGGCCACATCGCCCGTCTGCGGACCCTGGTGGAGCACAGCGCGATGCACATGGTCGTGTGGGACGACGAGGGCTCCATCGTGGTGGCCAATCGGGTCTTCCAACAGATGTGGACGGTGGGGGAACCCGCGGTCGGCCGCTCGATCATCGAGGTGGCCGGGGAGCAGATCAGGCCGTTCGTCGAGATGCGTCGGATCGACGAAGAGAAGACCTACGAACGCTGGGTCGAAGAGCCCGACGGCGAGAGGTTCCTGGCTGCGATCGCAGTCGTCGACTTCGAGGACCCCCTGGACGGCCGACCGCTGCGCGCGGTCACTGCTCGGGATCTCACCGATGTCGCCCTGGCGCGCCGTCAACTGGAGGAGCTGGTGGCCAGCAAGGACCAGTTCATCGCCTCCGTGAGCCACGAGCTGCGGACGCCGCTCACCGTCGTCGTCGGATTGGCGGCGGAGATGGCGGCCGATCCCGCGCGGCTGCGGGCCGGCGAGATCCAGGAGTTCGCCTCCCTGATCGCCGGGCAGGCGAACGAAGTGGCGGCATTGGTCGAGGACCTGCTCACGATGGCCCGGGCCGACGCCGGAGTGCTGTTGGTGGTGCCTTCCACGATCGACCTCAACGAGGAGGTCGGGCAGGTGTTGGGGGCGCTCACCGTCGAGATGCGGGGTCGGGTGACCTGGGCTCCCGCCGCCTCCTCGCCGGTGGTCGCCGATCCGGTGCGGGTTCGACAGATCGTCCGGAACCTGGTCACCAACGCGGGACGGCACGGCGGACAGCGGATCGAGATCGAGGCCGGGTCGCACCAGGTGGTGGTGAGGGACGACGGGCCGCCCGTCCCCGAGTCCGAACGCGAGCGGATGTTCCAGGCGTACGAGCGAGTCCACGAGTACACCGGCACCCCCGACTCGGTCGGGCTGGGGTTGACCGTGTGTCGTCGTCTCAGCCGGCTGATGGGCGGGGATGTCACGTACGACCACGACGGGGCGTGGTCGCGATTCACCCTGTCGCTACCGGGGATGGCTCCGACGCGTGTGTTTCAGCCGGACAGCCGGTCGCGGCGAGCCTGAAGGAGTTCGGCGGCGCGCTCCAGGGAAATCGACTCCGGGGTGTCACCCTTGCGGAGCGAGGCATTGACCTCACCGTCGGACACATAAGGCCCGAATCGACCGTTGCGCACGGTGACCGGCTTCTTCGAGACGGGGTCTTCTCCGAGTTCCCGCAACGGACCGGCGGCGCGTTGTCCGCGGCGACGGGGGGGCTCTGCCAGCAGGGCGAGGGCTTCCTCGACCGTCAGCGTGAACAGTTGATCCTCCGACTCGAGCGACCGTCGGTCGTCGCCGCGCTGGATGTATGGGCCGTAGCGACCGTTCAGGGCGAGGATCTCGTTGCCGTCCTCGTCGTGACCGACGGTGCGGGGGAGCGACAACAACCGGAGGGCATCGTCGAGGGAGAGGGAGTCGAGCTCCATGGTCTTGAACAGGCTCGCCCGCCTGGGCTTGTCCTTCGATCCCTCCTCGATCTCCCCGAGTTGTACGTAGGGTCCGAAGCGACCCGTGCGGGCGAGCACGACCATCCCAGAGTCCGGGTCGGTGCCGAGGATCTTGTCTCCCTTCGACTGCTCGTCGATGAGTTCGGTCGCCTTCTCGATGGTCACCTCGTCGGGTGCCAGGTCGTCGGGAATGGAGCCGCGGTCTTCGCCTCGCTCGACGAACGGCCCGTACCGGCCGACCCGGGCGACGATCTCGCGGCCCTGGTCGTCGGTTCCGATCGGTATCGAGTTCACCGCCCGAGCGTCGATCTCGCCGAGTCGCTTCTCGATGGTCGCCTTCAGGCCATCTTCGCCGAGGTAGAACCTCGCCAGCCATGGCACGCGCTCCTCGTCACCGGAGGCGATGGCGTCGAGGTCGTCTTCCATGCGGGCGGTGAAGGCGTAGTCGACGAGATTCGGAAAGCTCTGTTCGAGCAACGTCACGACGGCGAAGGCGGTGAACGTCGGTATCAGGGTCTGGCCGCGCTTGAACACGTATCCGGCGTCCTGGATGCGCGACATGATCGATGCGTACGTCGACGGCCGACCGACCCCCAGCTCTTCGAGTCGCTGCACCAGCGACGCCTCGTTGTAGCGCCGGGGGGGTTGGGTCTCGTGCCCGACCGGCTCCAGCGCCACGACGGCCAGTTCGTCGCCCTCGTCGACTGCGGGCAGCGGCGACTCGCTGTCGTCGGCGTCGCCGGAGTCCACCGACTCCACGTAGACCTTGAGGAACCCGGGGAAGTGGATCACCCGGCCGGAGGCGGAGAACTCGGCGTCGCGACCGTCCGCGGCGGTGGCGCCGAAGCGGATCGACAGTGACTCTCCCTTGGCGTCGGGCATCTGTGATGCCAGCGTGCGCTTCCAGATCAGTTCGTACAGTCGTGCCTCGGCGCCACCCAGTTCGGCCTGCACCTGGGCGGGCGTCCTCCACGACTCGCCGGCGGGTCGGATGGCCTCGTGTGCCTCCTGTGCGTTCTTCGCCTTGGAGGAGTAGGTCCTGGGGGCATCCGGTACGTAGTCGGCGCCGTACTGCTTGCGGATCTCGTCGCGGGCGGTCGTCACCGCCGACTCGGACAGAGACACCGAGTCCGTTCGCATGTAGGTGATGTAGCCGTTCTCGTAGAGGCGCTGTGCGACCGACATCGTCTGGGTCGAACTGAACCGGAGCTTGCGGGCCGCCTCCTGTTGCAGGGTGGACGTGCGGAAGGGGGCGTAGGGACGGCGGGTGTACGGCTTCGTCTCGGTGGACCGGACGGCGAAGTCCGCGCCGGCCAGTGCCGTGGCCAGTCCGTCGGCGGTCTCGGCGTCGAGGACGAGGACGTCTCCCTGGGGCTCGCCGACTGAGTCGAAGTCCCGACCCGACGCCACCCGCCGCCCGTCCACCGAGACGAGACCGCCCTCGAACTGGGTCGGGTCGCCCGGCTTCTCGAACGTCCCCTGCAGATCCCAGTAGGAGGCGGCACGGAACGCCATTCGTTCGCGCTCCCGTTCCACCACGATCCTCACGGCGACCGACTGCACCCTGCCTGCGCTCAGCCCGCGGGCCACCTTCAACCAGAGGACCCGGGAGACGTCGTAGCCGACGAGGCGGTCGAGGATTCGACGCGCCTCCTGGGCGTCGACCAACTGGGTATCGATGTCTCTCGGATTGTCGAACGCCTCCCGGATGGCCGACTCCGTGATCTCGTGGAAGACCATGCGCTTGACCGGCACCGACGGCTTGAGCACCTCGGCCAGGTGCCAGGCGATGGCCTCGCCTTCGCGGTCCTCGTCGGTGGCGAGGTAGACCTCGTCCGCTCCTTCGAGGGCGTTCTTGAGCTTCTTGACCTGGTCCCGTGACCGCTTCGACAGGACGTATACGGGATCGAAATCGTCGTCCACGTTCACTGCGAGGTAGGCCCACGGCTCCTTGCGGTACCGCTCGGGCAGGTCTTTGGCGGAGCCCGGCAGGTCGCGGATGTGGCCCATCGACGCCTCGACCACGACCTCGTCGTCGGACAGCCCGCGCAGGAACTGGCCGATGCTCTTGGCCTTGGTGGGGGACTCGACGATGACGAGGGAGCGGCTCACGGCGCCGGAAGGTACGGCCGACCTTCGCGATATGTCAACCGTCGGGGGTCGTGACTCCCCAGGATCGACGGGTCGGTAGCCTCACTTCGACGTGGACGAATCGATTGCCCGAATCCGTGGCTCGGAGCTGATCAGGCGAGGTCCGTTCGCCCGGCTGTGGTGGGCTTCGACCATCTCGGCGTTGGGCGACTGGGTGACCCTCTTCGCCACGTTCTCCTTGGCGGCCAGCCTGGCCGGCAACGGCGCCAACGCCTCGCTGGCGATCCTCGTGCCGCTGGTCGCCCGGATCCTCCCCGGCGTCCTCATCGGAGTCATCGGAGGGGTGCTGGCAGATCGATGGAACCGCAAGACGGCGATGGTGGTCGCCGATTTCGGACGCGCCGCCCTGGTGCTGGTTCTCGTGTTCGTCGGCAACTACCGCGATCTGTTCCTCATCACGTTCGCCATCGAGGTCCTCTCGCTGCTGCGCCAGCCTGCCCGAGAGGCCGTCGTGCCCCAGCTCGTCCCCGAACGCCACCTGATGGCAGCCAACGGACTCAACCTGCTGGGTGCTTATGGCACGGCGCCGCTGGGGGCTGCGATGTTCGCCCTGTTCGCCGAAGTGGGCGAGGAGTTCTTCCAGGTGTTCACCTCGGCGGCGGCCATCGCCTCCGCTTTCGCCTTCGACATGATCACCTTCATCGTGTCGGGTGTGATCACCATCTTCATCCCCATCGCCAAGGTGAAGCCGATCCGCGAGCTGAGACCGGATGGAAAAATGGACTGGAGGGCTCCGCTGCGGGACATGATGGAGGGGTTCAAGTTCGTGGCCGTGTACCCGGCCGTGAGGCGGATGATGCTCGGCATGGCCGCCGGCCTGTTCGGTGGGGGGGCGCTGTTCGTGCTCGGCCAGCCGTTCTCGAAGCAGGTCCTGTTCGCCGGGGACACCGGCTACGGGATCATCGTGACGGCGCTCGGGTTGGGGGTTGCCCTCGGCATGGGACTGATGACCGTCTTCGGGAAGAGGGTGGAGCGCCGCGAGGCTCTGTTCGCGGTGGCGCTGAGCCTGGCGGGACTGACGGTCGTGTTCGCCGGACTGTCGGGTTCTGTGATCGGTGTGTCCGGGTGGGTGTTCGTCGCCGGGTTCGGCACCGGCGTGGCGTACGTCACCGGATTCACCCATCTGCATCTCGTGATCACCGACGACATCAGGGGCCGGACGTTCGCGGCGCTGTACGCCTCGGCCAGGGTGGCGCTGTTGTGCTCGTTCGCGCTGGCCGCGGTGGGGGCCGCCACCCTCAACGACATCATTCCAGGGCCGATGGGCAACGCCATTCGGGCGATCATCGTGCTGGCCGGTATCACGGTGCTGGCGTCGGGTGCGGGCACCTTGTGGGCGGTTCGGGCACAACTTCGAGGGGAGCCTCTCGACGAGAGCGACCTGCGGGCGCTCCGCGACGCCGGCGATGCCATCACCTGGATGCGCGGGTCCCGCCGTTCGGAGGGCGAGTGAACGGTCGGTACGTCGGCTTCGAAGGGGTGGAAGGGGCCGGGAAGTCGACCGTGGTGCAGGCGGTCTCGGATCGCCTCACCTCGGCCGGCGAGAACGTGGTGGTGGTGCGCGAACCCGGCGGTACCTGGGTCGGCGAGGAGATCCGACGCCTGCTCCTGCATTCGGATGCACTGTCGGACTGGACCGAAGCGGCCCTGTTCGCGGCGTCCCGGGCGGAACTCGTCCGGCGGGTCGTGGCGCCGGAACTGGAGCGAGGGGCGTGGGTTCTCTCCGATCGGACCTACTACTCGTCGCTGGCGTACCAGGGGGGCGGCCGGCAGCTGGGCGTGGAGGCGGTGAGGACCCTGAACGAGCAGGTGTTGGGAGGGGTGGTGCCGGATCTCGTGGTGCTGCTGGCGGTCGACCCGGTTGTCGGGTTCGCACGCGAGACCGATCGCGATCGGATCGGCTCGGAGGGGCTCGAGTTCCAGCGACGGGTGGCGGAGACCTACGACCGGATCGCGGCGGAGGACGTGAAGGTGCGCCGTGTCGACACGGCGGGGTCGGTCGAGGACGTCGTCGCCGACGTGATGACCGTGCTGGGGTACCGGTGAGTTTCGAGGGGATCATCGGTCACGCCGGCCCGCTGGCCCTGCTTCAGAGGGAGCTTGCCCGGCCGGCGGGTGCGTACCTCTTCGTCGGTGCCACCGGGGTGGGAAAGGCAACTGCGGCGATCGCCTTCGCGGCAGGCTTGGTGTGCCCGGAGGGCCTGGCCCACGAGGAACCGTGCCGGTCGTGTCGGCGGGTGCGGACGGGCAACCACCCCGACATCGTGGTCGTCGAGGCGGAGGGGCGGCAGAGCCTCGGTGTCGATCAGGCGAGGCAGACCATCGCCCAGGCGGTGATGACTCCGGTGGAGTCGACGCGCAAGGTGTTCGTCTTCCCCGAGGCCGACTCGATGACGGAGCAGGCGGCGAATGCACTGCTCAAGACTCTCGAGGAGCCGACGGCGACCACCGTGTTCATCCTGGTCGTCGAGTCGGAGGACGACCTTCCTCCTACCGTGGCCAGCCGGTGTCGGACGGTCCACTTCGGTCGGGTGGCGGAGGCCGAACTGGCGGAGGCACTGGAAGCCCGCCCCGGGGTGGATCGTCTGCGAGCGGCCGACCTCGCCAGGGTGGCAGCAGGGCGCCCCGGGCTGGCGCTGGCACTCTTGGAGCGCCCTGAGATCGGCAGATATCGGGATGCTTGGCTCTCGGTGCCGACCAGGGTCTCGGACCGCACCGGGGAGGCGTTCGCGTTGGCGAGCGAGATGCTGGACCTGGCCGACGAGGTCACCCCGGAGCCGTCCGACGATCTCACCAAGGATCAGGCCGAGCGGGACCGGCGGCGGTCGCGACAGGCACTGCTCGCCAGTGGCCTGGAGATACTGGCGTCCTGGTACGCCGACGCCGCCTCGCTCCAGTTCGGCGGCCCGGTGCGGAACACCGACCTCGACGTGACCGACCTGACCTTGGTGTCGGCGGCGAGGGCGATACGCAA
>DATHWB010000328.1:0-3261 GCA_035460965.1 Acidimicrobiia bacterium
AGCGTGTCGCGATCGAGGTGCCTGAGCATCTCCTCGACCTCATGAAGCGTGGTGACATCCATCTGCTGTTCCTCCTCTTCCGAACCTCCATCATCTCGGCCCCATACCGTGGCCGCCAGGGACTTCCGCCTCTTCGGGACCACGGTGGGGTGCGGCACCCGTACTCGTATGCTCGAACTGCTACCGGAGAGGCATCCGGTCGATGGCATGGGTCAGGAAACAAGAGGAAAGACAGATGAAAGAAGCTTGGACGACTCCGTTCCCGGGACATCGCGTCATCGGCAACCTGTATGCGGTGGGCACCTACGACCTGGGTGTGTTCCTGATCACCTCCGAGGACGGCCACATCCTCATCAACACCGGCCTCGAGGACTCCACACCCCTCATTCGGGAGAACGTGGAGTCGCTCGGATTCAGGTTGGAAGACGTCGAGATCCTGCTGTGCATGCAGTCGCACTGGGATCACGCCGCCGCACTGGCCGAGTTGAAGACTGTCACGGCTGCTCCCGTGTGGACCACCGCCGCTGACGCTCCGATCCTCGAGGACGGTGGGTTCAGCGATCCGCACTTCGGGGGGAAGGAGATGTTCAAGCCGGTTTCGGTCGACAAGACCATCGCCCATGGCGAGATCATCGAAATCGGCACCACCCGGCTGCAGGTGCACGAACACCCCGGTCACACCCAGGGCAGCTCCAGCTACTCCGTGGAAGTGGTCGAAGAGGACAGGAAGTACGACGTGGTGATCGCCAACATGGGAACGGTCAACGCCGGCAAACGGCTCGTCGTCGATCCCACCTACCCCGGCGTCCATGACGACTTCGTCACGACCTTCCGACGTCAGAAGGAGATGGCAGTCGACGTCTGGGTCGCCGCCCACGGCGGCCACTACGGACTCCACGACAAGTACACACCCGGTCAGCCGTACTCGGCCGACACGTTCGTCGATCCTGCCGGCTTCCTGGCTCAGGTGGAACGTCTGGAGAAGAAGTTCCTCGACCTGGTCGCCGCCGAACGAACCTGAGACGTCGTCCAGGAGCGAGATATTCACGCCGATGCAGTCACTGTGGGGCTGGATCCAGACCATCGCGGTGTTGGCGGCATGGGCGCCCGTCGGGCTGAGAATCCGAGGACGTCAGCGGGGAGGACCCATCGGTACCCTGGACGGGTGGCCGAAGTTCTGCTGTTTCACCATGCCCAAGGACTGACCGCCGGAGTCTCGTCGTTCGCCGATCGACTGCGGACGTCGGGCCACGTCGTGCATGTCCCCGACCTGTACGGAGGGCGCACGTTCGAGACCCTGGCCACCGGGATCGCCCATGCCGAGGAAGTCGGATTCGGGGCGCTGCTCGAGCAGGGTCGGCAGGTGGCGAACGACTACCCAACCGAGCTCGTGTACGTCGGGATGTCCCTCGGCGTGATGCCTGCCCAACTCCTCGCCCAGACCAGGCAAGGAGCCCAGGGTGCGGTGTTGTTGCACGCAGCCGTGCCGCTGGACGAGTTCGGTCCCTGGCCGAACGGCGTGCCGCTGCAGATCCACACCATGGAGTCCGACGAGTGGGGCGACGCCGAAGTAGCCCGCGAATTGGCCGACGCGGTGAATGGCGCCGAGGTCTACCTATATCCAGGCGACCGCCACCTGTTCACCGACGACAGCCTCCCGGACCACGACCCCATCACTGCCGAGCAGGTGATCGAGCGAGTCCTGACATTCCTCGCCCGGGTCGGGTGACCACTCGATCGCGCGCCGCTTCGCGGTCGCCATCATGGGTCCCCGCGCGTTCGAACCGTCGTCGCGATGGCGAGACCACCGGGGTCGCCAGTCCGGCGGGCTCCGGTCGCTCCAACTGAGATCGCAGAAGGTCCCCTGGGGAGCGGGATCTCTCCGGAGGGTGGGCTGATCCCGAACGGGCGGTAGGGTCTCCCCGCCGTGGGAGCCTTCCGTCGTTCGCTCGTCGCCTTCGTGGCGCTGTTGGTCGCGGCGACCGCCTGCACCCCGGAGCCCGAGGCAGCACCTGCCGAACCGGAGCAGTCCACGACCACCACGTCGACCTCGTCCACGACCACCTCCACGACCACCACGGTCCCACCTGCGCCGCCCATGGCCGTCGCCGGCGTCCCGGACGAGTTGGCTCGCCTCATCGAGTCCATGTACGAGCATGCGGCCGGCACCGGTGGTTCAGTAATCGAGCCGCGCTACCTGCCCGAGGCGGGAATCGCCACAGGCATGGCCGGGCGGACCGCCACTGGCGGTGTCGCCGACCTGGGCGGTACCGGCATCGCCCTCGTGCAGGCGGGCGAGGACCTGATCGCGGCCGTTGACGACGGAGAGGGATGGCGGGTGGTGGCAGCCGATCTCCCAACGCTCGATCATCGCGACCTCGGGTACACCTCTGCGGTGATCGCTGCTGTCGGCTCCGACGCCAGGCCCGGCGAGGACGGGCTGCGTTCGCGGGCGGACTCACTTCACCTCATCGGCTTCGACGGCGTGGCCGGCACGTTCGATGTCGTCGGGATTCCTCGCGACTCCTGGGTGCCGATCGCCGGTCGGGGTGCGGGAAAGATCAACTCGGCGCTGTCGCTGGGCGGTCCCGCCACGATGATCGCCACGCTCGAGCAACTCGTCGGTTATCCGCTCGACGGCACCCTCATCACCGGGTTCGTCGGATTCCAGGAAGCGGTCGGCAACGTGCTGGGTGGGATCCAGATCACCGTCGACGCCCCCATGCGGGACTCGGCATCAGGGGCGAACTTCCAGGCTGGCGAGCAGTACATGAACGGCTCGCAGGCGCTGGCCTTCGCCCGGGCCCGCAAGACGCTGCTGAGAGGCGACTTCGACCGGCAGCGCAACGGCGGGCTGGTCCTCATCGCGGCGGCATTCACAGCCCGGCACCGCCCGATCGAGGACGCGCCCCGACTGGTCGCCGAGGCGCTCGACTGGGCCTGGACCGACATGGCACCCGACACGGTCCTCCGACTCGTCGTCACGTCGCTGGTCGCCCCCATCCTCGACGTCCGGAACGAGGTGGCGGACGGCGTGGCCCGCGACCGGTCCGGGGCATCGGTGGTGGAACTGACCGGCCAGGCACACGTCCTCTTCACCGACCTCGCCGACGGCGCACTCGACTGAATAGGTTGGGGGCCATGCTCACGCCCTCCCGTCTCCGCCCCGGTGACCGACTGGCGGCGGTCTCGCTCTCCTGGGGTGGCCCGGGGGCCATACCTCACCGCTACGAAATCGGGAAGTGGCAGCTCCAAGAGGCG
>DATHWB010000329.1:0-8463 GCA_035460965.1 Acidimicrobiia bacterium
GTGTTCGCAGGAGGAATCGACCTGGCAGCTGCGGAAGCGGTCGGAGCCACGGCCGACCTCGACGCCGACGACTAGCTCGACGTGCTCGACTCACTCGTGGACAAGTCCCTGGTGTCCCCGCGCCGGACCGATCTGGGTACCCGCTTCCGACTGCTGGAGCCCGTCCGGCAGTATGCCGAGCGGCGGCTCGTCGAGGCGGGTCGAGACGAGCGGGCCCGGCGAGCTCACGCAGTCCACATGGCCCGGTTCGTCGCCGAGGCGTCGTCCGGTCTGCGCAGGCACGAGCAGGTGGACTGGAGGCATCGTCTCGACGTCGACTACGACAACGTACGCGCGGCACTGCGGTGGCTCTTCGCCGTCGGCGACCTCGACCGATACCTCGACGTGGCGTTCGACCTCTTCAGCTACTGGGTGCACAGCGGACAGCAGGTGGAGGGCATCGAGATCTGCGTGGCCGGGGCGAAGGCAGCCGGCCAAACGCATGCCGAGCGCGCGGTCAAGGCCTGGGCGGTGGCGGCCGCGATGGGTGCCGAGATCACGAAGCCTGCGGCGATCGAACACGCTCGAGCGGGCCTCGATCTCGCCCGTGGTCTCGGTGATCCCAACACCGTCGGCCGGCTGGAGGCCTTCCTGGGTGCGGCGATTCGGCACTCGACCACGGACGAGGCCTATCTCGGGCATCTGCTGGAAGGGCGACGGCTCCTGGACGAGCATCCCGAGCCGCGCTGGTGGGAAGCGGAGTGGGACAGCGCCTTCATGAACCTGATCTTCGGTGCGTATCTCCCGGCCGACGACCCGCGATCGGGTGAACACCTCGAGGCTGCCCTCACCACGTTCGAGCGACTCGGAGACAAGGCGATGCTGGCGGCCACGCTGACCGAGACCTCGGGTACGTACAGCGCCGAGAACGGCCCGCGCATCATCGCCAATCTGTGGCGAGCCCTGGAACTCCTGGACGAAGTCCACGTCCCGTACTGGGAGGGCCACGCCCGCATGATCCTCGGGATGCTGCTCGAGTTGACCGGCTTACCGGACGAAGCGGCGGTCCACCTGGAACAGGCTGCCGATCAGCTGGCCGAGGTGGGGGACATGTCGTGCTGGGCGACCTCCTCGCGTGGGGCGGCCCTCTGTGGGGCTGCCACCGGGTCGGCCGATCGAGGGGCAGGACGAGCCGCAGCCGTCATCGCCGAGCTCCCGCGCCTTCCCATGCAGGAGATCGCGGTGCCGAGGACGCTCGATACCGCCGCCACGGTGCTCACCGCGCTGGAACGGTTCGAAGAGGCGGCGTTCGTACTCGGCTGCGCCGAGCGGACCCCGTTCGAAGTCAAAACGGTCCTACCCAGATCGGCTCGCCTCGAGGCCGTTCGAGCGACCCTCACAGACGCATTGCCTCCTGAGGAGTTCGACCGTGCATGGAACGAGGGCGCCGAAACGGAGCCGCTGGAGTGTCTCGCTCAAGCGCGGGATTGGCTCGTCGCCGCCGCCGGGTAGACGCCCCCCCGGCACAGAGCCTTCGCCCCGCTGCGCTGCCCGACTGCACGCCACCGGTGAGCACCACGCCCGGAAAACCCCTCACATATCGACAACTACGATTCCGGTCGCCGAACCCCGGAGTATCCATGCGGATCGCGTACGCCGAGATCTCGAACGAGAGCTGCACGTTCAGTCCCCTCCGGGCAGATCTCAACGCCTTCCACCAGGACCACTACCACGTGGGCGACGAGGTACCTGTCGCAGCCCGGGGCGCCCACACGCTCGGAGGGTTCCTGCAGGCGGTCGAGGAATCAGGACACGACATCGAGGCGGTGCCACTTCTCCAGGCGCGGGCACGTCCGAATGGCCGGATCACGGCCGGGACCATCAAGCTGCTCAGCGACCAGATCACGTCCCTGCTCTCCCAGGCGGGTCCGATCGACGGGCTGATGCTGTCACTGCACGGGGCTTCGACGGCGGAAGGAATCGACGACGTCGAGGGTCGTCTGCTGTCCCTCGTCCGGGAGATCGTCGGCGAGCGGGTTCCGATCGTCACCCCACTCGACCACCACGCCAATCTGACGGCCGCCATGGTGCGCCACGCCACCCTGCTGATCGGCGACCGCACCCAACCACACTCGCCGTTCCATCGCGGGGTACTGGCCGGAGAGATGCTCTTCGACCTCGTGGCCGGCCGTGAACGGCCTGTGGCGGGGTGGCACAAGATCCCGATGGTGGCCCCCCAGGATCACTTTCGGACCGCCTCCCCGCCGATGTCGCGCTGGTTCGAGCGTGCCCGGGAGATGGAGCAGCGGCCGGGCGTCGTCAGCGTGTCCACCTTCCCGATGCAGCCCTGGCTCGACGTGGAGGAAGCGGGATGGGCGACACTCGTCTACGTCGAGCCGTGGCTGGGCGAGGCGGCGGCGACGGAGCTCTCCGCCGAGCTCGCCGACCTCGCCTGGGGCATGCGGGCCGAGTTCTGGCGGTCGGACCGTCTCCCGGTGGACCAGGGTGTCGCCGCCGCCATCGCCGAGCCTGGCGGGCTCGTGGTCTTCAGCGACACCGGGGACTGCGTACACGCCGGTTCCCCGGGTGACAGCACTGCGTTGCTCGCCGGCCTGCTGGCCCGCGAGCTCGACGGCGATGCCTACCTCTTCATCGTCGACCCGGCCACGGTGGACGCCGCCCACGACGCCGGCATCGGCGCCACCATCGAACGGGCGGTCGGGGGTTGGAGCGGTGCACCTTCGGGTGGGCCGCTCCAAATCGGAGCGCGCGTCGTCGGGCTCTCTGAAGGGGTCCGGGTCAGAACCGCCGAACACGGCTTCAGTGACATCGGGCGCACCGCCCTCCTCGAGGTCGGTCACATCAAGCTCGTCGTGTGCTCGATCCGGTCGATCGCCATGCTGTACCCGGTGCTGTACCAGCATCTCGGATTGGCGATCGAGGACGCCAAGATGCTCATGCTCAAGACTGGAAGCAACTTCCAGTACTACGAGCGTTGGACCCGGAGACTGATCCGCCTGGACTCACCCGGACCGTCGCAGTCGGATCTCACCGGGCTCCCCTGGCAACGAGCGCCGCGACCCCTGTACCCGCTCGACCCCGACTTCGAGTGGGTCCCGGCCGGGTGACCCCTCCGGTCGCGTCAGGGCGCCTCGTCGGCTTCCTCGCGCTCTGCGTCGTCGGCATCGTCCGACGTGCCCGGTCGAATCTTCTCCCACCGCTCCTTCATGGTCGGTCGAGGAGCAGGAGCTCCGTCCGGGTACGGGTCCTCGTCGACCAGCTTCGCCATCACGTAGCCGAGGACCTCCCTCCCGGTAGCCACCACGGGCACCGCCACCACCGCACCGACCACACCGGCCGCGCTGAACCCCACGAGGATCCCGATCAAGATCGCCAAGGGCGAGACCGCCATCGCACCACCGAGGATGCGCGGGGTGATGAGATTGCTCTCGATCTGCTGAATCAAGATGTAGGCGCCGACGACGATCAACGCGAAGACGACGTTGCTCACGTCGAAACGCGTGGAACCCTGCACCAGCGCCACCAAGGCGGCCACCACCCCCGCGAAGATCGGTCCGAACGTGGGGATGATGTTGAAGAATCCGCCCATCACCCCCAGCACCAGAGCCCCGGGAACCCCCAGCCCGAACAGCACCACCGTCGTGAAGACCGCGACCACCAACGCCACGGTGAGCTGTCCCCTGAGGTAGTCGGTCCAGATCCGGCCGACGCGGGCCCCGAGGATCCGGGCTTCGGGCACGAACGCGGCCGGCACCAGGCGGTACCAACCGTTTCGTGCTTCCTGGTCGACCGACGCCGAGACGTAGACGGAGATCACCAGCACCAGGATCGTCGAGGTGAGGAACACCACGACGCCGCTGAAGACCGCCGACGTGACCGCCCACGCCCCGCCGAAGACGACCCCGAAGTCGATGTCGAGTCCCTGCCCGCCCTCCTCCAGAGCTGCAATGACCGGATCGATCGACGAGCTGAGGTCGACGGAGGTGCCGAACAGACCGAAGGTGCGGAACGACTCGAGGGTCGAGATCGCCCAGGCTGTCATCTGATCGAGGATGGCCGGGAAGTCCAGAGCCGCGGCCGACTTCACCAGTGCCGGCACGAACACGAGCGGAATCGCCACGATCGCTCCCACCAACAGCAGGTACGTCACCGCCACCGCCAGCCCGCGGTGAAGGTGGAGGCGGGCGTGCAGGAACGCGATCAGCGGGGCCAGCATCAGGGCGAGGAGCGAACCCAACACGACTGGAGTGAGGATGCCCCGTGCCAGGTAGACGATGAAGAGCGCCAGGAACACCACAGCGACGGACACGAGACGTTTGGTGGGTGCGGTCCACGACGGGGGCATCGGAGAAGCGTAGACAGCGAGGGTTGACTCGGTACCCGCGCGGTCAGCGAACCGAGGCCTGCGTTCCGCGCGGCAAGGGTCCGACCACGGCGACGACGAGCAACGCCAGGGCAACGCCTGACCCGATCACCAGAGTCGGCCCCGAGCCGACCAGGGCCAGGCCGACCCCGGCCATCAGAGGACCGACCGTCTGTCCGAGCCTGGCCGCCCCAACCCACACCGCCACGACGGCGCCGCGGTGCTCGTCGGGAGCAGCCTCGACGTTCAGGTCCTGCAGTGTGGGGATCAGGGACCCCTCGGCCGCCCCGAATAGCAGCGCAGCGGCGATGACGACGGCGAGGGCACCGGCAACGCCGAGAAGGACGAAAGCGAGTGCGAACGTCGCGGCCCCCACCCCCACGATCCGGCGCGGAGAAAGCACGGAGCGAATCCTCGCGAGATTGAACGCAGCGATCGTCGAAGTGACCGCCGGAATCGAGATGACCAGCCCGCGAGCTGCGGCGCCGAGTCCGAACTCGTCCGCGAGATGGATGGGGAACGCCGTCAGCATGACGCCGAAGATCGCGACGAACACGAGAAGGCTGGCCACGACGGTCGCCAGGATCACCGGGTTTCGTATCGCCGTGGCTGCGGCCGCCACCTGGTCCCGTACCCGGGGTGGATCGGCGGGACGTCTCCCGTCGAGGATCGTCCAGGCCACACCGGCTGTGAGCAGGGCGACGGTGAACACGGCGAAGGCGACACGCCAGCCGAACGCCTCGGTGAGCACGCCGGACATCGAGGGAATGGCGGCAAGGCCCACCGTCAGCACGGCGGAGTTGCGCCCGACGATGCGCGTGCGTTCCGTTCCAGACCAGTGATCGCCGATGAGGACGATGGCCAGGTTGACGAGACCCGCGGACCCGAAGCCCTGTATGAACCGCGCCACCAGCAGCACCGTGAAGCTGGGGGCCAGGGCGGCGACCCCGCCGAACGTACCGAAGAGGGCCAGGCACACCGTGAGGACGAGGCGGCGGCCGAAGCGGTCGGCGAGGATCCCGACCACGGGTGCCATCACGATCCCGGCGGTGGATCCCGACGCCACCAGAATGCCCGACCGCTCCGACGGAACCCCGAGGTCGGTGAGGATGTCCGGTAGGGCCGGGGTGATCAGGGTGTTGTTGAGGATGCCGGTCAGCGTGACGGCGAAGATGAACCCGAGTGGCGGCCGACGAGACATCGGCGGCAGGCTACGAAGTCGCTGCCCGATCCCGAAGTCGGCCGACAATGCCGGAGGGCCGGGGTCCGATTCGGACCCGGCCCTCCGTGTTCTGTGGGCTCGTTGGTACGTATGCGTACCGACGAACCCTGGGTTCGCGTCACTCCTCCTCGTCGGAGGCTTCCGACTCGGGGGTGGCCTTGGGAGCGCCGAGGGAGGCGAGCCACTCGGCCGGGTTCTCCGGGAGCGTCTCGTCGGTGCTGCCACCGAACGAGCCGTCCCCGCCCAGCAGACCCTCCAGCGACACCGTCGTGGCCCCGGGGAGGACCGGCTGCAGCATCTGGTACGCCGGGGAACCGGTGCCTGCCGGGATCAGCTTGCCGATGATCACGTTCTCCTTGAGACCGCGCATGAAGTCCGACTTGCCCTGAATGGCCGCATCGGTCAACACCCGGGTCGTCTCCTGGAAGGACGCCGCCGACAGCCACGACTCGGTGGCGAGTGACGCCTTCGTGATCCCCATCAGCTCCGGACGGCCTTCCGCCGGCTGCTTCCCGTCCTGCACGAGACCCTTGTTGATCTCCTTGAAGGTCAGGTCGTCGATCAGCTCCGAGGGGAGGAAGTCCGAGTCGTTGGCGGACACCACTCGGACCCGGCGCAGCATCTGACGCACGATCAGTTCGATGTGCTTGTCGTGGATCTCCACGCCCTGGGAGCGGTACACCTCCTGCACCTGGTCGACCAGGTACTGCTGACACGCACGCACTCCCCGGATCTCCAGGACCTCCTTCGGATCCAGCGGACCGACCGTGATCTGCGCACCGGGCTCGACCACGTCGCCGGTCTCGACGAGCAGGCGGGCACGACGCGAGATGGGATACTCGACGTCGCCGTCCTTGGTCTCGATCACGACCCGGCGGCCCTCCTCGTCGTCCACGATCCGTACCGGACCGCCGACCTCTGACAACACGGCCTTGCCCTTCGGGGTGCGAGCCTCGAACAGCTCGACCACTCGGGGAAGACCCTGGGTGATGTCGTCGCCGGCCACACCACCGGTGTGGAACGTACGCATGGTCAGCTGAGTGCCGGGCTCACCGATCGACTGGGCGGCCATGATCCCGACCGCCTCGCCGACCTCGACCACCTTGCCGGTGGCGAGGCTGAGTCCGTAACAGGTCTGGCAGATTCCCACCTTGGCGTCGCAGGTCAGCACCGAACGGACTCGGACCCGACCGATCTCGGTGGCCGCACCCTCGATGGCGTGCAACTCCTTGGCGACGATCATGGTGCCGGCCTTGATCTTGTCGCCGACCTTGGTCTCGAGGACCTTCTTGTCGACCTTCACGTCGTCCGCCAGCACCCGCCCGTAGATACGGGAACGCAGATTGCGGATCACCGCGCCCCTGTCGTCGAGCAGCGAGATGAAGATGCCGCGGTCGGTACCGCAGTCCTCGTCGACGATGATCAACTCCTGGGACACGTCGACGAGGCGACGGGTCAGGTATCCGGAGTCGGCCGTCCGCAGCGCGGTGTCGGCGAGTCCCTTGCGGGCACCGTGCGTCGAGATGAAGTACTCGAGCACCGACAACCCCTCACGGAAGTTCGAGATGATCGGCCGCGGGATGATGTCACCCTTGGGATTGGCCACCAGGCCGCGCATTCCGGCGATCTGCTTGATCTGGTTGACGTTCCCCCTGGCGCCGGACCCCACCATCATGTCGACCGAGTTGAACTTCACGGTCTTCATGTTGGCGATCATGGCGTCCTTGACCCGATCGGTCGCCTCCGTCCAGATCTCGATCAGCTCCTGGCGACGCTCGTCCTCGGTGACGACACCCTTGTTGTAGTTGGTCTGCACCCGGTCGGCGCGGGCCTCGTACTCGGCGAGGATCTCCGCCTTGTCAGGCGGTGTCTTCACGTCGTCGAGCGCGATGGTCAACCCGGCCTTGGTGGCGTACCGGAACCCGAGCGACTTGATGCTGTCGAGCGTCTCGGCCACGACCGACCGAGGGAAGCGCTCGATGATCAGTTCGATCAACCGGCCGATGTCGGACTTGATCACGACGGCGTCGACGTACGGGAAGTCCTCAGGCAGCGCCGTGTTGATGATCGCCCGACCGAGCGTCGTGTCGTGCAGCTTGGAACCGTCGATCGGTTCCGGAGTCAGTAGCTTGGCGGCCGAATCCATCAGATCGGCGTGCATCTCCGGATCGCCGGCGAGCGATCCGACCCGCAGCTTGATGGGGGCATGCAGCGACAACTCGCCGATGTCGTAGGCCATGACCGCCTCGTCGAGCGAGGCGAAGGCCCGGCCGGAACCCTTGGCGCCTTCTTCCTTCTCCGACAGGTAGTACATGCCGATGACCATGTCCTGGGACGGCGTCACGATCGGGCGACCCGACGCCGGACGCAGCACGTTGTTGGTGGACAGCATCAGGATGCGGGCCTCGGCCTGTGCCTCCGCCGACAGGGGGAGGTGGACGGCCATCTGGTCGCCGTCGAAGTCGGCGTTGAACGCCTCGCACACCAACGGATGGATCTGGATGGCCTTGCCCTCCACCAGCACCGGCTCGAACGCCTGGATGCCCAGGCGGTGCAGCGTCGGCGCGCGGTTCAGGAACACTGGGTGCTCCTTGATGACCTCCTCGAGCACGTCCCAGACCTGCGGACGCGAGCGCTCGACCATGCGCTTGGCCGACTTGATGTTCTGCGCGAACTCGAGGTCGACGAGGCGCTTCATAACGAACGGCTTGAACAGCTCGAGGGCCATCTGCTTCGGCAGGCCACACTGCTGGAGCTTCAGTTGGGGCCCGACGACGATGACCGAGCGGCCCGAGTAGTCGACCCGCTTGCCGAGCAGGTTCTGGCGGAACCGACCCTGCTTGCCCTTGAGCATGTCGGAGAGCGACTTGAGCGCGCG
>DATHWB010000330.1:0-1961 GCA_035460965.1 Acidimicrobiia bacterium
GAGGACGTGCGGATCGAGGGTGGGCATCGAAATCTGGAGCACGGGTATGTCCGCTTCCGGGAACATCTCGACGAGCGGCACGTACGCCCCGTGGTCGAGACCGCGGGCCGGGTCGTCCTCTGGCGCGTGGCCGGCGCCGGAGAGGAGCCGGCGCACGTCGTCTGCCAGTTCGGGCGCCCCTGGAGCGGGGTAGGTGACTTCGTAGTACTTCCGGGGAAAGCCCCAGAAGTCGTAGTACAGGGGAACGGTCGTGGTGGCGGCGATCGTGAGCGGATCCGCCTCCCAGTGGGCCGAGACGACGAGTATGGAGGAGGGTTGCGGCATCGCTTCTGACCAGGACGACAGCTCCCGCGTCCACACCGGATCGTCGGCCAGGGGCGGCGCGCCGTGGCTGAGGAACACGGCGGGCGTGCGGCGGTCGGCGAAGTCGGTCGGCACTTCGCTCATTCTCGCACCGGAGTCCGAGTGTGCGCGACCGATCCGGGCGGGTACGTTGTCACGATGCTTCCCGACGTCATCAGGGTCGAACCGATCCTCGTCGAGCGCCCGTGGGGCGGGCGCCGACTCGAGCGATTCGGGCGTGCCATTCCCGAGGGGGCGTCGGCGGGGGAGAGTTGGGAGGTCGCCGACCTCGCAGCGAGCGGGGAGGGACCCGAACGATGCACGCTCGTGGCGGGAGGTCCGCTCGCCGGGGCGCGCCTCGTCGACATCATCGATGCCTACGGTGCCGGGTTCCTCGGTTCTGCCATGCCGGCCCCTGACGGACGTTTCCCATTGTTGGTCAAGCTGCTGGACGCCCGTGAACACCTCTCGGTCCAGGTCCACCCGCCTCCCGCCGTGGCGGATGCCGACCCGGCTGTGCGCGCCAAGAATGAGTCCTGGTACGTGCTCGACGTCGAACCGGATGCCCGGATCTGGATCGACGTCAGGACCGACGCCACCGACGCCCAGCTCGCCGCCGTCGTCGGGACCCCCGCGATGCTCGATCTGCTGGGTGAGCTGCCTGTCCGGGTGGGGGACTTCCACCACATCCCCGCAGGTCGGGTGCACGCCCTCGGTGCAGGGCTGCTCGTACTCGAGATCCAGACACCGTCAGACACGACGTTCCGCATGTACGACTGGGCAGCGGAGTACGACCGTGTTCCCCGTCCGCTGCACCTCGAGGAGTCGCTGCGGTCGATCGTCCGCGGCGACGCCGCCGCCCTCTCGGTGGGGGCGAGTGAGCGACCCGGCACACGACGGCTCGTCACGACGACCGACTACTGGATTCGCGAGCATCGGACGGACGATGGGACGGTGCATCTCGACGAACGGGCCGAGCTGAGGGTGGTCACGGTGGTGCGTGGTTCGATGTCGTTGGGGACTGAGCAGCTGCACGACGGCGACACGCGGATCCTGCCGGCCCGTTCGGATGCCATCGGTGCGGTCGCCGCCGAGCCCGGTTCGGTCGTGGTGGAGACGGGTCTGATCTGAGGCTCAGCGTCCGGTGGTCGAGAAGTGCATCGGGTCTGTCAGCCCCGACCAGCGGCCTCCCCAGCGCCATCCGATGCCGTCGAAAGCCTGCACGACGACGCCGCCTTCGAGGATCATCCCGGGGCGGACGTCGTCCCGGTCGGCGTAGGCAGACGCCAGTTCCGGGATGACGAGGTCGCCTCGCACGTACGGGTTGTGGAACGGATTGATGTCGATCGCCTCGCCGATGGCGTGCATCGACCACGATCCGGATCCGCCCACCACCTGTCGACACACGAGAGCACCCGTGACGTTCTGGTCGCCGGTCGGTGGGGCGTCGAGCTCGTCAGGGCGGACGATCCGCATCTGCTCGATCGGGAACCGCGCGTCGAACAGTCGCTCGAAGACCTCGACGACGCCTGCCGCATGCTCTGCCCCGATCAGCAGTTCACCGGTGTGCGGCCGGTCGTCGAACCCCCAGTGCGAGACCGTGACGTAGGCGAGACGGT
>DATHWB010000331.1:0-3482 GCA_035460965.1 Acidimicrobiia bacterium
CGCGTGGGACGTCGAGGCCGCCACGATGCGCCGGCTCACCGACCAGGGCACTGCCACGTTGGTGGTCGACATCACCCCCGACGGTTCGCATGTGTTGTTCCTCCAGGACGTCACCGGCTCCGAACTCGGCCACCTCATGCGCGTCCCCTTCGAAGGGGGCGAGGCCGTCGATCTGACACCGGACCTGCCCCCGTACGCCGTCACGGCCCTCACCGCCCGGGACGACGGGTTCGCGGCGGTGATCGCCGACGACGATGGCCGGCAGGTGATGGTCCTCGATCGTGACGGGCTTCGCACCTGCCCGGTCGACGGCCTCGGCCTCTCGATCGTGGCCGGCACTCATTCGGTGGCGGTGACGGAGGCCACGCCCGGGCAGGGGCTCGTCCCCCGCGTCCGCCTTCTGGACCGCCGCTCCCTGACGACGACCGACCAGCTCGACGGAGCGGCGGCCTTCGTCGCCCGCGGCCAACGGTTCGCCCTCGCCACGGCCGTCGACGGATGGCAGCGGCCGGCGCTGTGGGTGCCAGGCGAGGAGGTCGAGGTCCTCGACATTCCGCTGGAAGGAGACGTCGTGCCCGTCGACCTCTCTCCCGATGGGTGGACGCTGCTGCTCCACCAGTCGCACCGGACCGTGGACCGGTTGCACATCTTCGACGTGGCCACTGGAGATCTGACAGGCTTGGCGCTGGGGACCGGCGGGATCCTCGGGTTCCTGGCTCCGCCTTCCCTCCACGGTCGATCGGCCACGGCGGTGTGGACCTCTGCGACGACTCCGGCCACGGTCGTCGACGTCACCGCCTCAGAGGCCCGGCCGCTGCTGCCTGGCCTCGCCGCCGAGTTCGCCGGTGCCCGGTGGGAGGAGTTCACCTTCCGATCGACCGACGACGCAGAGATCCACGGATGGGTGCTCGTCCCGCCCGGGGACGGACCGTTCCCGCTGATCCTCAACGGCCACGGTGGACCCACCTCGGTACAGGGACCGGTGTTCGCCCCGACCGCCCAGGCCTGGGTGGATCACGGCTTTGCGTATGCCACGGTGAACTATCGGGGATCCGTCGGCTTCGGAGAGGCGTTCCGGGAGGCGCTGACCGGCCGGATCGGGACGGTCGAGATCGACGACATCGTGTCCGCCCGCCGCTGGCTGGTCGACTCGGGCATCGCCGACCCCGATCGGGTCCTCCTGAACGGTTACTCGTACGGCGGCTACATCACCTGCATGACGATGGGCCTGCACCCGGGACTGTGGGCGGGTGGGATCGCCGGCGCCCCGGTGGTGGACTGGGTGATGCTCCACGAGGACAGCCCGTCCACCCGGGCATACGCCGACGCCCTCTTCGGCGGCGGACCCGACACGGCAGGAAAACGCATGCGGAAGGCCTCGCCGACGACCTACGTCGATCGGGTGGATGCTCCGATGTTCATCTCCGCTCCCACCGACGACGGCCGCACCCCGATCCGTCCCGTCCGCGAGTACGTGCGTCTGCTGCGGGAGGCCGGGGTGGATGTGGAGCTCCACGAGATGCGAGGCGGCCACGCCGGCGCAGGCAAGGACCAGACGATCGACATGGTCGAACGATGGCTGTCGTTCGCCGCCCGCGTCGTCGACCGCGAACACTGATCCATCTCCCGGCCGGTTCTGTACCTCTAGACGCGTCATTACTGACGCGTCTAGAGGTACAAATCGGACACACGGCCATCCCTCGCCCCGTTCTATGTGTCTAGACGCGTCATTAATGACGCGCTGGTTCGCTAAAAGCGCGGGGAAGCGATGCGCGCCGGTGCGGTCGGCGGTCGGGCGGAAGTTCGTGGCATGATGGCCTCATGTGTGTGGATCACGACGCCCGACTTCCAGCCCTCCCCGCCGGTGCCCACGAGGCCGCCAGCGAGCGCCTGATCTTGGAGGCGTCCGACGGGAACCGCTTCAACGCATTCGCCGCGCGCCCGGTCGACGGTGCCGCCGGCCCGGCCGTGATCGTCCTCCCCGACGTGCGCGGTCTGTTCGGGTTCTACGAGGACCTGGCCTGCCAGTTCGCCGCCCACGGTCACCCCTCGATCGCGATCGACTACTTCGGGAGGACCGCAGGGACCGAGCCCCGTTCCGAGGACTTCCCGTTCATGGAGCACATCCCCCAGACCACGTCCGCCGGTCTCAACGCCGACATCGCGGCAGCGGTGGCGTGGGTCCGGGCGGCTGCCCCTGAACTCGACGTCTACACCGTCGGGTTCTGCTTCGGAGGCAACATCGCCTGGGGCTCGGCCACCCACGGCCACGGTCTCGCCGGGGTGATCGGGTTCTACGGCAAGCCGGAGGCCGACCGGCCGGCCGGTGACGGTCCGATCTGGGACCGCTGCGAGCTCATCGAGGGCAAGGTGCTCGCCATGTTCGGGGGCGCCGACCCGGGGATCCCGGCCGAGAACATCGAACGCTTCGAAGACGCACTGGACGCGGCGGGCGTTGACCACGAGGTCGTGACGTATCCGGGAGCACCCCACTCGTTCTTCGACCGCACCCAGGCCGACCATGCGAGCGAGTCGCTGGATGCCTGGAACCGGATGGTCCGCTTCCTGGCCTGATCAGTCGTCGTCCGGCTCGGCCGGAGGCCGGGTCACCGCCTGCATCTCGGTCGTGGCCGGGAACGACTCGTTCCACCCCGAGTTCTGCGTGATCGTCTGGGTGAGGTTTCGCCAGGTGTCCGGATCGGTGGGCGAGTGATCGCGGAGCATCTCGGACATGACCTTCACCCAGCCGAGCGAACGCAAGCCGAGGATCATGGCCCCACCCATCACACCGACGATGCCGAGTGCTGCGAACAGGATGACCGGGCGGGGAGGGTCGAGGGCGAAGAATTCCCTGCTGGGACCGGTGGCGAACGCCAAGAACAGCAGAGCGGCCATCGCCCCCACCAGACCCTTCTTCCAGGGCACGAGCGGTCGGCTGACGATGCCAACGGCGAGAAGCCCGATGGCAGCCAGGACGAGGGTGGCGGTCGTGCGGGACTGTTCGACCGTCGCTCCCTCGTAGTCGGCGAGCCAGTAGGCGAGGAAGGTGGCGGCGGTCGCCGCCAACCCGGTCGGTATCGCGAACGTGAGCACGCGTCGAACGAACCCGGGCCGGACCCGGCGTCGGGACGGAGCCAGGGCGAGGAAGAAGGCCGGGATGCCGATGGTCAGGCTCCCCACCAGCGTGAGATGGCGTGGCAGGAAGGGAAACGGGAGCGCTGACACGACGATCGCGATCGAGAGACCGAACGCGTACATGGTGCCGGTGATGAACAGGTTGGCGACTCGCTCGATGTTGGACACGACCCGCCGTCCCTCTCCCACGATGTGGGGAAGGGTCGAGAAGCGCCCGTCGATCACGACCAGCTGCGAGACGGCCCGCGCCGCCGGCGCGGCCTCTCCGATCGCCACGCCGATATCGGACTCCTTGAGCGCCAGCACGTCGTTGACACCGTCCCCCGTCATCGCCACCACGTGACCGG
>DATHWB010000332.1:0-2553 GCA_035460965.1 Acidimicrobiia bacterium
ACGACGAACCGGAGCACCACTGGGCGCGGCGCTGTTCCGGGGGGTGCTGGCGATCGCCCTGCTGACAGCCGTCTTCGCGGTCGGCTCGTGGCCGGTACTCGGCCTGGTGCTCGGCTGGGCGTACGTCCCCCAGTTGGCCCCTGCCGTATGGGCCGTCTATCGGATCAGACGGCCCACCGGCGTGGCGGTGGGGACGTGGACACTGATCGGTGTCGAAGCCGCCCTGTGGACGCTCTACGGCGCGCTGTTGGACGACACCCCGGTGGTGGTCTTCGGTGGAGTCGGAATCGTCGCAGCCGTCTTGGTGCTCGTCCGGGTGGCAGCGACCGTCGGGCTCAGGTCACAGACGTCCGAGGCGTGATGCCGCCGATCGCCTCGGCATCCCGTAGGTTCTGCAACCGGACCTGACCGCGGGCCAGCAACCGGTCCTCCAGCATGATCTCGACCTGCCAGATCTGCTGGGTTCGACCCTGGTGCACAGGCACCGCTCGTCCGACCATCACGCCCTCCCTGGCCGATCTGAGGAAGTCGGTGGCGTTGTGGACTCCGACCACTCCGACCATCTCCCGCTCCATCGCCCAGGAAGCCCCTCCCATGCTCGCCAGCGACTCCACCACGGCGCAGTAGACGCCCCCGTGGACCACGCCGTACGGCTGCAGGTGGCGGGGAGAGATCTCCAGATGAGCGGTGACCAGGTCGGAGGAGACATGGTCGACGGTCAGACCGAGAAAGGAGTCGAAGTCGTGTGGGTCGGGCATCCGCCGAAAGGTAACCGAAGGCCCGACCCGTGCGACGACATCAGGCGTGCCGCGGCACGAACACCGACCTGGAGACTCGTGACCGACGGACGGCCGGTCGGGGAGCGCGACGTGGACGATCGGCGGGAGTGTCGAACGACGTCACCGGTCGGGAGGCGCGGGCCCGCCTGGTGGCGGAACGGGAGATACGAGCGGACGATGCGTACAGGTTCATGAGGTACTCCTTGTCGTGACCCTCGATCCCATCTCATCGCATCGCCTTCAAGCGACGCCCAACGCCGGAGCGATCCTGGTTTGAGCGGAGTTTGAGCGGCGGCGGTGGCGGCGCGACTCGGGCCGCCAAGTGTCGACAGCCGAGTCAACCGATGAGGCCGTCCAACCTTGCGATTGCGGAGGCGACGTCCTGCGGGGACTCCGAGTAGGAGATCCGCACGAAGTCGTGCCCGGCGACTGGATCGAAGTCGATACCCGGTGTGACCGCCACACCCGCCCGTTCGAGCCAGCCGTCCGCCACCCGCCGGCTGTCACCCAACCGCGAGACATCGACCCAGAAGTAGAAGGCCCCGTCCGGTGGCGCGTAGGGAAGGCCCCAACGATCGAGGGCGTCCATCAACAGGCGTCGGGAACGGGCATAGCGCTGGACGTTGTCGTCCAACTCGTCCGTGGCGGCGAACGCGGCGATGGCAGCGTGCTGAGCCAGTGCCGGCGGGCAGATGAAGAGGTTCTGGGCCAGCCGTTCCACCGCCGGGACCAGCACGTCAGGCAGCACCAGCCAACCGATCCTCCATCCGGTCATGGAGTAGAACTTGGAGAAGGACTGCAGCACGATGGCTTCCTCGGTCCGACCGAGCACCGTGGGTGCCTGGCCGACGTACGAGATGCCGTGGTAGATCTCGTCCATCAGCAGCGTGACGCCGTTGCGGTCACACCACTCCACCAGATCCGCCAACTCCGCTGCCGTCAACTGCGTCCCGGTCGGGTTGGAAGGCGAAGCCACGATCAGGCCGTCGATGTCGGGCCGGCGATCGAGCAGGTCGGGGGTGGGGACGAATCGAGTCTCCGGGCCGACCCGTACCCCGACCAATTCCAGATCGAGAGCGCGGACGATGTTGCGGTACGCCGCGTAACCCGGTTCGGTGACCGCCACCCGGGCACCGGCATCGAACGCCGCCAGCAAGGCCAACACCATGCCGCCCGACGCACCGACGGTCACCGCGATCCTGTCCGGAGAGACATCGAGGGAGTGACGTTCTGCGTAGTACTCCCCGATCCGTCGGCGCAACGGGCCGATCCCGAACGCATCGGTGTAGCCCAGACGGTCCTCTTCCAGCAGGCGTGCCGCTTCGACCCGCACGATCGCCGGTGCAGGAGTGGACGGCTGGCCCACCTCGAGGTGGAGGACATCACCTGTCACCAGGTCCCTGGCGTGCGCCTTCTTGAACACCTCCATGACATAGAAGGGCGGGATGCCGGCCCGGCGCGACTCGCCTGTCACGGGCGCCTCAACACCCGACCCGCGCGGATCAGCGCCACGGGCCGTCCCAGTTCGGCGATGTCGTGGCGCGGGTCGCGGCGGAACGCGACGACATCGGCCTCCGCCCCCACCGCGAAGGGGCGTCCCAGCCCCCCGGCGGACCACGGCCCGAGCGACACCGCCTCCACCGCCTGGCGCGGCGACAAGCCGTACTCGACGAGCCTCCCCGCCTCCGCAGCCACATCACCTGTGGGTACCGCCAGGTCGGTGCCCGCCAGCACCCGGACACCCGCTGCCTGCGCCCCCGGCAGCAAGGACCGA
>DATHWB010000333.1:0-9501 GCA_035460965.1 Acidimicrobiia bacterium
GAACACGACGGCGACGAGGCGGAAGTCCACGAGTCCTGTCGCCACGGCGGCGGCGGATCCGCCCAGGACCACCGTGATCCCGGCTGCCGTCGACCGGAAGCCGAGCCTGATCGCTACCGCCGACGCGGCGACTGCGGAGACGACGACGGCGGCGACAGCCAGCCATGGCAGCACGTCCTCGAGCCGGGCGAGCGCGACGGCGCCCACCGCCAGCGTCACCACGGGCACGGACAGGAGCACGGGACGGAGGTCGTCGCGAACGGACACGAGCGTGAGGAAGAGTCGCTCACGGGCCGAGGATCCCGGTTCGAGATGGGACCACATGTGGACCGCCAGTGCGGCCAGCACGAACATCGTCCCGATCAGGAATGCCTCGGCCAAGATCCCCGTCGCCGGCGCAGGTCCGACCCCGAACACCCTCCCGGAGATCACCACCGCACCCGAGCCGACGGCCGCGCCGGTGGCGCCGGCCAGAGCCAGGAGCGTGCCGACGGCCGGGCCGGCGTCGGGATGGCTTTTCGACCAGGCCAGCGCCGTCACGACCACGGCTGCCGCCGCATATGCGATCACCGTGCCGCGCAGCGGACCCCCGATGGTGGCCAGGACCGGGGCCGGTGCGCCCACGAGTTCGTCGGGGTTGACCGCCGCAGCCAGGAGGAGAAGTCCGGATGCGCCCACCGCCACCCGACCGAACACACGTGTCACGTCCTCGAGACCCCGCCACAGGGAGGACGCAGCCACCAGCAGGCACAGGGACGCCGGAAGCAGCCACATCGTTCCGATCGGGTTGGCACGGTCGCCGGCCTCGGCGACGGCGGTGGCCGCCGTGGCCCACACCCCCCACAGTGCGACGGCGATGTGGGGTGCGCGCAGGTGGGGTCGGTCGTTGCGGGCGGCGTCGGCCCGGGTGGTTGAGAACCACAGTCCACCCATGATCAACGCCGAGACGGCGATCCCGAACGTGAGCGACAGATCCCACGAGATCCAGCGCCGCAGCACCTGGTACGAACCCACACCGATCACGCCGTTGGCGGTGATCAGGGCGAACATCAGCGTGAGCAGGAGTCCGGTGATGCGCGTGGCGGCAACCGCCAGTCGATGGCGACCATCGGACGCAGGGGGCAGGGCCCAGCCCGCCAGGTTGAGCAGCATGTACGGAACGAGCAGCAACCACATCGCGCTTCCCGCCGTGCCCGATGTGCGGGAGGCCCAGCGGAAGGCGAGCAGCCTGCCGTCTCCGTCGACGGGACGCACCACCGTGTCCGGATCGAACTCGTCGTCCGGGACGGCGGGCCCACCGACCATCAGCTCGGCCGGGGTCCCGGACACACCATGGATGCGAAGTTCGACGTGCACGGCGGTGATTCGACCACAGATCGGTGCCACATCCGCGCCAAACCGGGTGGATGGGGCGAATTCGTCGCGCACGCAATACAGTCGGAGGGTCGAACGAGGAAAGGCCCACACGTGAGCGAGACACTGGAAGACCTCTTGCGCGAGGACCGTTCGTTCCCCCCTGCGCCGGAGTTCGCGGCCCGTGCCAACGCCAGGCCGGGGATCCACGAGGAGGCGGCGGCGGACGTCGAGACCTTCTGGATGACAGAGGCGAAGGAACGCATCACCTGGTTCCGCCCGCCGACCGTCGGGCTCGACGACTCGAACCCCCCGTTCTACAAGTGGTTCGCCGACGGCACCCTCAACCTCTCGTACAACTGCCTGGACCGTCACCTGGAGCATCACGGTGAGCAGATCGCCTACCACTGGGTGGGCGAACCGGGCGACACGAGGACGATCACCTACCGCCAACTGCACGAGGACGTCGGCCGGTTCGCCAACGCCCTCAAGTCACTCGGTGTCGCGAAGGGTGACCGCGTCGCCATCTACATGGGGATGGTCCCGGAGTTGGCCGTGGCGATGCTGGCCTGTGCCCGCATCGGGGCGGTGCACTCCGTCGTGTTCGGTGGTTTCAGTTCCGACGCCCTCGCCGACCGCATCCTGGACGCGGACGCCCGCATCGTGATCACCCAGGATGGAGCCTGGAGGGGAGGCAACGTCGTGCCGCTCAAGGCGAACACCGACGTCTCGCTCGCCCGCACCCCAGACGTGCGGCACTGCATCGTGTTGCGACGCACCGAGCACGACGTGGCGATGGAGGACGGCCGAGACATCTGGTGGCACGATCTCGTCGAGGGCCAGTCCCCCGTGTGCGAGCCGGAGGAACTCGGCGCCGAGGACCCGCTGTACATCCTCTACACGTCGGGAACGACCGGGAAGCCGAAAGGGATCGTCCACACGCAGGGCGGTTACCTGACCGGTGTGACCACCACGCACTCGTGGGTGTTCGACATCGATCCCGACAGTGATGTCTACTGGTGCGCGGCCGACATCGGCTGGGTCACAGGGCACAGCTACATCGTCTACGGACCGCTCGCCAACAGGACCACCGGCGTGATGTACGAGGGAGCACCCAACCATCCCGACTTCGACCGGCTGTGGTCGATCATCGCCGAGTACGGCGTGACGATCTTCTACACGGCGCCGACGGCCATTCGCGCCTTCATGAAGTGGGGCGACGACTACCCCGCCCGCCACGATCTCTCCAGCCTGCGGCTGCTCGGTACGGTGGGAGAGCCGATCAACCCTGAGGCCTGGATCTGGTACCACCTGAACATCGGTGGCGAACGGTGCCCGATCGTCGACACCTGGTGGCAGACCGAGACGGGGGCGATCATGATCACGCCTCTGCCGGGGATCACATCCACCAAGCCCGGATCGGCGACGAAACCGTTTCCCGGGATCGAGGCCGACATCGTGGACGACAACGGCGAGTCCGTGGGCGTCCCCGGCGGCGGCTATCTCGTCCTCCGTCGGCCGTGGCCGTCGATGGCCCGGACGATCTGGGGCGACGACGAGCGCTTCGTCGACACCTACTGGAGCCGGTTCCCCGGTGCGTACTTCCCGGGTGATGGTGCCAAGCGGGACAGCGACGGCTACTTCTGGTTGCTGGGCCGAGTCGACGACATCATGCTCGTGGCGGGCCACAACATCTCCACCACCGAGGTCGAGTCCGCCCTGGTGTCCCATCCGGCGGTGGCCGAAGCGGCCGTGGTCGGGCGGAAGGACGATCTCACCGGGCAGGCCATCGCGGCGTTCGTGACACTGCGCGGCGATCGGGTGGGGGACGAGGCGCTCCTTACCGAGCTCCGCAATCACGTGGCCACCACGCTCGGCCCCATCGCCAAGCCGAAGTCGATCGTGTTCACGCCGGACCTCCCCAAGACCCGATCCGGCAAGATCATGCGACGGCTCCTGAAGGACATCTCGGAGAATCGCCAGCTCGGCGACGTGACCACGCTCGCCAACGAGTCGGTGGTGAGCGAGATCGCCGAGATGGCGACCACCGTCACGGAGGACTGACGTCGGCGGTCCGAGCGGATAGCGTGATCGGATCGATCCGAGGAGCGACCACGTGGGAACCCACTCCGAACTTCACGCTCGTCACGTCGAGGTCCTGCCGAGGTGGATGGCGCTCTACTACGACGAGCCGATCGCCCTCGTGGTGGGCGACGGCCGATACGTCGTGGACGCCGAGGGAAACCGGTATCTCGACTTCTTCGGAGGGATCCTCACCACGATGTCCGGGTATCGGGTGCCGGAGATCGTCGAGGCGATCAAGGCGCAAGCCGACCGCATGCTCCACACGTCGACCCTCTACCTGATCGAGTCACAGATCGAGTTGGCCGAGAGGATCGCCCAGCTGTCCGGGATACCCGGCGCCAAGGTGTTCTTCACCAACTCGGGAACCGAGGCGAACGACACCGCCCTCATGCTCGCCACCCAGTGGCGTCGCTCGAATCAGGTCCTCGCGATCCGTGGCAGCTATCACGGCAAGTCCCACTCCACCGTCGCCATCACGGGCCAGCGCGGTTGGTCGGCCACCTCGCTGTCGCCGTTCAACGTCCAATACGTGCACGGCGGGTACACCTACCGCTCACCGTTCGGTCATCTGCCCGAGGACGAGTTCATCGCGGCATGCGTCGACGACCTGCGCAACGTGCTCGAGGTGGGTACCGCCGGGGACGTGGCCTGCATGATCGCCGAACCGATCCAGGGGGTGGGCGGCTTCGTGACACCGCCCGACGGGTTGTTCGGTGCCATGAAGGCGGTGCTCGACGAGCACGGCATCCTCTTCATCTCCGACGAGGTGCAGACCGGTTGGGGACGTACCGGAGACCACTTCTGGGGCTACCAGGCCCACGATCTCACCCCGGACATGCTGACTTTCGCCAAAGGCCTCGGGAACGGCCTGGCGATCGCAGGAGTGGTCGCCCCCGCCGAACTCATGGACAGCCTCCCCGCCAACTCCATCTCGACGTTCGGCGGCAATCCGTTGTCCACCGCAGGTGCTCTGGCCAACCTGGATTTCGTTCTACGACACGACCTGCAGACGAACGCCTCGAAGGTCGGGCGGCATCTCCGGAATCGGATCGACGGGCTCGGGGAGCGGGCCGAGATCATCGGCGAAGTGCGAGGCAAGGGCCTGATGATCGGCGTGGAACTCGTCGAGCGCGGAAGTCGTAGGCCCGATGCTCTCGCCGCCGCCCGCGTGATGGAGGAGGCTCGGCGGCAGGGACTGCTGATCGGCAAGGGGGGCATGTACGGCAACGTGCTCCGGATCGCACCGCCGATGACCCTGACCGAAGAGGAGGCAGACGAGGGCTACGAGCGGCTGGCGGCGGCAGTCGACCGCACGACCCGATGAGCGTGCTCATCACCGGGGGCACGGTGGTCACTCATGCCGGGCGGTGGCGCGCCGACGTACTGGTTCGCGAAGGGACCGTGGTCGGTTTGGCCGCCCCCGGTGCCCACGAGTGGGCCGCCGATCGGACCATCGACGCCACCGGCCGCTACCTGCTCCCGGGGGGCGTCGACGTCCACACCCACATGGAGCTCCCGATGGGGCCCACGGTGTCGGCCGACGACTTCGAGACCGGGACGAGAGCGGCGGCGTGGGGCGGGACCACCACCATCGTCGACTTCGCCGCGCAGGCCCGGGGCGGGTCGCTGGTCGAGGGACTCGAGCGGCGGTTGGAGCAGGCGGTCGGGCGGTGCGCAGTCGACTACGGCCTGCACATGAGCGTCGCCGACGTCAACGACGGCTCGCTGGACGAGATGGCGGCGATCGTCGAGTCGGGGGTGACGACCTTCAAGGTCTTCATGGCATATCCGGGGGTGGTCTTCTCCGACGACGGGCAGATCTTCCGGGTCATGCAGACGGCGGCGGAACTCGGTGCGATGGTGATGGTGCACGCCGAGAACGGCCTGGTGATCGACGTGCTCCGTCGTCAGGCGGTGGAGCGGGGAGAGACCGATCCGATCGTCCACACTCTCACGCGCCCGCCATTGACCGAGGCGGAGGCCACCCATCGCGCCGTCGTGCTGGCGGAGCTGTCCGGCTGCCCCCTGTATGTGGTTCACATGTCGGCCATGCAGGCCGTGGAGGAGGTCGCGGCGGCGCGGCGGCGTGCCGTCGACGTCTTCGGCGAGACCTGCCCGCAGTACCTGTTCCTCGACTGGACGCACCTGGCCTCCTCCGAGGGTGCCAAGTACGTGGCGTCCACCCCGCTCCGCAACAGGGAGGAAGGACATCAGGAGGCGCTGTGGACTGCACTGGCCGGCGGTGACCTCCAGGTCGTTTCCACCGATCATTGCCCGTTCTGTATGGGCGATCACCCGACGCTCGGCCCGCAGAAGAGCCTGGGGTCGCACGACTTCACCGCCATCCCGAACGGGGTTCCGGGAGTCGAGGAGCGCATGCGGTTGCTCTTCTCGGCCGCCGTCGCCGAAGGCAGGATGAGTCTGGAGCGAATGGTCGAGGTGTGCTGTGCGGATCCGGCGAAGATCTTCGGTCTCTATCCGCGCAAGGGGACGATCGCCGTCGGATCCGACGCCGACATCGTGATCTGGGATCCTGATGCCGAGGACGTCATCACGGTGGACACCAACCACATGAACGTCGACTACACGGCGTACGAGGGGCGCGAGGTGACCGGGCGGATCGAGACCGTCCTTCTGCGCGGTGAGCCGATCGTCGCAGACGGCGCGTACGTCGGGCGGCCCGGCGACGGCCGTTTCCTGCCTCGCGGGCGCAATCAACTGCTGCGCTGACGATCCTCCGGGGCAGCGGGCCCGCCTGGTCGGACTGGGTGCAACGGGGCGGAGTGGCCCTCCGACCGCTCACTCACTGGGGACTGAAGAGCGTGAGCTGCATTCCGTCCGGAGCCCGGAGGCGAGCGTTGCGGTCTCCCCACGGCGTGTCGACCGGTGGAGCGACCGGATCGGCGCCCGCAGCTGCGAGCCGCCGCGCCGTCTCGTCGGTGTCTGCGACTTCGAGGGCGATCCTCACGGCTCCCGAGATACGCCGGCCCGCCTCGATCTCGTCGACTGTGGCTGCCTGTGCCTCGTCCAACAGTTCGAGTGTTGCCCGCCCGGCTCCCAACAAGACGACACGGCCGGCCTCGGAGCTCCAGTCCGCGAGTTGCACCAAGCCGAGCGCGTCGCGGTAGAAGGCGACGGCCTGGTCGAAGTCCTGGACGGTCAATGCAACTCTCAGCTCGAACACGTCGGGCTCCATCCCAATCACCTCCTGAGTGAGAAGACTGTGTCAAGCTCGACGAGGGATGCCAAGTTGCAGACCTGACATCGAGTCTCGAGCCAGGACTGATGCAGGCGGTACTGGGTCGAAAGGGCGGGTGCCTCATGGCCCACCCGAAGCGGCGGAGCCGTCAACGGGAAGGCGCTGGCGACGAGGGGAGGGATCGTGGTCTCGTCCGTGTGCACACCGGTCAGCTCGCTTGTCGCCGTAGGCGGGACGTGGGTGTTGCCCTCAACTGGTGGACAGAGTCGAGGGTGCCGGTGGGTGAGAACCCGGTGCCGAGGAGTCAGTTCGTCGGTCGGGAGAAGCCGAGGATCGACCAGCCACGATCGGGGAACCCGGCCGCGTCGGCCGTGCGGGCGGAACCCTCGTTGTGCTCGGCATGGAGGTAGGTGGGAACCGCCCCGTCGGCCAAGACCCGATGCGCCGCCTGGGCGACGAGGTCCGAAGCCCAACCGCGGCCGCGATGACCGGGCTCGGTGACGACGGCGAGTTCATGCCCCCACCGATCGTGCTGTTTGCGTCCGACACCGGCCGCCACCGCGTCGCTTTCGAATCCGACCAGGACCTCACCGTTGAAGGGGTGCAGCCATGGGAGCACCCGGGGATCGTCGTTCGGGAGCCACACACCGCGTCCCGGATCGGGTGCCGGGTCCTCGCTCCAGCGGAACACGCCGGAGAAGAGCCTGCCCCCTGGGGTGTCCAGGGCGTCCCCGAGACCATCCCCGATGTCGTCGAGGGTGGGGCCGAGCGCCCGGACGGCCCCGACTCGATCCGGCGGCACGGACAGCACGGTCCCGTCGGGGGTGGCCACGCCGGCCACCACCCGCACGCCGCCGTCCCACCCGGGTCGTACGCGGCGGTCCGAACCGACCACCGTGAGGCCGGGGCCGGGCGGAGGCCACACTCCCAGCCACGAGGCGAGGTGTCGCTGCAGTCGCTCGGACGGATGCATGACGAGAGCATCCCACAGCCCGGGCCGGGTCGCGACGACCTCCTATTCTCGACGGGACTGCAGGAGGTCGGCTTGTCGGTTCCCATTCGCCATCTGTACATCGACGGTCGATACCAGCCCGCCACTTCCGGGGAGCGCTTCGAGTCGATCGACCCTGCGACCGAGGAGGTGATCGCCCTCGTCGATCACGCCTCCGAGGCCGACGTCGATCGGGCAGTGGCATCGGCCCGGGCCGCTCTTCCCGGCTGGTCGTCCATGACCGGCGCCGAGCGCGGGAGGATCATGAACCGTGCCGCCGGGCTGCTGAGAGAGCGCAACGACGAACTCGCCCGGCTGGAGGTGCGCGACACGGGCAAGCCCATCGCCGAGGCTTCCACGGTGGATGTCATCTCAGGCGCCGAGTGCATCGAGTACTACGCCGGGGTGGCGCCCACTCTCCACGGCCACCACTACGACCTCGGTGGCGACTTCGCCTACACACGGCGGGAGCCACTCGGCGTCGTCGGCGGAATCGGAGCATGGAACTACCCGATCCAGATCGCATGCTGGAAGTCGGCACCTGCGCTCGCCTGTGGCAACACGATGGTCTACAAGCCGGCGGAACTGACCCCTCTGTCCGCCCTGTCGCTGGCGGAGATCTATACAGAGGCGGGAGTTCCACCGGGGGTGTTCAACGTGGTGCAGGGCGATCGGCGAACCGGCCAGGCGATGACCGGTCACCCGGGAATCGCCAAGGTGACCCTCACCGGAGAGGTGGGAACCGGGAAGGCGGTGATGTCGGCGGCCGCTTCCACCCTGAAGCACGTCACCCTCGAACTGGGTGGAAAGTCCCCACTGATCGTGTTCGAGGACGCCGACATCGACGACGCCGTATCCGGAGCCCTCATGGCCAACTTCTACACGCAGGGCGAGGTGTGCTCGAACGGGACGCGTGTCTTCGTCCACGAGTCGATTCGCGACGACTTCGTCGGTCGACTGTCCAGCCGGGCATCGAAGATGCGCATCGGTGACCCGCTCGATCCGGAGACCGACGTCGGGGCCCTCATCTCGCGCCAGCACATGGAGAAGGTCCTCGCCTACATCGCGATGGCACAGGACTCGGGGGCCAGGCTGCTGTTCGGTGGAGGGCGCCCGGCGGGAGTCGACCGCGGGTTCTTCGTGGAGCCGACCGCATTCGACCAATGCAGCGACGACATGCAGTTCGTGCGGGAGGAGATCTTCGGTCCGGTGATGGCGGTGTTGACCTTCTCGGACGAGGACGAGGTGGTCTCCCGGGCGAACGACACCGTCTACGGTCTCGCCGCCGGCCTCTTCACCGCCGACCTCACCCGGGCGCACAGGGTGGCTGCCGCCCTCGAGGCGGGGACGGTCTGGATCAACACCTACAACCTGACGCCGATCGAGATGCCGTTCGGCGGCTACAAGCAGAGCGGGCTCGGGCGGGAGTATTCGCTGGCGTCGATAGAGCACTACACCCAGTTTAAGTCGGTGTACGTCGCCTCCGGTCCCGTGGAGGCTCCGTATTGACGAGGCCGTACGACTTCGTCGTGGTGGGAGGCGGATCGGCGGGTTCGGCGCTGGCCAACCGGTTGTCCTCCGACCCGTCCAATCGCGTCCTGGTCCTGGAGGCAGGTCGTCCCGACTACCGCTGGGACGTGTTCATCCACATGCCGGCCGCACTCGCGTTCCCGATCGGGAGCCGCTTCTACGACTGGAAGTACGAGTCCGAGCCCGAACCTCACATGGGCGGCCGTCGTATCTATCACGCCCGTGGCAAGGTGTTGGGCGGGTCGTCGTCCATCAACGGGATGATCTTCCAGCGGGGCAATCCGATGGACTACGAGCGGTGGGCGGCAGATCCCGGGATGGAGACCTGGGACTACGCCCATTG
>DATHWB010000334.1:0-1962 GCA_035460965.1 Acidimicrobiia bacterium
CTCGGATCCGAACTTCCAGATCGGGAACATCGACAGCGAGCCCTGCACGGACATGAACGAGCGGACTCCCGAATCGCCGTATTCCAGTTCTGTGCACGCCAGGCCGTAGGCCACGTTGGACGTCCCTGCACAGCCATAGCCCTCGAGGTGCATTCCGAACAGGCCGAGGCCCGCCATCTCCTTGGCCACCTCACGGGGGAACACCCCCTGGTCCCACCATTCGGCGACCTCCGGCAGGATCCTGTCCGCCACGAACCGGCGAACCGTGTCGCGCAGGAGTCGTTCCTCGTCCGACAGGAGAGAGTCGGTGGCGAGGAAGTCCTGCGGGTCGGGACGGATCATGGAGAGATCGGACATGGTCGGAGTATGCCAGGACCGGGTTCAGTGCTCCTCGTCGGGAGGGCGCATGTCCTCGATGTCGGGGTCGTACACGGTGTCGGGACTGGCCTCGCCCGACCGGACGACCGCTCGTCCCAGGAGGTGCGCACCCACCGGGGCGGTCACGACCTGGAGGAGGACGACGAGCAGGAGCTTCGCCACCGCTCCGGTCTCCCGGATCATCAGCCCCGAGCCGACCACGACGAAGATGAGGCCGAGGGTGGCCGGCTTCGTGGCCGAGTGCATCCGGGCGAGAACGTCGTCGAAACGCTGCAGCCCGATCGCAGCCGTGACGGACAGGAACGCAACGGCCACCACGAGGACCGACCCGATGACGTCCATCAGGCGCCCCTCCGCTCGATGAACATCGCCACGAGTCCCGTACCGATGAAGCCGAGTAGGGCGAAGACGACCATCACGTTCAAGTACGTGTCCTCCCCGGTCCGCACCGCGTACACGGCGAGGCCGCTGGCCACCACCAGCAGCATGAAGTCGAGCGCCACGATCCGGTCGGCCAGCGAGCCGGGACGCAGCATGCGTACCAGAGCCAGACCGGCCGCCAGGGCGAGGAGGGTCAGGGCGACCGTCGTCGAGATCTCGATCATGTGGGCACCTCCCGATCGTCGAGGATCGCCTCTCGCTCCGGCGGGAAGGCAGCCAGTACCAGCTGCTCCATCCGCAGGACGGAGTACCGAGCTTCCTCCATGGTGGTCAGGTGCAGCACGTGCATGTAGAGGGTCGTCGACTCCTCGTCGATCTCGAGGGTGACCGATCCCGGTGTCAACGACACCATGTTGGCGACGACCGTGATGACTCCTGGCACCCGGCAGCGCAGTGGGACGGCCACGACCGCAGGTTTGACGGTGTTGCGCGGCGTGTAGATCTCCCAGGTGAGCTTGGCCGATGCCTTGATCATCTCCCACAGGAACACGATCAGCAGCCAGAGGGCGGCGACCGGGCGGAAGCCGACCCTCACCTCCAGGCGATGCGACGGGATGAATCGGACGACCAACGCCGCCACCACGACTCCCCCGAGGACGTTGCCCCACGTGAACTCCTCCCACAGCATGACCCACACCAGGGTCAGCCAGGCGAGGGTGACGACGCGATGCATCAGGGGGCCCTCACCGCGTCGACGTAGACCGAGGGGTCGACCAGGACCGCCGCGGCGGTTTCACCGAGGTCGTAGAGCGGGGCGGCGAACACTACGAAGGCGATGCTGGCTGCCACCAGCGCGCCCGTGGGCGTGAGCATCAGCGCCGGAAGTCGAATGGTCCGCCCCGTGAGGGAATCGGGGACCGGCGGCAACTCGTCCGCCTTGCCCCAGAACACCCCCGCCCAGATCTTGACCATCGAGAAGAGAGTCAGGGCGCTGACGAAGATCGCCATGGCCACGACCGCGAACTGACCGTCGTGCAACCCGACCTGGATCAGGGCCAGCTTGGCGACGAACCCGGAGAACGGGGGGAGCCCGGCGAGGCTGAGAGCGGGGATGATGAACAACACGGCGAGCATCGGGCTGACGTGCAGGAGTCCGCCCAGCCTCCTCAGGGCACCGGTCCCGGTCCGCTCCTCGATGAGCCC
>DATHWB010000335.1:0-11983 GCA_035460965.1 Acidimicrobiia bacterium
CGAAGCGTCGCACGACACGGTGCAGTCCGGGTCCACGTATCGGGAGTACAGCGGCATTCCTCCGTTCATGAGCGAGAGCGAGTGGACGGTCACCGAGTTCGAGCCGATGACCCACCAGCGCCACCTGGGAGATGACGGGAGGGTGCGCATGCCGCTGGACCTCGTCGTCGAGGCCGTCGACGCCGATACCAGTCGTCTCACGATCTCGCTGGGTCTTCAGCCTCGCTGGTTCCTGGCCGTGCCCCAGGCGATCCTCTGGCCACTCATGATGCGCAAGCGCGCCCAGAAAGCCATCGACGACACGGTCGCGAACGCCAAGCGCATCGTCGAGTCCGAAAGTGCCTGACGTCCGCTCAGTTGCCCCGTTCCCGACGATCGGCTGGCCCCGGTAACGACCCGGAGGGCCACGGCGGCGTCATGAGGAGATGGCGTCGAGGTTGAGTGGAAGGGCGAAGGCGGCCGTCGCAACGAGGATCGCGACGGAGATGACGAGCAGTCGTCCGCCTTTAGGCGAGCCCTGTTTGCCGAGTTGCCGGATGCCGGTCCGAGTGGCCTGGAAGCCGGCGATTGCGGCACCGAAGTGCGAGATGTCCTGCCAGGGGGCGGCATCGCTGATCGGGGGCGCGGCGATGATCGCCACCACCCCGTTCACCCCGAACGCGAAGATCGCGGTGAGTACCACACAGGACCGCAATGCCACTCCGTTGCCGCCGACGGCGAGGGCGGCCATGAGCATCCACCACCCGAGGAGCAGGGACTGGAACAGGCCCCACAGACCCTTGACCACAGACATGTCCGAACTCACCGCCCCGAACAGCCCGAGGTGCTGGTCGATGAGGACGTGGAAGACAGTTGCGACGAAGGCCAGCACCGTCCAGACGAGCCAGTGGGGACCCAGGACGGTCTCTGGTGGGGCGGCAGACTTCGTGGCCATGTCCGATCAACTCACTCGACAGCCGAGAAGGTGACACAAGTGAACTCAGGCGGCCAACGTACCACCGAGCACTCTCCGCCGCCCGCCAACTCGGTGCGCGGGCGGTCGCGCGGTTGTGCCCGCCGATTCGGTCGACATCGCGGTGGCCGACGGCGACATTGGAGCCTACCGAACTGCGCCAGCGAGCCGCCCCTATGCGTAGCAAGCGGCGCGTCGCGCTGCTTTAGGGCAAGCACGGGAGGGCGGGGTCTGGGCCCCCCTCGTGCTCTACGGTGCCGTCGAAGCCTGGCCTCTTCAGCCCGTTGCTCAACCCTTCAGCGACCGCGTCGACTGAACCCGAATCCGCCGAATACGACGAGTAGGACAACGATCAGAATGATCCAACCCGTTGTGCTCATGACTCCTCCTTCATTTTCTAGAGTCAATCTGAACCTACAGGATCCGCGGACGGGTGGGTGTCTGCACCACCGTGTTTCTGCTTCGCGACCAACCAGCATGCCGGTCGGCGTGGTTGGCTTCATCTGGACTAAGACTCCCAGGGAAGGCGAGTAGCGATGACGACGCGGCAGCGGCCACCGCGTTCCCCCTTGGGTTCGGCAAGGTCGCTCGTCGCGTGCTGGGTCCGCACCGGTACGAGCGCCACGACGGGGGTGAAGCGCCGGTCGACGATGCATGATCTCGGGTAGTCCAGCGATGCATGATCTCGGGTAGTCCAGCGGAGGGGAGCAATGAGATGACTCGATACCTGATCTCGTTCGATGATGGCTCGATGGTGATTCCCGAGGAGGACCTGCCCGAAGTCGCCGCAGCCGCGTACGCGGTGGTCGAGGAGGCCAAGAGTGCCGGCGTGTGGGTGTTCGGCGGCGGATTGGAGAGTCAGCGGGCGAGCGTCGTGGCCATCGACGGGATGGTCACCGTTGGCCCGTACCCGGAGACCAAAGCTGTCCTCGGCGGATTCTCGATAGTCGACGTCGGCTCGCGTGAGGAGGCCCTGGAGTGGGCTGCCAAGCTCGCCGCCGCCTGCCGGTGCGCACAAGAGGTTCGGGAGATCCTGCCTGACGACAGGGTCTGATCGGACACCCACCTGGCCGAGGCCCAACCTCGCGATGCCTGGTTCGTCGACGAGAGCCGCCCGAACGACCCGGTCGTTGCTAGCCCGTTGGAGGGGAACAGAGACGGAGGTCGGGAGAACCCGACAGGCGAAGAGCCACTGAGGTCGGACCGAAGCCGGGGCTACGGTGACCGGCATGAACTGGTTGCGGTTCATCGGAGTGCGCGTCGCGGCTTCCGGTGCACTTCTTCTCGTGTTGCTCGCGGCGGTGTTCGGATTGAGCGTGGTGCTGATTCCGGGTGACTTCGCCACGATGTATCGGCTGTCGATGCGCGCCGAGGACGTCGAGCTGATCCGAGCAGAGATGGGATTGGATCAGTCATGGTGGGTCCAGCTCGGACGATGGCTCTCGGGAGTCGTCCGAGGCGACTTGGGAACATCGTTTGGCGGAGCCGATGTCACTTCCCTGGTGGTGGGGGTTCTGCCCTTCACCGTGTTGCTCTTGGTCTTCGCCGTCGGGACAGCCTTCGGGGTCGGGGTGTGGCTGGGCCGTGTGGCGGGGTGGCGCCCGACCCGGATGGGAGACGGATCGATGCTGGGACTCTCGGCAGTCTCGACGCTGTTCCCTCCGTGGCTTGCCTTCCTCTTGGCTTACGGGACTGCCGAGATGCTGGGATTCGGAGTCTTCACTCGTCTCCGTGCATTCGACCAACAACTGTGGAGAACGAGCGAGATCGGACCGTCCACCGTCGCCTGGATGCTGCTGGGAGGTGTCGCCGTGGCGGTGCTCACATGGGTCGCCGGCACGGTGCTGGTCAGGAGAGCGACCCGGCGACCGGATCTTCGACGCGCCGCCGGTCTGATCCTCCCGCTCCTGGCCGGAACGGCCGGGGTCTCGCTGGCTGTCAGTCTCGCCGGCCGCGATCGTTTGGCTGACTTGGTCGGACTGATGGTGCTCCCGGTGCTGGCGGTGGCGCTGATCAACCTCGCCGACACCACCTTGCTGGTATCCACGGTCACGAGTTCGTTCCGAACCGCACCATTCGTGTTTGCCGCCCGGGCGAAAGGGCTGAGAGAGGGGACGATCTCCCGACGACATGTGGGACGGATGATCCTTCTGCCGGTCATCAGCAGGTACATCGCCAGCTTCCCGCTCGTGTTGGGTGCGCTCGTCATCGTCGAGTCGGCATTTCGGTCGAACGGCGCCGACTACAACGTCGGCTACCCCGGTTTGAGCGCTGGGATCTTCGGGGCCCTCGGCACCAATGACATCCGATTGGCGCTCGGTGCACTCCTGGTGGTCGGCGTGATCACCGTCGTTGCCCGTCTCATCCTCGATGTCGCCCACGCGGCGCTCGACCCGCGCTACCGCGACGGAACGCGGCATCTGTGAGCGCCGACGTCGTAACACCAGGTCGTATCCCGCACGGTCCGCGTTGGAGTACCGACCCGTACATCCGTCTGGGACTGGGCATCCTCGCGGTCTTCGTGATTCTGATTGTGGTGCACCCGCTGCTGCTCGGTTGGCTGTGGCCGTCGGGGATCTACAACCCGATCACGGGCTTCGACCACGACCTTCTCCACCCGTCGCCACCGTCGACGGCACATCTGCTCGGTACCGACCCGCTCGGCAGAGACGTGGCGTCGATGATCATGGAAGGAGCCAAACCGGGGCTAGCGGTGGCTCTGGCAGCGGCTGGCGCATCGTTCGCGATGTCGATTCTCATTGCGGGACTGGCGACGCTTGGGCGCGCCGGCCGTTGGACAGGCTGGGTGGTCAGCAACGCAGCACTGCTGCTACCCGCACCGATCGTCATGGCCATTCTCGGTGTGAGTGTTCTCGGTCACTTCTTCACCGCCCCCGTGTTCGGCGCGTTCTTCGGACTGCTCGCCGGGGCTTCCACAGCCGGACTGGTGCTGCGGTCTCGGGCGTTGGACATCAACGCCTCCGGCTTCATCGACGCGTCCATCGTCGCCGGGTCGAGACCGATCCGCCGGTTCCGGCGTGACATCCTCCCGCATCTCCTCCCTCTCGCCACCGTGTACGCCTTCCTGGCAGCCTCGGCTGCGATCATCACCGACGGGTTCCTCGCGTACCTGGGACTTGTCGAAACCCGGTTCAACTGGGGCACCATCGTCAGCTTCGCCCTGACATTCCGCACCATCGACGGACGAATACCGTGGAACGTCCTGATCTCCACTTCCACGGCGCTGTCGCTCCTCACCCTCGCCATGTTCCTCATCGCCACCGGCCTCCGCCGGTGGGAGACGGCCAAGTATCGGGAAGAAGGCAGTCACCGAGTCCCTCAGTAGCCCTGACATCTCGAGTTGCTGGGCCATGACCGTTGTCCGGCCTTCCCGACCCCTAAATCTCTTCCCGGGCCGAGTTGGAGGGCCGTGTGGTACCGGCCATATACTGCCCTCCCCTTCTAGTCGTTCCGGGAGAGAACACGCGATGACAAACACAGTCCTGTCGATCGCGCTCGTGGCCGGGGTGGCGGCACTGGGGCTCGCGGTGTTCTACACCCGGGCCGTGCTCGCCACCTCGCAGGGCAACGAGCGCATGGTGGAGATCGCCGCTGCCATTCGTGAAGGCGCGATGGCCTTCATCCGCCGCGAATACACCTGGGTTTCGGTCTTCGTGGCCGCCATGGCGATCCTCATCTTCGTCTTCCTGGAGTGGGGCCGCCCGTGGGGCGCCATCGCCTACGTGGGTGGAGCAGCGCTCTCCGCCGGTGCCGGATTCGTCGGCATGCGGATCGCCACCGCCGCCAACGCCCGCACCACCGAAGCGGCTCGCACCGGAGGCATTCCTGCCGCTCTCCCCATCGCCTTCCGCGGCGGGGCCGTGATGGGCTTCACCGTGGCCGGCTTCGGTCTGCTCGGGGTCGTCCTGGCCTACATCCTGTTCCGCAACGTCCTGGAACTCGACGGCTGGGCGGACATCGTCACCGCCGTCGGTCTCGGCGGCTCGTCGATCGCGCTCTTCGCTCGTGTGGGCGGAGGCATCTACACGAAGGCGGCAGACGTCGGTGCCGACCTGGTGGGCAAGGTGGAGGCCGGCATCCCCGAGGACGATCCACGAAACCCGGCGGTTATCGCCGACAACGTGGGCGACAACGTCGGGGACGTGGCAGGAATGGGTGCCGACCTCTTCGAGTCCTACGTCGGCTCGCTGGTCGCCCCGATCGCGTTCGCTGCCATCGTCTTCTCCGGCAACCCCACGTTGCAGGTTGCCGCCATCATGTTCCCGCTGGCCGTCGGCACCGCAGGCATGTTCGCCTCGATCATCGGCTCGTTCCTCGTGAAGACGAAAGACGAGAGCCATCTCGCCGCTGCTCTGCACCGGGGCACCAACTTCGCGCTCGTCGTCACCGCCTTGGCCGTGCTCGGCCTCGTCTTCTGGGTGTTCGGGGACGCCGGCCTCGCCAACCCGATCGGACTCTGGTTCTCGGTGGTCGGTGGCCTCGTCGTGGGATGGTTCGTCGGGAAGATCTCGGAGTGGTTCACCTCCGACGAGTACAAGACTGTGAAGGAGATCGCCCGCCAGAGCCAGACGGGGCCCGCCACCGTGATCATCTCCGGCATCGCCGAGGGCATGCGCTCGGCAGCGTTCTCCGTGGGCGTCGTCGTGGTGGGTATCGCCGTGGCGTTCTTCTCGGGTGAGTGGGCGTTCGGCGACATCGCCGGCGGCGGGATCTACGGCGTGGCGGTGGCCGCCATCGGGGTGCTCGCCACCCTCGGCATCACCATCTCAGTGGACGCCTACGGACCGATCGCCGACAATGCCGGTGGCATCGCCGAGATGGCGCACCTGCCGAAGGAAGTCCGGGAGGCGACCGACGCCCTCGACTCGCTCGGCAATACCACCGCGGCGGTCGCCAAGGGCTTCGCCATCGCATCGGCGGCAGTCACGGCTCTCGCTCTCTTCGCCACGTTCACCCAGGCCGTGCGCTTGGAGACGATCAACCTCGTCAACGTCGAGACGGTGATCGGGCTGTTCCTCGGTGGGGCGTTCCCGTTCCTGTTCGCGGCGATGACGATGAACGCCGTCGGTCGCTCCGCCAACCGCATGATCGACGAGGTGCGACGCCAGTTCCGGGAGATCCCCGGTCTCAGGGAGGGCGACCCGAGCGCTCGCGCCGACTACGCCAAGTGTGTCGACATCGCCACCGCCGCTGCCCTGCGGGAGATGGTCATCCCGGGGGCCCTGGCTGTCGCCCTGCCGCTGATCATCGGCTTCTACGACGTCGAGATGCTCGGAGGGTTCCTGGCTGGTGCCCTCGTGACCGGCTTCCTGCTCGCCATCTTCATGGCGAACTCCGGTGGTGCGTGGGACAACGCCAAGAAGTTCATCGAAGCAGGCGCCTTCGGGGGCAAGGGCTCCGACGAGCACAAGGCCGCCGTCATCGGCGACACGGTGGGTGACCCCTTCAAGGACACGTCCGGTCCTGCCATGAACATCGTCATCAAGGTCATGACGATCGTGTCGCTCATCTTCGCCAGCGCCTTCATCGCCTGAAGCGTCGCGCCCGGGCCTCCGGCGATTGCCGGGGGCCCGCGGCGTTCGGCTACCTTCGCCGGTGCCCATGAGCGTCCGCATCACCTTCGTCCGCCACGCCCGCTCCGAGGCCAACGAAGCCGAGATCTGGCAGGGGCAAGGAGACGCCCCGCTCTCGGCGCAGGGGCGCGTCCAAGCACAGGCCGTGGGCAGGCGTCTCGCCGAACGCAACTTCGATCTCGTGGTTTCGTCCGACCTCGCGCGCGCCCACGAGACCGCGCTCGCAACCGGTCACCCGGTGGAGACGGACACCGCATGGCGTGAGATGAACCTGGGGGACTGGGAGGGCCGCACCTTCGCCGAAGTCGCCGGGGAGCATCCCGACCTCCTGCAATCGATCCGCCGGGGGGAGGCGGTCAAGTTCGGGAAGATCGGCGAGACCATCCAGGAGTTCGAGGAGCGAGCATGGGATGCCGTCGCTCGGCTCGTCGAGCGCGTCGGTTCGGGCTCGGTGCTGGTCGTCACGCACGGCGGCCTGATCGACGCCGTCGTGGGGCGCATGCTGGGCCGGGTCGACCGGCGAACGTTCCCGATCGCCACCAACACGGCTCTCACCGAGGTTCGGTACGAACCGTACGGCACCGGGTCCCCCCGCTACCGGCTGCACGGGTTCAACGATGCCACCCACCTCGGGTGGGATGCCGGTTTCCTCGGCCGAATGCGCGAGGAGGGGAACCCGGTCATCGGGGTGGTGCGCCATGGCCTCACCCACGCCAATCGCGATCGGCGGATCCAGGGCCAGAGCTGCTGGGGGTTGGCAGACGAGGGAAGGGATCAGGCCGCCAGACTCGCCGGTGTGTACGGCGCGGTGGATCGCATCTGGTCGAGTCCCATTCAGCGGGCGATGGAGACCGCTGCCGCTTTCGCCCCACCCGAACCCAACCCGGACGACGATCTCATGGAGATGGCCTTCGGGACGTGGGAAGGCTCGTACTACGAGGATCTGATCGCGGGCGACGAGGTCGCGCGGCGGGTGCTCGTCGACGGGGAGGATCTCCCGAGGGGAGGCGCCGAGCGGTTCTCGGACGTCGTTCGGCGGATGCGCTCGTTCGTCGATCGGATCGATGCCGCCCCGGGAGAACGCGTGGTGGCAGTGTCGCACGGGTTGGCGATCAAAGCCCTGGTGGCTGACATCCACGGCAGAGGAAGCGACATCAACGACGATCTGGCGGTGAGCCGCAACACGGGAGTGACCCACATCGTGGTCACGAAGGATGGTCCCTGGGTGGCGGACTGGTCGATTGCTCCCCACCTGAGCGACGACTGACCCCTCCGAAGGCTCCGCTGCCGGCGACCACCCCGGTCGTGACCACGGCGATGGCGACCACCTGGCCCACCGACGGACGCTCGTCGAGGAACAGCCATGCCAGCACCGCGATCTCCACGAGCATCAGGTTGTTGATCACCGCCGACGTGGCCGCCGGCAGATGCACCAGTGATCGATTCCACAACACGAACGCCCAGGCGGTGTTGACCACCGCCAGCCAAGCGATGATCAGCCAGGCGGCCGGCGACGGGAGCGAGATGCCCTCGGCCACGGCGCCGACGATGAGCAGGACCGCGGCCCCAATCGACATGGAGACGGCGGTCACGAGCAGCGGGTCGGAATCGGTACGGCGGTTGACTCTGCGGCCGAGGATTGCCGCGGCGGTGTTGGAGCCGAGGCAGACCAAGGAGGCAGCCATACCGACTGCGGTGGCTCCGAGCGAGCCGGTGAAGTAGAGAAACGCCCCTGCCGCCACCGCCACCATGCCGACGACCTGGATGGGTCGGACGTGTTCACCGAGCACGACCATCCCGACGAGAGCGGCGAGCAGCGGGGTGAAGGACAGCACCAGGCTGGTCGTTGCTGCCGGCTGATTGGCGATAGCCACGAACTGGGCGCCCTGGGTGAGGGCGTAGAACACGATGCCGAGGACGATCAGCTCGCGGATGCGGACCGAGGTCAGATCAGCGAGCCCGGAAGGCCCGGACCTGCGCACGACCGTCGCCCAGATCACCAGAGCCGCCAGTCCGTACCGCATCCCGGCGAAACCGAGTGGCTGCAGGTCGGCCGAGTCCAGCCCGATCCGGATCAGGACCCACGAACTGGCCCACAGGATCGTGACGAAGACCGCTTGCAGCGTGGCCCTGGTGGTGTGGTCGGTCGGCATCGGAACTCCTCGTATCGGCGCGATCTCTCAGCGCCGACATCTCCCCTCGAGGCTTTTGTCCGATGAGGTGCGGGTCCGTTGCTGTCTTCCGACTTGGACGTTCCGTGGCGCTCGGACCAGGCCCGTCCGGAATCCGGAGCGGCGGAACCCTAGCCACCCTTCAGTCGACCCCCACAGAGTATCGGGTTCGGCCGGTCGACCAACGGGAGACCCGGCGCCGGAGCGCGGGTCCTTTGTTTTCGCGCTCCGGGTGGCCACGATGGTCGTGCTCTACAAGGGGAGTCGTCACCGGTGGCCCGCACCTACGTCCTGGACACATGCGTCCTGCTCGCAGATCCGCACTCGCCCCTCCGATTCGACGAGCACGACGTGGTCCTGCCACTGGTCGTCGTCGAAGAACTCGATCGGAAGAAGACCAGGCCCGACGAAGTGGGGACGAACGCCAGGATGGCGATTCGCCTCTTGGAGGAGTTGGGAGCCTCGGAGCCGGGAGGGATGTCCGAGCCGGTGGATCTCCCGTCGGGCGGACGACTCCGCATCGAACTGAACGGCATTCTGTCCGATCGACTGCCGATCGTGCTCGACCCTTCCACACCGGATCATCGCATCCTCGCCGCGTGTCTCAACCTGGCCGAGACCGAGCCGGAGACGGTGTTGGTGACCAAGGACGCCGCCCTTCGCATCAAGGGGGCGCAACTCGGGGTCGAGGTCGAGGACTACCGGGGGGACACGGTCCAGGTGGACGAGCTCGCCCGCGGGATCCACGAAGTCGCGACCAGCGGCGATGTCATCGACCGTCTGTTCGACGAGGGCAAGATCGTGCTAACCGACGTCGATGCCCTGACGAACGAGCACGTCGTGCTGCGTTCCGGGACCTCTCGGTCGGCCGTCACCCGCGTGATCGAGTCGACTCCCGAAGTGGTCGTGGAGCGGGTGCCGCTCAACCCGCGGGCCTTCGGCGTCGAGCCGAAGAACCTGGCGCAGACGGTTGCACTCAATCACCTCCTCGACCCGGACGTGCCCGCCGTGTCGCTGATGGGGATGGCCGGCTCGGGCAAGACCTTCCTGGCGCTGGCGGCGGCACTGGAACAGGTGCTCGAGCAGGGCCGCTACCGCAGGGTCTCGGTGTATCGGCCGTTGGTGGCGGTGGGACGCCAGGAGATGGGGTATCTGCCGGGCGACCTCGACGAGAAGCTCACACCGTGGATGGCGGCCGTGTACGACAACCTCCATGCCCTCTTCTCGGATGCGGGAGTCGACGGTGCTCGGCACGCCATCGAGGAGTTGCTGGCACGCGGGGAACTGGAACTGGCATCGGTCACATACCTGCGCGGTCGTTCGATCACCGGCGAGTTCGTCATCGTCGACGAGGCTCAGAACCTGGAGCTGTCGACGTTGAAGGTGATCATGACGCGGATGGGAAAGGACTCGAAGGTGGTGTTCTGCGGAGACCTCACCCAGGTCGACAACCCGTACATCTCCCCGTACGGCGGCATGGCGGCGCTCATCGAGAAGTTCCGCGGCTCGCCGTTGTTCGGTCACGTCATCCTCGACCGCTCGATTCGCAGTCCCCTGGCAGAAATGGCTGCCCGCATCCTGTGACGTCCGGCTCTCAGGCGGTCAACGAGCCGTGGAAGTCGGGACCGCCGACCTGGCGGCCGCCCTGATACACGGCGGTGATCCGGTCGCGGTAGTCGGTGAAGTCCAGCGGGTCCCCGTCGATCACGACGAAGTCGGCTCGCTTTCCAACCTCCAGTGTGCCGACGTCGTCGGCCACCCGCAGCAGCTCGGCCGCGCTTGCCGTGGCGGCCTTCAGGATGTCGAGCGGTCGGAGTCCCAACTCCTGCATCAAGGCGAACTCCCCGAGGTTGGTGCCGTGGGGTGACACCGGTGAGTCGGTTCCGAAGGCGATCCGCACCCCCGCCTCGATCGCCAGCCGAATCGACACCCGATGGGCGGCGATGACTTCCTCCGCCTTACGCAGAGCCCAATCCGGCAGTGTGATCCCCCGGTCGGCGGCGTTGAGCACACCGCGAGGAGCCATCAACGTCGGCACGAGCCACGTCCCCCGGCGCTTCATCGCAGCCACGGTCTCGTCATCGAGGTAGATGCCGTGTTCGATCGAGTCGATCCCCGCGTCCACCGCGTTGCGGATGCCCTGCGTGGCCTGGGCGTGGGCGAGGACGTGAACACCGGCGGCAGTCGCCTCCTCCACGAGCACCGCCAGTTCGGCAGGGCTGAGGTGTGCCCGGCGCGGGTCGGAGCGAGGCGACATCACGCCACCCGAGGTGGCGACCTTGATGTTGTCCGCTCCCGCCCGGACGAGCTCGCGGACGACTCGGCGCATCTCGTCCGGTGAGTCGACGATCGTCTTCGGGATTCCCGGGTCGAGTGCGAACAGCCTGCTCTCGAAGCCGCTGGGCATCCAACCGTCGCCGTGCCCTCCGGACTGGGAGATCATCGACAGGGAGATGCGCAGTCGGGGGCCTCGAATCATCCCTTGCTCCACCGCCGCCTTGATGCCCAGGCTGGCGCCGCCGGCGTCGCGGGCCGTGGTGATGCCGGTGTCCAGCGTGGTCGCCAGGTTGTGGGCGGCGTCGTAGTACTTGAGCGCGAACGGTCGCTTGAGGGCCTCCATGAAGTCCACGTCGCGAAACCCGATGTGCACGTGGCAGTCGATGAATCCGGGTGTGACCGCTCGGCCGTCGAGTTCGATCGCCTCGTCGCCGTCCAGGTCGGTTCCGAGTTCGACGATGCGTCCGCTCTCGATCGCCATCTCCCCGGACGCGAACGGGGCGCCGCTCCCGTCGAAGATCTGACCGCCTCGCACCACCGTCCGCATCTGTCCCTCCCCGGGTTCGACCGCGTTCGCATTTGAGCAGATCACTCGGGGGCGCGTGTACTTCGACCGTTAGGGTGCGCGCCCGGACAGAAGGAGGGGATCGTGAAGCTCGGCTTGCTCGTCGGTTACTGGGCGTCCGGACCTCCCGGCGGAGTGGAGGAACAGATCGCCGTCGCCGAGGAACTGGGCTTCGACTCGGTGTGGACGGCCGAAGCGTACGGCTCCGACGCGCTGACCCCGCTCGCCTGGTGGGGGTCCAAGACGTCGCGGATCCGGCTGGGGACGGGGATCGTCCAGATGTCGGCCAGGACACCGGCGGCGACCGCGATGGCCGCCATGACCGTCGACCACCTGAGCGACGGGAGGTTCATCCTCGGCCTCGGCGTGTCCGGGCCGCAGGTGGTCGAGGGGTGGTACGGGGTGCCGTACCCGAAACCGCTCG